>CAIJXJ010000164.1 GCA_903824575.1 uncultured Methylobacillus sp.
AACATAATCAAAATTTTTTTGGTTAAATACAAAATTGTCCTCATATTGTCGTAGGTCAATTGACTATCAGCAATAGTCCATTCGGACTAATCCCTACTTATAACCGTTACATTTTCAGGCTGCATGTTCACATTGGCCTATTCAAAATGAACGACCGCAAAGTCTGCCAAGCGGCCATCCGGCGGCCAAGCATGAAGGTCGGGTAGGCATTATCGCCCTGCTGGCTTTCCTCTATGGCCTTTTTGGCGGGTTGAGGAAGTAGCGGCAGAAGAACAAGTCCTTGATACGCTTGATCCAGATGCGCCAGAATTTGAAAGATACTTTTTTGTTAATGTGAAGCAGAGCAACACAGGCGTTATAGCCTATGCGCCAAATCGCGGGAGAATGTTACCGTTGAATGTCTGGACAATTTTGCGGTAACTGGTCGGTGCTAATGTCCTCTTCTTGATGGCTAGCCACTGATCGGCAACCGATTTGAATGTCGCCGCAGCGGACGCCGCCTTCTTATCGGCTTGCACTCTCTTGTTTTGGACTGGGTCAACGCCATCATCAACCAACTTACGTGCGTCAGTCGCTTTCACACGGGCATCTGCAAGACTCAAATCGGGATAGGTGCCTATTTGGATCAGCTTGGCTTTGCCATGCAGGGTAGTGCGCAGCTGAAAATATTTAGATCCATTCGGATGCACCAGTACAAAAAGTCCAGCGCCATCTTTAAGCGTCTGATTCTTGTCCGTGCTTTTGGCGTTGCTGATTGCCTTGTCCGTCAGTAGTCCAGATGCCATACATCCTCCAAAACGTATAAAGACTTTTATACAAAGTATTTTTATACGTATTTTTATACGGATTAGAAGCGACTGTAACGCACGATAAAGCACAAGGATGCACGCTAATTCACGTAACAGCATTGATTTTATTGGGTTTTTGTATGAGATTGAACGAAGAAAAACACTGTTTTGGTGCCGTCGGCGAGACTCGAACTCGCACAGCTTTCGCCACTACCCCCTCAAGATAGCGTGTCTACCAATTTCACCACGACGGCATTCATTCAGAGCGATTTCCACCCCGACTTTAAAATCAATAATTACTGAGGAACTTCCTGCGATCTTGAAGGATCGACCGGTTTGACCGGCTTCTTGCCAGCGTCAGGCAACTTCGTATCAATGGCATGAACCACGCTGGCGTGACGGCCACTGTGACTGGCGAGGTAAGCCAGACTCATACTGGTGATGAAGAATACCGTGACTGCCACTGCCGTCGCGCGACTAAGCAGGTTGGCCGAACCGGAGACACCAAACAGGCTACCGGAGGCACCACTGCCAAAGCCTGCGCCCATGTCGGCGCCCTTGCCATGTTGCAATAACACCAGACCGATCACGGACGCTGCCGCAATCACATGCAATACCCAAACTATCGTTTCCATTGATCTCTACACTCTTCTCTTGCTGCCCGGGGCGCCATTAGCTACCCGGCAGATTGCCACAAATTCGTCCGCTGCCAGTGACGCGCTGCCAATAAGGCCACCGTCAATATCAGGCATAACTAGTAATTGTGCCGCATTTGCGGGTTTTACGCTACCCCCATAGAGGATGCGCAGGCCGGCGGCGACCTCCAGATCATGCTTGGCAATGCGTGCGCGGATGAATTCATGCACCGCCTGAGCCTGCCCGGGGCTTGCCGTTCTGCCGGTGCCGATGGCCCATACCGGCTCGTAGGCAAACACCACTTTGGAGAACAACTTGATGCCAACGATATTCAACACGCCATCCAATTGGCTGGCCACCACTGCCTCGGTGACACCGGCCTCATATTCGTCCAGCGTTTCACCCATGCAATAAATCGGCACCAGGCCGGCCTTGATCGCCAGTTTCATGCTGCGGGCCGCACACTCGTTAGTTTCTCGAAACTGGCCACGCCGCTCGGAGTGGCCAATGATGGCATACGTACAGCCAAAGTCCGCCACCATCCAGGCCGAAACGGCGCCAGTATAGGCCCCCTGCTCGGCCTGATGCACATTCTGCGCACCCCAGGCGACGTTGGTCGCGGCAAGCATCTGTTGCGCCTGAAACAGGTAGGGATGCGGCACACACACGGCAAAGTCGGCATTGTGCAGCCCCTGCACGCCGGCTACAATTTCTTGCAGCAACAACCGGTTACGCTCAAGGTTGCCATGCATCTTCCAGTTCGCGACTACCAGCTTGCGACGCATAGTGACCCCATCAAAAATCACGCGAATGATACCTGTGAAAGTCGCTAGTCGCTAGTCGCTGGTTAGTTCTCGACTATGGGCTAATAACTAACAACTAACGTCTACTTCATTCCCAATGTCGCAGCACCAACTGCAAGCTACGATTGCCATTGTATTCGTTGGCTTGCAATCGGTACACGGCTCGAATGTTGACCGGTAGCACTGCCACGCTGCCAAACAGGATGGCGGCAAAACGCTGGCCGTTCTTTTCCAGCAGGAGTTTGAGGTGGCGCCCCCCCACGACACGCTGCTCAATGACCCTGAACCTGTCGTCAAATTCCGGTGCGGGAAAGCCCTGTCCCCAAACCTGACTCTCCAACCTATCGGCGAGCGGCAGATCCATGGCGTCCCAATTAATGGAGCCATCGGTTTCAATCACGCACTCCAGATCACCTGGAGTCAGCAAGCCACGTACCACAGATTCAAAAGTGGATGAAAATCTGGCGTAATCCTGTTCGGCGATGGTCAGGCCGGCCGCCATGGCGTGCCCACCGAAACGCAGGATGAGATCAGGATATCGCTTGGACACCAGATCCAGCGCATCACGCAGATGCAGGCCGGCAATGGAGCGCCCGGAACCCTTGAGAGTGCCATCGCCTGCATCAGCAAAGGCAATCACCGGGCGATGGTAGTGTTCCTTCAGTCGCGATGCCAGGATACCGATCACGCCCTGATGCCAGTCTGCTTGATACAGACTCAGGCTATAGTTTTCTCCAGGCTCGAACGCTTCGAGATCGATCAATGCAGAATCATGCATCCCGGCCTCAATCTCCCGCCGCTTACGATTCAAGGCGTCGAGTTGCTGTGCCATCAACCGCGCCTCGACTTCATCCACTGCCAGCAGACAGTCAATGCCGAGCGACATGTCCTCCAGGCGCCCGGCAGCATTGAGACGGGGCGCCACAGCAAAGCCGAAGTCCTGAGCACAGGCACGCCGCGAGTCGCGACCGGCCACCTGCATCAAGGCGTTAATGCCGACCCGGCCACGACCGGCACGAATGCGACGCAGCCCCTGCTCGACCAGGATGCGATTATTGTCATCCAGCCGTACCAGATCAGCCACCGTTCCAAGCGCTACCAAATCGAGCAACTCGCTCAGGTTAGGTTCCGTCTGGCCGACAAACACAGCGCGAGCGCGCATCTCGGCACGCAGGGCCAGCATCAGATAGAACGCCACCCCCACCCCGGCCAAATGCTTGCTGGGGAAAGTGCAACCAGGCTGATTGGGATTGATGATGCAGGCTGCCTCGGGCAGGGCGTCCCCGGCGAGATGATGATCAGTCACCAGCACGGCAATACCCAGCGCATTGGCGGCGGCCACACCTTCCAGACTGGCGATGCCATTGTCCACCGTAATCAGGTAATCCGGGTGCATCACGGCGGCCAGTGCCACTATCTCCGGCGTCAATCCGTAACCATTTTCGAATCGGTTTGGCACCAGATAGGAAACCTCGGCCCCCATCATACGCAAACCAAGTACGCTGACGGCACAGGCTGTAGCACCATCGGCATCATAATCGGCCACGATCAGGAGTCGTTTTTTGCCGGCAATGGCATCGGCCAAAATGCTGGCCATGCGTTCGACATTGGTCAATTGCGCGGGCGGAATCAACCCGCTTAAGGCACCTTCAAGCTGCTTGCTCGAGCGGATGCCACGCGCTGCAAGGACGCGCGCCAACACCGGGTGAATACCGTCCTGCTGCAACATCGCGGCCATATCCAGCGGAATTTCACGCGAAACAATGCTAATGGCCATGGCCATTCCCCTCGCCCCGGCCGCCGAAACGAGCCCGGGGCAAGCTCCACGACCCAAGGCCACCCCATCCCGACGCCCAGAAAAAAAGGCCGCAGAATCCCTTTCGGGCGCTTGTTTTATGCAAGCCAGGCTCCCAAGGGCCGCGCACGACGCCAAAATTTATACAGGTCAGTACGCGACAGGCTGTAACTGTTGACCTTACGCGTTCCGGCAAGGTGCAAGTCCAGACGATCAAGTGTCCCGTCACGCAGTGCGGCCAGCAAAGGCGTAAACCATTCATTATCCATGCGCGCCAGGGTATCTGCCCACTCGCCGGCACCGCTCTGCAGGTCCGCCTGCTCCAACCCATTGAGCACCAGCAGATGTTTCCCCGTGACCAGTCCCTGCCGCAGCCAATCAATGGCAGAACGGGGCAATCCCATGACACGACTGCCGTGCGCCTGCGCCAAGCCTCTGGTAAAACTGTCCTGCGCCCAGACTTGAAGTTCGGGCTGAGCGAGACCGGGCAACAACACACCCCCCCCCCACAGCCAAAGACTGTTCACCGGCAAATTGCCTCCATGCTCCAGATCGAGATTGACCGGGTGCTCATGCAGCAACATCTGAATCTCGTTCAGGCGCTGGTGCCAACGCAGGCCATCCTCGCCATGCGGCAACAGACGATGAATGCTCCGGCCTAAGACTTCCGGCAGCGGATGTGTTTCCATCCTTGGCACATCCAGCAGACGCAAATACCAGCGGTTGGCGTGCGGCGCGTAGAAACGCATGCCACAGGCCAAAAAATGCTGGTTGAGGGCGGCAACCAATTGTCCAGCCTGCTCCAGGCTCAGCCCCCGCATCTGCCCATCGGCGAGAACAAAGCTGTCGCGCTGCAATTGCAGATTCACCGGATTCGCGCACAGCCAGTAATACGGGCCACATTCAATCCCTTCACCCAGGCATGAAAAAGGTGCGACCGGATCATCCTGCTGGCGGGCCACGCCAAAGTAATGACAACGCCAGGCCTGATCATTTCCACTGAAATGAGCGCCCCTGCGAGCAGAACGCAATAGCTTGCCCAATGCCGGCGGACACAGCGTGGTTAACGCCAGTTCATGGAACATGCCAGGCAGCAGCAATTGGCAACGCGTTACAGATTTCACTGTTATTCAATCCGAAGCAGGGTTAGTATTTACTTCTTATCCATACGCAAGTCTAAACGATGGAACTTATACTCTGGCGGCACGCTGAGGCCGAGGATGGCTGGCCTGACGCTGCGCGCGCACTCACACCCAAAGGTCGTAAACAGGCAGAAAAGATGGCCGCCTGGCTGGCCCCGCGACTGCCACCTGACACCCGCATCCTGGTCAGTCCTGCCCTGCGCACCCAACAGACCGTGGCCGCTTTAGGTCTGGATTTTAGCACGCACGACGAACTTGCTCCCGGCGCATCAGAGCATGAAGTGCTACATACCGCCGGCTGGCCAGCGGAAAATTCAAGTGTGCTGATCGTTGGTCATCAACCAACGCTGGGCGCCGTCGCCGCACTGCTGCTGGGGCAACAAAATGTCAGTTGGAGCGTAAAGAAAGGTGCTGTTTGGTGGATCAGCGGGCGAACACGCTTCGGCAGCATGACAAGCCAACTACGTGCAGTCATGTCACCAGACCTGCTCTGAACACGATGCGCACCGTCCTCATCGCAAATCCCAAAGGTGGCAGCGGCAAGACAACGCTAGCCACTAACCTGGCGGGCTACTTTGCCACGCGCGGCCGGCGCGTCGTCCTGTGCGACCTGGACCGACAGCAGTCATCGCTGGAATGGCTGGGACGCCGCCCCCACAAACTGCCACTGATCCGGCCACAGGACAGCCTCAAGGAACGGTTGGTACGGAATGCCGAATGGATAGTCATCGACTCTCCTGCCGGACTGCGTGGCGACAGGCTAACCGACATCATCAAGGCCGCCGACTTCATCATCGTACCAACTCAACCTTCCGCCTTCGACATCGGCGCCACGCGTGAATTTCTCGATCTGCTACGCGAAGAAAAAGCCATCCGTAAACAACGCGCCTTCGTCGCGATGGCGGGCATACGCGTCGATGCCCGCACCCGTTCCGCCGCCAGCTTGCAGACCTTCATGGAGTCCAGCGGCTTCCCGGTGCTGACTTACCTGAGAGATGCTCAGATTTACCGTCTGGCCGCAGAACAAGGGGCAAGTCTGTTCGACATCCGCCCGTCTCAGGTCGGGCGCGACTTGCAGCAGTGGGCACCATTGCTTCATTGGCTGGTCAACGCCGGCTAAGTCGCCCGCGGTCAGCATGCCGAATGAGATCGAACTCAAGCTGCGCATCGCGTCCCGTGACCTCCCGCAACTGCGCTGCCACCCGGCTATTCTTGACGCGCTGACCGGGAAGCCGGTCACCCGCAAACTCACCAGCATCTATTACGACACACCTCAACTGGCCTTACTCGATGCCGGGATCAGCCTGCGCGTGCGGCGCATGTCTGGCGGCTGGTTCCAGGCAGTCAAGGCTGCCGGCCATGCGCTGAACGGGCTGCATCAGCGTATGGAATGGGAAGACATCATAAACAGCGGCCAACCCGATTTCAGCAAGATCACCGAGCCGGCACTGATCAAGATTTTCGATCAACCCGACCTGCGCAATGCACTCTCCCCCATCTTCACTACCGACGTACACCGCACCGAATGGCAGCTGGCCTGGGACAACGGTGACCGCATCGAACTCGCACTCGATCAGGGCGATCTGGTCATTGGCGAGTTGCGCGAACCCATCAGTGAAATCGAATTGGAACTCAAGGGCGGCCACGCGGCGCGCCTGTTCGATCTGGCGCTGGCGTTGCAGCAGGACATGCCGCTGGAGCTGGAAAACATCAGCAAGGCGCAGCGTGGCTACGCTCACTACCGGCCGCAAGCGCCCGCCGTTACCCGGGCACACTACACGAGCCTGCCGTCGCAAGGAACGGCAGCAGACGCATTTAAACAGATCGCCTGGGAATGCCTGGCCCATACACAGGGCAACCAGGAGATGGTACTGCATGGAGATGACATCGAGGGCGTTCACCAGATGCGGGTTGCCTTGCGCCGCCTGCGGTCCCTGCTGCGCGTGTTCGGCAACATCATCGAGTCTGATAGCACCGGCCATTACGAAACAGAAATTCGCTGGATCAGCAATCAACTTGGCAGCGCACGAGATCTCGATGTATTTGTGATGGAAACCTTGCCACGCCTGCTGCGACCCCTGCACCAGCATCACGGCCTGGTGCTCCTGGCCGCCAAGGCCGAAAAGGCTCGCCGGCAGGCCTATCTTCAGGCGCTCTCAGCAATCAGCTCACAACGCTACCAGCGCCTGCTATTAGCCCTCGGCGCTTGGCTGGAAAACGAATCCTGGCGCAAATCAACCAGCCCTGAGTTGCGCACGATCGACATTGCGCAGCAGACGCTCGCCAAACACTACAAGCAACTGCGTCGACATGGCCGGCAGTTGGCCAGAATGCTGCCAGAAGAGCGTCACGAGGCACGCCTCGCCGCCAAACGCCTGCGTTATGCTGCGGAATTTTTTTGCAGTCTTTATCCTAACCACCGGACACAGGATTTTTTACATGCGCTGGCGGCGTTACAGAACGTCCTCGGCGAACTTAACGACATTACCGTCACCGAAGTCCTGGTGCGCCAACTTGCCGGAGATCGCCCACCCCGCGCACTGGATGAGGCGCTACATCTTTTCGCTGGCTGGAATGCCAGCCAGACCGAACATCGGCTCGAAGTCATGAAAAAAGCGTGGCGGCGATTCGCCCGGCACAAGCCGTTCTGGCTCTAAAGTTCACCCCATGTTCGAACCGCCAAGACGGTTAATGACTGTTTCCAGATTCACAGGCTTACAGTCTCGTTGGCCAGCGGCACGCGAGCATTCCATCCCAACTGTTTCTCGATCAAGCCACAAAACTGCGCGGCAGTCGCTGCCTCACCGTGCACCACGAAGGTCTGTCCGGGCGGATGTTTGAACTGGGCCAGCCAGTGCATCAATCCAGCCTGGTCGGCATGAGCGGACAGGCCACCGATAGTGTAGATATCGGCATGCACCGCGATTTCCTCGCCAAAGATGCGCGCCAGCTTGGCACCATCTACCAGTCGCCGGCCCAGCGTACCTTCCGCCTGAAAACCAGTGAACACGATACTGCATTCAGGACGGCCAAGATTGTGGCGCAGGTGATGCTTGATGCGTCCGGCGTCGCACATGCCAGAGGCCGAGATAATAATGGCGCCCGATTTGATGTCGTTCAAGGCAATCGATTCCTGCGCGTCCTGCACGAAATGGATATCCGGCAACTCCTGCCGCCGCTCACGCCCCCAGGCTAGCAGTTTCTGCGCCGCCTCATTGAACAGCTCGATATGCCGCATGGTGATCTCGGTCGCGGCCAGTGCCATCGGCGAATCAACGTAGATCTTCAAACCCTGCAGGCGTCGCTGCCGGCTAAGATCGATCAGAAGGTACAAAATTTCTTGCGTGCGGCCGACGGTGAAGGCCGGCATGATGACATTGCCCTGCTTACGATGCAGGGTGTCCTCAAGGGCATGAATGAATTCCTCCAGCGTATCATCGAGATTCTTGTGCAGGCGGTTGCCATAGGTGGATTCGATCAGCACCACGTCGGCGGCATTGACCTGGGTCGGACTGCACAAAATGGGGCGACCGGGCTGGCCGAGATCACCTGAGAATACGATCAGCTTGCCGTCCGCAAAAACTTCGATGATAGCGGAACCGAGGATATGTCCGGCATCCAGAAAACGACAGCTGATGCCCTGATGCGGCTGGATCTCAGCCCCATAGGCGACCACTTCGACCTGCAGCAGGACCTGTTCGACATCCTGCAAACTATACAATGGCAAGTTCGGCGCGTGGCTGCCGTGGTGCGGATGCCGCTCCGCCCACTCCGCCTCCTTGGCCTGGATGTGGGCACTGTCACGCAACATGACCTCCAGCAACTCACGACTGGCCTGCGTGGTATAAACCGCGCCCTTGAAGCCCTGCGCCGCCAATCGAGGCAACATGCCGGAATGGTCGATATGGGCGTGTGTCAGCAAAACGAAATCTATCGTTGTCGCATCAAAGTGAGGAAAACGCTGATTCTTCAGATCCCCCTCATGGCCACCCTGAAACATGCCGCAATCGACCAGAAAACGTACCTCGCCGATCTCGAGCAGATAGCAGGAGCCGGTCACTTCACCAGCAGCGCCATGAAAAGTAATGTTCATGTAACCCCCAAAAAAACGAATAGACAGGATTAACTTTTCAAACAAGTCCGGCGATCATCGCCAGACCCCAGCCCACACCGAAACCGTTGATCTCGCTCGCGACGGCACCGAGTCCGCCCTTGCGGCTGTAGGAGGAAAGATCGACATGTAGCCAGGGCGTATCGTGCTCAATGAATTTAGACAGGAAACGTGCGGCCAGGATATGGTCTGCTTCCCCCTCCAACGTGCATTGCTTGATATCGGCGATGTCGGAGTCAAGTTCGCTGTCGTAATCGGCATCGAACGGAAAGGCACACAGGCGCTCGCCCACCGCGTGGCTCACGCCAATAGCCCGGCACAAGGCTTCCGGCTGGTTGCCAAGGATGCCACTGTAACGATTGCCCAATGCGGTCGCCATGCTGCCGGTCAGGGTCGCAAAATCAATCATCAGGTCGGGTTTTTCACGCGAGGCCAGCGTCAGCGTGTCGGCCAGTACCATGCGGCCTTCGGCATCGGTGTGAATAATCTCGATACTGGTGCCGTTGAGGGCGGTGACCACATCATTCTGCTTGTAAGCCTGGGGACTGATGTGATTCTGGGCGATGGCCAGCCAGCAGTCTATCCTGACCGGCAATCCGGCCTCGCTTGCCGCCAACAGGATGCCGAGGCTCACGGCAGAACCGTTCATGTCATGATGCATGCCGTGCATGTAGCGCGCGGGCTTGAGGTTATGACCGCCGGTGTCGAAGCAGATGCCCTTGCCCACCAGCGCCACGGTCTTGTTCGCCTTCTTTGGTATATAGCTCAGATGCACGATGGCAGCATCCGCCGGTTCCGAACCTTGGGCCACGGCGACAAAGGCCCCGGCGCCCATCCGTCGCAACTTCTTCAAGTCAAACTCTTCCACCTGCCAGCCCTGTTTTTCCGCCAGTGTCCGCACAAAATCACGATACAGCGCAGGCGTAAGCTCATTGGCCGGCAACCGGGTCAGACTGCGCGCCAGCAGATTGCCTTCCGCCCGCGCCGCGAGGTGCGCCATTCCATCTGTAGCTTTGTACCCGAACAGACGGATTTTGGAGAGCGCCCACGTCTTGTCTTTCTTCTTACGCGTAGGCAGCGTGGTGCCGTTGACCCATGCGCAATAAACGGCGGCCTCAGCAGCCAGCGTTCGCTCATCCTTGCCGCCATAGACCGCAATGGCAATCGTTTCCGGTTGCTCCTTCAGCAGCGGCTCCAGTGCGCCACAGAGCGACGCATGGCGCTCGAAAGTCGATTGCCCTGACCGAAGCACCACCCACGCTACATGGCCTCCGCCCGGCAAATCAGCATGCAGCGGCGTCTTGCTCAAGGCCTCAAAGCTGGTCTTGCCACGCTTCATTCGCGCGTCCAGCAATTCGCCACAGGGCACCTCCAGAAACTTTTCCGGCAGGATGAACAGCAGGTGCGAGGCTTTCTTGATGGCCTCCGATGTGATGGATTTGGAGTCTTGTATCAGTTTCGCTGCCATATTGTTCCTTACTAATGTTCTGTGATCGATCCAGCCAGTCCCGGCTCGAATGACACTTCTCCACGAGCATAACAGCTACCGCCCTGAGTCAGCCAGCGTCAACCACGGCCGACTTAAAAACTGGTAGCATGAATCTCAAGATGCAATGAGCATGAACCTCGCCCAAACCATGAAAGCCAGCCTTAAATGCGTGTCAACACCCTCAGATTTGTCCTCCTGTTCCGGCTGGCCAATGTTCATTTGCTAAAAGACGTTGGCATGATCCCCTACCTGCTGGGCAAGCTGCCGGGATGGGAGACAAAAATAGTCGGCCAGCAGTTGGACAGTGATTACCCTTACCTCAAGGATCCACTGCCCGATCTGGCGGTCACTTTCCTGACCGGAAAAAGCGGAGGTAAACCCGGCCCGGGAACTTGGGGCTGGCTGTGGAACAACGCCAAAAACATCGACGTACTGATGCTGTTTCACATCAGCACATCAACCATCTATCAGGTGCTGCTCTACAAACTGCGCCACCCGCGTGGCTACGCCTATGTCAAAGCAGATCTGGCTAGCGAGCGCATCGGCTATGCGACATGGGGTGGCCGCAACCTTTTCACCCAATTCAGGCGGCGCCTGCTGTTTTCCTTATTCGTAAAACAGGTGGATCTGGTTTCGTTCGAATGCCAACGCGCGTTTGAAAGCGTGACCATCATTCCGGCAAACAAGAAAATGCTTCTCCCCAACGGGGTCTGGCGGGGCCTGAGCCAGCGCCTTGGCGTCGAGCTAAAGCCCTTCGATCAAAAGAAGAATCGCATCCTGCTGGTGGCGAGGCACGGCACGCACCAGAAAAACAGCGAACTCATGCTTGAAGCGCTGGATCACATCCCGCCAGAGGCTTTGCAGGGCTGGGAGATTCTTTTGGCAGGGTCCGCCACCGAAGATTTTCTGCTGCAACTTGCGCAATACCAGCAACAGCACGGCCAGCACATCCATTATCTGGGGGAAATTCTGGATCGAAAACAACTGCTGGAGTTGTACCAATCAGCCAAGATCTTTGTCATGCCTTCCCGGGGCGAGAGCTGGGGGATCGCCTGCTGCGAAGCGCTATATTTTGGCAATGTGGCCGTGGTGACGCAGGAATTGCCCTCCTCACCAGACCTGACCGACCACGGACGGGCCGGACTGACATTCCCCAACGAGAATGCACAGGAACTAGCCAGGCAGCTCACATCCCTGCTTGAAAATCCACGGCGATTACTACAAATGTCTGATCACGCCTGCACCTATGCTGCACGGAATTTCACCTGGGAGGACATCGTGCAAGGCCTGGGAGAACGCATCCGGCGCGATCTTGGCGCAAGGGATCAGGCGCCGGTGGTTTGACGATGGCAACGCCGTCAAGGATACTGCGCGCCAACGGGTTGTTCGACTCACGAACTCAGGATTTGCCATGACCATTACCTTCGCCACCTCAGTCTGGGAAAATGACTGGGAGTTTCTGCTCAAGACCGACCGCTTGGAGCAGGCCATCGCTCGCTGTCATTATCCGTTCACGGAAAAGGTTCTGTTCATCACCAACGTCCGGAACCGGCAACAGGTCTCAACGCACGCCGATCAACTGGTGCAACGGGGCATCATCGACCGTTTCATTTTCGTCGATGAATACGCCCAACAGGCTCTGGATTCTCTCAACATCTCGCAGCAGTCGGCTGCCCCTGGCTATTACTACTCGATCGCCGATTATGTTTCCATCTATTGTTGCCGGACCGAGTACTTGCTGCAGTTCAAGGGAGACTCCATGGTCGAACCAGACGCGCCGCAAGACTGGCTGAGACGTGGCATTAAGCTGCTGGAAACCCGACCTGACATCAAGGTATTCAACCTGTGCTGGAATCACATGGTGGATGCCGCCCGGGTCGAGTCCCTGTCTGAGACCGGGGATTGCTTTCTCGGCTATGGTTTTTCCGACCAGATGTATCTGGTCCGCGCACAGGAATTCAAGCAAACGATCTACGACCAGGACCATCCGGCCTCAAGCAGATATCCCAGCTACGGTGGCCGGGCGTTCGAGCGGCGGGTGGATTCCTGGATGAGGAACAACCAGTTTCTGCGTGCGACGTTCAAACATGGCAGCTATTTGCACAAGAATTTTCCGAAAAATCTGTTCAAAAGAAAGATCATGCTGGCAATCCTTAAATTCAGAAGCAGAAATGGCGCCTCGCAGCCGGAATGATCTCCCTTTTCACAGCGCAGCGGGTGCCGCAAACTTGACCGCAAGGCTCAAAATGGCGAAGATAACACCTTAAAGTTTGCTGCTGCCTGTTACAGGTTCGCGGCATTCGGCGAAGCTGGTACAGGGCTTGCCGAGTCATCAAAGCATTTCTGGAGATTCACCCCATGGCACTCACCCCCGACATTGACCCGCAGGAAACGCAAGAATGGCTGGACGCCATCGATGCGGTGCTGGAACAGGAAGGTCCTGAACGCGCGCATTTCTTGCTGGAAACACTGATCGACAAGTCACGTCGAAGCGGCGCTTATCTGCCGTTCAACGCCACCACCGCCTACGTCAACACCATTCCGACGCACCAGCAGGCCAAGCTGCCGGGGGACCCGTCCATGGAGCGCCGCATCCGAGCGCTGATCCGCTGGAATGCCATTGCCTGCGTCATGCGCGCCAACGAAAAATCTCCCGGCGTCGGCGGCCATATCGCCAGCTTCCAGTCAGCAGCAACGCTCTATGACGTCGGCTTCAACCATTTTTTCCGCGCCGCCACCGATAATTTCGGCGGTGACCTGGTGCTGTTTCAAGGCCATTCATCCCCAGGCATCTACGCCCGCGCCTTCGTCGAGGGCCGCATTTCCGAAGCCCAGATGGAAAATTTTCGCATGGAAACCGGCGGCAACGGCCTGCCGTCCTACCCACATCCATGGCTGATGCCTGATTTCTGGCAATTCCCCACCGTATCGATGGGCCTCGGTCCGTTACAGGGGATCTACACCGCACGCTTCCTCAAATATCTACACGACCGCGGCATTGCCGACACTTCCGGCCGCAAGGTCTGGGTATTCTGCGGCGACGGCGAAATGGACGAGCCGGAATCGCTAGGCGCCATCTCATTGGCAGCGCGCGAGAAACTGGACAACCTCATTTTTGTCGTCAATTGCAACCTGCAGCGCCTGGATGGCCCGGTACGCGGCAACGGCAAGATCATCCAGGAACTGGAGGCTGCCTTCCGTGGCTCCGGCTGGAACGCGCTCAAGGTGATCTGGGGTTCGTACTGGGATCCGCTCCTGGCCATGGACAGCAAAGGTTTACTGCGTCAACGCATGGAAGAGGCGGTTGATGGCGAATATCAGAACTTCAAGGCCAAAGGCGGCGCCTACACCCGCGAGCATTTCTTCGGCAAGTATCCGGAACTGAAAGAAATGGTCGCAGCCATGTCCGACCAGGACATCTGGCGCCTCAACCGTGGCGGCCACGATCCGCACAAGGTGTTCGCCGCCTACGACGCTGCCGTCAAGCATGTCGGCCAGCCTACCGTTATCTTGGCCAAGACGGTGAAGGGTTACGGTATGGGTGCCTCCGGCGAGGCACTCAATCCTTCGCATCAGGCCAAGGGCCTGGACCATGAATCGCTTCGCGCCTTCCGCGACCGCTTCGAAATTCCGATCAGTGATGCCGATCTGGAAAAGCTACCGTTCTACCGTCCAGCAGAAGACAGCCCGGAAATGCAATACCTGCGCGCCAGTCGCGCCGCACTGGGCGGCTATCTGCCGTCGCGCCGACGCAAGGGTAATGCTTTGGAAACTCCGCCCTTGTCGGCCTTCGACAACCTGCTGGGGGCCACCGGCGAGCGTGAAATCTCCACCACCATGGCCTTCGTGCGTATCCTCGCCACCCTGGTCAAGGACAAGAGCATCGGCAAGTTTGTGGTGCCCATCGTGCCGGACGAGGCGCGCACCTTCGGCATGGAAGGAATGTTCCGCCAGTTGGGTATCTATTCCTCCGCCGGCCAACTGTATGAACCGGTGGATTCCGACCAGGTGATGTATTACAAGGAATCGAAGAGCGGACAAATCCTGGAAGAGGGCATCAACGAAGCTGGTGCGTTCTCGTCCTGGCTGGCCGCAGCAACCTCCTACAGCGTCACCGGTGTGCAGATGATCCCGTTCTACATCTACTACTCGATGTTCGGCTTCCAGCGCATCGGCGACCTGGCTTGGGCCGCCGGCGATTCGCGTGCACGTGGCTTTTTACTCGGCGCCACCGCCGGTCGCACCACTCTGAATGGCGAAGGCCTGCAACACGAGGACGGCCACAGCCACCTGATGGCCGCCACAATACCAAACTGTATTGCCTACGACCCGACCTTCGCGTTCGAAGTCGCCGTCATCATCCAGGACGGCCTGCGCCGCATGGTAAAGGAACAGCAGGACGTGTTCTATTACCTGACCCTGATGAACGAAAATTACAGTCATCCGGAAATCCCCAAGGGCGCGGAGGCGGGCATCATCAAGGGCCTTTATCTACTGCAAAAATCCAAGACAAAAGCCAGTGCAAAGACGCCCAAAGTCCAACTCATGGGCAGCGGCGTTATTCTGCGCGAAATCATCGCGGCCGCCGAACTGCTGGAGCAGGACTGGGGAGTTGCTTCTGATGTATGGAGCGCCCCGAGCTTCAACGAACTGCGCCGCGAAGGTCTGGACACGCATCGCTGGAACATGTTGCATCCGGACCAGACGCAGAAACTCTCCTATGTTGAACAATGCCTGAAAGATGCAGACGGCCCGGTCATCGCCTCCACCGACTACATGAAGGCATTCGCAGACCAGATTCGCGATTTCGTGCCGCAACGTTACGTCACTCTCGGCACCGACGGTTTCGGCCGCTCGGATTCGCGCGAGGCGTTGCGCCGCCACTTCGAGATCGACCGCCACTACATCGTGCTGGCCGCCCTCAAGGCACTGGCTGACGATGGCAAGCTGCCCGCGTCCAAGGCGGCGGAAGCAATTCTGAAATACGGCATCGCCGCCGACAAGCCTAATCCTTTGACCGTATGATTTTAACCATGGGGAACACGGAGAACATGGGGATGATCGCTAATGTTTTCCCCCGCAGCCACCGTGGCCCCCGTGGTTCAAGAGGTTTTTTATGAGCCAGACCATAGAAGTTCAAGTTCCAGACATCGGCAATTTCGAATCCGTCGATGTCATCGAAGTGCATATCAAGGCCGGTGACACCATTAATGCCGACGACTCGCTCATCACGGTGGAGTCAGACAAAGCCTCCATGGACATTCCGGCGCCGTTTGCCGGCACCGTTCGTGAAGTGAAGCTCAATGTCGGCGACAAGGTGTCCCAAGGCGTACTGATTGCGCTGGTTGAAGCGAGTGAAGGTGGATCCACAACAGCGCCTACGCCCTTGGCCACTCC
Organism: uncultured Methylobacillus sp.; assembly: GCA_903824575.1. GTDB lineage: Bacteria > Pseudomonadota > Gammaproteobacteria > Burkholderiales > Methylophilaceae > CAIJXJ01. The sequence goes on from CAIJXJ010000164.1 coordinate 16,162, forward strand.
GACTCCGGCACCCGCCGCTGCCGTCCTTCCAGAAATTCCCCCGCCTTCGCGTCCGATACCGGAAGTGCCAAAACCGATTGCCCCGCAAGACACCCCAAATCCCGTGGCGGCCCGCGTGGAATTCGTGCCGGGCAAGAATCCGCACGCAAGCCCTTCCGTACGCAAGTTTGCACGCGAACTGGGTGCCGACCTGACGCGGATCAGCGGTAGCGGCCCCAAGAGTCGCATCGCCAAGGAGGACGTAACGGCCTGGATCAAGAATGAACTGGCCCGCCCCCGCATTGAGGCTGGCAGCAGCGGCAATGGCCTCGCCGTGCTGGCCATGCCGGCCATCGATTTCAGTCAATTCGGCGCGACTGAAACACGTCCCATGTCGCGCATCAAGAAACTGTCGGGAGCCAATCTCCACCGTAACTGGGTCACGGCACCGCATGTCACCCAGTTTGACAACGCCGACATCACCGATCTGGAAGACTTCCGGAAATCCATGCAGGACGACGCCAATAAACGGGGCGTCAAGCTCACCATGCTGGCCTTCCTGATGAAGGCCGTGGTCAACGCGTTGCGTACCTACCCCAACTTTAACGCCTCGCTCTCGCCTAGCGGCGACGAACTGATCCTGAAACAGTATTTCAACGTCGGCTTCGCCTGCGACACGCCGGATGGCCTGGTGGTTCCGGTAATCCGCGACGTCAACCAAAAGGATGTGATGGATATCGCGCGCGAACTCGGTGAACTGTCAGCTAAGGCACGTGAACGCAAACTGAAAGTCGAGGACATGCAAGGCGGGTGCTTCACCATCTCCAGCTTGGGTGGCATCGGCGGCACCATGTTCACGCCCATCATCAACTGCCCGGAAGTCGCCATCCTCGGCTTGTCGCGCGCCTCGGTCGAACCGGTGTGGGATGCGAAAGCCAAGAGCTTCGAGCCGCGCCTGATGTTGCCGTTGTCGCTATCCTACGACCACCGCGTCATTGATGGTGCTGACGGCGCGAGATTCACCAGTCATTTGCGCATGATGCTATCCGACGTGCGCCGTTTGCTGCTTTAAATAATTAACCACGGGGAACACGGAGAACACGGGGAAATCCATTAAACCCCGTGCGCCCCAAGCGCCCCGTGGTTCAAGAGGTTTTTTATGAGCCAGATCATTGAAGTTCAAGTCCCCGACATCGGCAATTTTGAATCCGTCGATGTCATCGAAGTCCACATCAAGCCGGGCGACATCGTCAATATCGACGACTCGCTGATCACGGTCGAGTCCGACAAGGCGTCAATGGATATTCCATCCTCCCATGCCGGCACGGTCAAGATCGTATCTCTCAAGGTCGGAGACAAGGTGTCGATGGGATCCCTCATTTTGACGCTGGAAATGCAGGGGCTAGGGACTGGAGACTCGGGACTCGGGAAAACCGCATCCAACCCGCCCCCCGCTACGCCCTCAGTCCTCAGTCCTGAGTCCTCAGTCCTCGCCGCCCCCTCAGCACCAATCGGCTCCGCCGATTTACACGCCGAAGTGCTGGTGCTCGGTGCCGGCCCAGGCGGTTATACAGCAGCCTTTCGCGCCGCCGATCTCGGCCGACAAGTAGTTTTGATCGAACGCTATCCAACGCTCGGCGGCGTCTGCCTCAATGTCGGCTGTATCCCGTCCAAGGCACTGCTGCACGCCGCCAAGGTCATCACCGAAGCCGAGGAAATGTCCGAGCACGGCATCAGCTTCGGCCCACCCAAGATTGATATTGCCAAGCTCAAAGCCTGGAAGGAAAAGGACGTAGTGGGCAAGCTCACCGGGGGCTTAGGCGCATTGGCCAAGGTGCGCAACGTCACCGTGGTGCACGGTCGCGGCGAATTCACTTCCCCCAATACGCTTCAGGTCACGAACACTGATGGCAAAGTCACGTTGATTTCCTTCGATCACGCCATCATTGCCGCCGGGTCACAGGCGACCAAGATGCCGGGGCTGGCACCGGAACACAAAGACGATCCGCGCATCATGGATTCCACTGGCGCGCTGGCGCTCGCTGATATTCCGAAGCGCCTGCTGGTGATCGGCGGCGGTATCATCGGCCTGGAGATGGGCACAGCTTACGACGCCTTCGGTTCCAAGGTATCCGTGGTCGAGCTTGGCGATGGCCTCATCCCCGGCTGCGACCGCGACCTGGTGAAGCCGTTGCACAAACGCATGGAGAAACGCTTCGAACAGATCCTGCTCAAGACCAAGGTTTCCAAACTGGAGCCGAAAAAAGACGGCATCCATGTCAGCTTCGATGGCGAGGGCGCACCCGGCAACCAAGTCTTTGATCGCGTGCTGGTCGCCATCGGCCGCCGCCCTAATGGCAAAAATATCGGCGCAGAAAAGGCCGGTGTGGGGGTGAACGAGCAAGGCTTCATTCCGGTCGATAAGCAGCAGCGCACCAACGTAGCGCACATCTATGCCATCGGTGACATCGTCGGCCAACCCATGCTAGCGCACAAGGCCACGCACGAAGCCAAGGTGGCGGCAGAAGTCATTAGTGGCCACAAGGTAGAGTTCCAGGCACTGGCCATTCCTTCGGTCGCCTATACCGACCCGGAAGTCGCATGGGCAGGCCTCACCGAAACGGATGCCAAAGCACAAGGTATCGCCATCGAAAAGGCCAGCTTCCCCTGGGTCGCCAGCGGCCGCGCACTGTCTATCGGCCGCACCGAAGGGGCCACCAAACTTATCATGGAGCCGGGCACGCATCGCATCTTAGGCGCCGGCATCGTCGGCCCCAACGCCGGCGAACTGCTGGCCGAAGCGGTACTGGCGATTGAGATGGGGGCGGACGCCGAAGATCTCGGCCTCTCCATTCATGCCCACCCAACCTTGTCTGAGACTGTGTGCTTCGCAGCCGAAATGGCAGAAGGCACGATTACTGACTTGCCACCACCGAAGAAACGCTAACGTTTTGATGCGGTTATGTTAGATTAACGGCAACAATAAGGTGCGTATGCTGGTTCGCGTAGAGCGCAATAAGCAACGGGCATTACGCCGAATGATTCCCTGACGAATGCCAAGCAGGCTCTTGACTCCGGTCTTGCAAAATTCATTGATTGGGGAAACAGCAAAACAAATCTTGTAGGGCGCAATCGTTATTGCGCCGGAATCGTAACTTCCGGTGCAATGCGCATGCTTATTGGCACCCTACATTTCATCCAATTTGATTTCGCAGAGTCATCCTTACCGAGTCCCAACATGCTTTCACCAGAATTCCTCTCCGCCCTGCAATCTCTGCTCCCAGCGGATCGTTTATTCACCGATCCGGTGGATTGCTATGCCTATGCCTATGACAATTCACGCAATTTCCGCCCTCCTCTGGCGGTGGTTTTTCCACTGACTACAGAAGAAGTTCAGGCCATCGTCAAACTTTGCCATGAGCATCACATGCCGTTGGTGCCTCGCGGGCGTGGCACCGGCACCGCCGGCGGCAGTGTGCCGGAGGCGGGTGGCATCGCGCTGTCGCTGGAACGCATGAATCGTATCATCAAGCTAGACCCGGACAATCGCATGGCGATTATCGAGCCTGGCGTGCTCAATCAGGATCTGCAGGAGGCCCTCAAACCGACAGGGTTTTTCTGGCCACCTGACCCTTCCAGCGCTCCCTATTGCACAGTCGGCGGCAATCTCGCTACCTGCGCCGCCGGGCCGCACGCGGTCAAATATGGCGTGGCACGCGACCACATTCTGGGGATGAAGGCCGTCACCGGCACCGGGGAACTGATACGGACCGGCTGCTACACTACCAAGGGTGTGGTGGGTTATGACCTGACAAGGCTGATCGTCGGCTCCGAAGGTACGCTGGCGGTGATCACTGAGGCTACACTAAAACTCACCCCGCTGCCGCGCGCTACCGGCGGCATCACCGCACAATACCGCGACACCACTAGCTGCGCCCATGCCATCGCCGCCATCATGGCGCAACCTTTCATCCCGTCCGCGCTGGAGTTCCTCGACAACAACGCGCTCAATCTGATCCGCAACCGACACCCGGGCATGCTGCCAGAGGACATGCGCGCCCTGCTGATGATAGAGGTTGATGGGTCCAACAGTGAAGTGATCGAGGCGACAGAAGCCGTGCTCAAAGCCTGCCAGGTCGATGGTCTGATTGAAGCCAAGATCGCGAATGACACCCGTGCCTTGTGGGCGGCACGCAAGGCGCTATCCCCCCTGCTGCGCGATGTTGCGCCGAAGAAGATCAACGAAGATGTCGCGGTACCGGTATCACGCCTGCCGGAACTCCTCGGCGGTATCGAACAACTGGCGGCGCATCACCGCATCGCCAACGTCAATTTCGGCCACGCCGGCAACGGCAACATCCATGTCAACCTGCTGGTCAACCCGGATGATCCCGAGGAAATGCAGCGTGCCAGCAGTTGTCTGGATGCGGTATTTTCGCTGGTGCTATCTCTCGACGGCACACTGTCGGGTGAACATGGCGTAGGCATGGCCAAGCGGCCCTTCGTGCCACGCGAGATCGATGCCACCACCATTGCCCTGATGAAATCGGTCAAGCACGCTTTCGACCCAAACAATATCCTGAATCCAGGCAAGTTGTTTCCTTAAACCAATCTCAATCGAGCCTTCTGTAACCAGCGTCTGTTATCCTGCGAACATCAGATGCTCGCGGTATGATGGGTGGCAGGAATTGTCGGCCACTTTGAGACACTGGGCTACAGCCATAACCACAACTCTGAACGTCAGGTTCAAGCCGGAAAGCTGGCAATCATTCGCACACACCTACCCTTCGCAGGGCCTTAAGTAGATATTTGGTGGCATTTTTGCTACCCTGCAGGCGGGCCAAGCTTGATGTACGCAGCAGAAGCAGTTCGTGCGTACGAGGAGTTCAGCGCCAATACAGTTGAAAAAATTGCGGCGTGAGATTAAGCTCATCCGACTAGTCATGGCCTGAACTTCGCATTAACCCAAGGAGTTGTCACCCATGCAAACAGCCTCTAACAATCAGCAGGACATCGCTACGCTGGCCGGTGGCTGCTACTGGTGCCTAGAGGCCCCTCTGCGGCAACTAGCTGGCGTAGAGGAAGTCACTTCCGGCTTCATGGGTGGGCATATGGCGAATCCGGACTACAGCCAGGTGTGCAATGGTGACACCGGGCACGCCGAGGTGATCCGGATACAATTCGACCCGGCGGTGATTGGCTTCCCTGATCTGCTGGAAGTCTTCTTTGCGTTGCATGACCCGACCACCCTGAACCGGCAGGGCAATGACATCGGCACGCAATATCGTTCGGCCATTTTTTATCACTCAGAACAGCAGCGCCTGGAGGCCGGGCATTGCATCGTGCAACTGGCGGCGGAACAGGTCTGGCCCTCCGCAATCGTGACTGAAATCGTGCCGGCGCAGACTTTTTATCCGGCTGCGGATGCCCACCAGCATTATTTCGAGAACAATCCGTTCCAGCCTTATTGCCTGGCAGTGGTAGGGCCCAAGGTCACTAAACTGCACGCGAAGTTTGCCGACAGACTCAAGCGCGTCGACTGAGCCACTGACGGCGCCAGAAGACCAATCCCATGAAAATTGCGATACTCGCCATCATGCCCATGGCGATCCAGAAGCCATCGGGATGCTGTAACAGCGGCATGACCCTGAAATTCATGCCGAAGATGCCGGCGATCAGGGTTGCCGGCATAAATAGCATGGCAACCACCGTCAGCGCGCGCACCTCCATGTTGACTCGGTTGCTGATGCTGGAGAGGTAAATCTCCAGCATGCCGGCCAGAACATCACGCAAGGACTCCAGCGACTCAATGAAGTGTACGGTATGGTCGTAGACGTCACGCAGGTAAATTAAGGTGCCGGGCTGGAAATAGCCGCCATCGTTACGCGTCAAGGCATTAACCACTTCACGCAAAGGCCAGACGGCGCGGCGCAGCTCCATGGTCTCGCGCTTGAGTTTGTGGATACTCTGCAGCACGGCAGCCGTCGGCTTCCTCAATAGTTCATCTTCCAGCGCCTCGCAATCATCGCCGATCTGTTCCAGTACGATGAAGTAGCGATCAACGATGAGATCCAGCAGGGCGTAGGCAAGGTAATCGGCACCGGCACGGCGTATGGTGCCCTTGTCCGCGCGCAGACGCATCCGCACGGGATCGAAGGAGCCGGTGGGACGCTCCTGGAAGGTGAGTACAAAATTGTGGCCTAGAATAATACTGACCTGTTCCGAACTAATGGCCATTGCCAGGGGATCGAAGCTGAAGAAGCGCGTCACGAAAAACAGGTAGTGGTCGAAGCTGTCCAGTTTTGGACGCTGATCGGTATTGAGGATATCTTCCAGCGTCAGGGGGTGAAGATTGAACACGCGACCAATCTCGGCCATCAGTTCGGCATCCTGCAGGCCATGGACATTGAGCCACAAGGTGCCGACCTCCGGCACCTCCAGATTCAATTCACCCAGCGTTCTCGCCGCTTGTTCGCTAAGTCCGTTTTCATCAAAACGAAACAGGCTGACTTCGCTATGGGAAGTTCTGACTTCGCCGATATGGACCAGGGACCCTGGCGGCATACCGACTTTCTTGAGACGGGAGCGGCGGGATTTCTTCATGCGACAAGGGACCGCAGGAAATAGGCCATCTTCACGAACGGGGCGGGGTCAGGCAAACCAAAGGTGGAGCTGAAAGGGTAAAGAGTAATCATGACTGCAGCCTCTTCATTTTTGACCTTGCATGATAACACCTGAACTTTCACCTGCCACAGGCGGACCACCTGCGGGTTCAGGACTGCGGCAGCACGCATTTTTCATTCCGCCCTCAGCGCTTCAATCGGATCCAGTCGTGCCGCATGACGTGCCGGCAACACCCCCGCCAACAAACCGATGGTTGCCGCCATTATTTCTGCGGCTAGAGCGAAGTTCCAAGGCGTATGCACGGGTAATTCAGGAATAATCAGGCGCAATGCTTGCGCTAAACCTACCCCGAGCAACAATCCCATCAAGCCACCCAAGGCCGCAAGCAACACCGATTCCCCCAGAAACAGCCAGAGAATAGTCCCCTGGCGCGCGCCAAGAGCAACCATGAGACCAATTTCATGAGCGCGCTCGCTGACCGCGATGGTCATGATAGTCACGATGCCTACCCCGCCCACCAGCAGGGAAATACCGCCCAATGCGCCTACCGCCATGGTCAAGACATTGAGAATACTGGATAAGGTCTTCAGCATGTCCTCCTGCGTCACGATGGTAAAGTCCTCGCGCCCGTGGCGCAGCTTGAGTCTTTCCCTGACGGCACTGGCCACCGTGGCGGATGACACCCCTTCCGCATAGCTGACGTGTATCTCCATCAATCCATCGCGATTATAGATTTCCAGTGCCCGCCCCGCCGGAATGAAGGCGGTATCATCCAGATCAATGCCAAGGAACTGTCCCTTGGGGGCCATCACGCCAATCACACGAAAATGCAGGCCGGCGATACGCACACGCGCTCCCAGCGGATTATCTTGACCAAACAGCTCCTGACGCAACTTGGAACCCAGCACGACGAAAGCACGGGCATTGGTCGCCGCATCCGGCGGCAGAAAATTTCCGATACGAACGCTGGAACTGAATACACGCTGGAAGTCGGCATCCACCCCATAGACGGTCGTGCGGCGCAAGCGGCCATTAGTTTCCACTTCGGAGTTCCCCCACACCACCGGGGTGGAACCCGTGACCTGTGGCAGCCTTTTCAGAGCGCCGGCATCTTCCATGGTCAATAGCCGAGCCGTCGTTGGAATACCGGACGGCGGCTGCCCGCCGGTCTTGACCTTACCGGGAGAGATGCCAATGACGTTAGTGCCGAACTGGCTGAATTCCGCCAGCACGTAGCGATGCACGCCTTCACCGATAGAGGTGAGCAGGATGACCGCCGCGATGCCTACCGCGATGCCCAGCAACGTCAGGAAGCTGCGCAACCGATGCGAAGTGATGGCGTACAGAGCATATCGAACGGTATCGCTGATCAGCATGTCATCTGTTCGACAAAGCCTGCACCGCATCCATCCGCGCCGCACGGTTGGCCGGCATCACGCCGAACACGAGGCCGGTGGCAAGCGCTGTGACAAACCCGGCCAGCACGGCCCAGTCGGGCGGATAGGCGGGGAAGGACGGGTAGAAATGCCGTAACAGGGCAGCGCCAAGATGACCAAAACCCAGGCCGGCGCAAGCCCCCAGCAGAGAGAGCAGGCCCGCTTCCAACAAAAAGGTGTTGCGGATGGTGGCAGCCCTTGCCCCCAGTGCCTTGAGCAGGCCGATTTCAGAGGTGCGCTGCGTCACGGAGACCAGCATCACATTCATCACCAGAATGCCAGCCACTGCCAGGCTGATGACGGCAATGCCGAATACCCCGAGCGTGAGCACGCGCAGAATTTTGTCGAAAGTCTGCAGCACGGCGTCCTGGGTGATGACGGTGACATCTTCCTCGCCATCGTGACGCTGGGTGATCATCTTCAAAACGCGTGTTTTGACCTGCCCAATCTGCTCGCGACTGCGCGCTTCGATCAGGATGCGGAACAGGGTATTGGTATTGAACATGGCCTGGGCAGTTGCCACCGGCACGATCAGCAATTCGTCCGTGGTCATGCCCATGCCCTGGCCTCCGGCTGCCAGCACACCGACCACGCGCAGGCGCCGGTCTCCGATGCGTACTGTCTTGCCCAGAGGACTCTCTGAGCCGAATATTTCCTCTCTGATCAACGCGCCCAACACCACCTCGGCCGATCCATGTCCCAGTTCGTCGCGGGCCAATGGCCGCCCCAACGCCAACTTCAAATGACGCACCGCAATAAAATCGGTATTGGTGCCGACCAGCATAGCCTCACGCAGATGACCGCTCGCATTGATCTCACTGGTGCCAATGATAAGCGGCGCGATCCTGACAACACCGGGGACACGCAACAGAACGGCTGCGTCTTCGACGGTAAGGTCGCGCGGCGTACTGGTGACCAGATTGGCCGGGTTGAAGCCGCGAGTCTCCGAGCGCCCCGGCAAGACAATCACCAAATTACTACCAATGGCTGAAAACTCACCCATGACAAACCGTCGCGCGCCGTCGCCTAGCGCCGTCAGCATCACAACTGCCGCCACGCCGATAGCCATAGACAGAATCAGGAGAGTGGTGCGTAACGGCGTGCCGAAGGCGGCGGCGCGGGCAAAGCGCAGAGAGTCGATCAAGCGCATGGCAGATTCGTCATCCGGGAAGTGCGCTATCGTGCACGATGGCGCCGTCTTCCATTGATAGTTGCCGTCTGGCTCTGCCACCAAGTACCTGATCATGTGTGACCATGACAAGAGTGACGCCTTCAGCATTGAGGCCCTCCAGCAGGCGAACAACTTCTTCGCCAGTAGTGCGGTCCAGGTTGCCCGTCGGCTCGTCCGCCAGAATCACGGCCGGATGCATGACCGTGGCACGGGCGATAGCGACGCGTTGACGCTGGCCGCCGGAGAGCTGATCCGGTCGATGCCGGGCACGCTCCGTCAGACCGTACTCTTCGAGCGCCTGCTGCACGCGCCGCTTACGCTCAACCGGCGCAATACCGGCCAATACCATGGGTAACTCTATATTGTCGTGCGCTGTGAGACGCGGCACCAAGTGAAAGCTTTGGAATACGAAGCCAATACGCTCGCTACGCACACGGGCCTGCTCCTCAGGGCTCAGGGTGGTGACATCGCGACCTTCGAGGCGATAAGTGCCGGCATCCGGCCGATCCAGCAAACCCAACAGGTTGAGCAGGGTTGACTTGCCGGATCCTGATGGCCCCATGATGGCGACATATTCACCAGTCGCGATATTGAGGCTGATGCTGCGCAGGGCCTGAACTGTGCTATCACCCAATTGAAAGGTGCGTGCAATGTCAGCCAACTCGATCAGCGACATGGACTCACTTTCCTGCCGGCTTTATTTCCGGCGTCACTAATGCCCCGGCCTTCACACCTTCGCGCTCCAGCGACAACACGATGCGGTCCCCTGCCCCGAGGCCAGTCAAGACCTCGGTATATTCCCAGTTGGAGACACCCGTCTTGAGACGGACTTCCTCCAGCCTGCCGGTGGCCGGCTGATAGCGCAGCACTCGCCCGCCATCAAGCAAGGCCGATGTCGGCACGCGCAACACGTTATCACGACGCTCAAGCACGATTTCAATATCAGCGCTGAAACCGACCAGCATCTGATGGATATCCTCGGGCCGGTCAAAACTGGTTTCCACATCCACCGTACGCGCCTGTTTTTCCACCGCCATCACATACGGTGCCACACGCCGCACATGCGCCGGGAATGTCTGACCCGGGAAGGCATCAAGCGTGATACGTGCGACCTGACCAACGCGCATCCTGGGGGCATCCACTTCATCCATCGGCGCCTTGACGTAGAGGCAAGTTGGATCAATCAAATCAATCGCCGGCGGCATCAAAACACCAGGTGGCGAGGGCGTGGCGTATTCGCCCAACTCGCCAGTAATCTCGGCAATAATGCCATCGAACGGCGCAGTCAGGACAGTGCGGTCCTGCTCGATACGGCTCAGGCGTGCTTGGGCACCCGCGTGATCAACCTCAGAACGTGCGGTGGCGCAGGCGGCCTGACGCGACTCGGCATCGGCGCGAGCCTTCTCCTCTGCGCCTTCTGAGACGAAACCGCGCTGCCTCAGGCGCGCCGTACGTTCCGCATCGCGCCGGGCGTTGTCGGCCAGCGTGCAAATTTCACCGACATGGCGTCCCGCCGTATCTACCTGTTTTTCCGCTACGCGACTTTGCGCCAACTGGTCTTCATTCCACAAGCGCATCAGCACCTGACCTTTTTTTACATGATCCCCTTCCTTCACGCCAAGATAGGCGATTCGGCCACCGATGATGGGCGAGAGCTTGGTGCGCTGACAGGCCTCTACCGTGCCGGCACGGGTGTTGGCAATGCTGGATTCCACCCGGCCACGACCGACCGTCGCCAGTGCCACGGGAAGTAGCGACGGCCGGCTGTACCACCAGAATGCCATGGTGGCAGCGACAATTATTAACAGAGTGATGAAAATGCGGCGCATGAATGAACCTTGAAATAGAAGCGCTTAGGAGCGTAATACAGTGAATAACTTTCGTCTATGACATGGCCTGAGCGAGAGTCTCGACCGTCTGGATCTGATGCTCATCACAGTATGCCTGCCATCCCACCACGTCAGTCCAGCCATGCACGAAGACGAAATCAAGGCCCGCACCAGTGGCAGCCTGATGATCGTAGCGGCTGTCGCCAAAAAACAGGGCGGGCAGGCTCAAATTCCCATTATCCAGTTCACGTCGCAAGATATCGTCTTTGCTGTCAGGGCTGCCAAAGATACCTCCATCAAACCAGGCTGCGATATTGCGCGTGGCGAACACGCTGCGCAATTCCTGCTGATCAGCCCCGGAAACCAGCATCCACCGAACTCCCGGGGTGGCCTGGCGCAACACCTCCAACTTCGGCGCAATAGTGCAACTGAGCAGGCCGAGGGTGGCTTCGAGGGTAAAGGCTTGCAGCAATGCAGTCATGGCCTCCGTTGTCACCGGCACGCCAACCATGTCGCGCAGTAACACTTCAAACTTCACATAGCGGGAAACTCCTCCATGCAGAATATGATAGGTTTCAAGTGCTTCCGCATACTGTTTGCCATAAGGCAGCGCCGCATTGTAGAAGGCGCGGGCACGCACGGCGTTAGAATCGAGGATGACGCCATCGCAATCGAATACCAGCGTATGGTAGGTGTTAAGGTTCACAGGCATCGGTGTTCCTGGGTTAAGTGTTGGCTCAATGATGATACAGCTTGGCTCCATGCTTGGGTATCGTCGTTCAAACTAATTTCGAGACAAAATAACAATGATAAAGAACTTTGCTAAAGAAATAACGTAATATGCCGATTATAAAGAAATATCTAATAATCCAAAGGGGTTGAAACATTGTTAGATCCGGAAAAAAATCAAGCTCCTGAGGCGGAACCACCCCTGATCAAGCCCAGTCTTCTGGTGCTGATTACAACTAAGGGCCGCCATGTGGCAAGTGCGATATTTGGTTTTCTGCCTGAGCTTGGTTTGCTGCTATTCATGCTGAGCATGCCCGTAATCATCGTGGCCTACCCGGCCTGGCGCATCGCCGACCGGCTGGTTGAATATTCCACCGCACACACTCTAGACGTGAAACTGACCGGCATTGAAGTCAATGTCATAGATATTGGTCAGGATCAGACATCCGCTTTCGAAGCCCGGAAACACTTCAATATCGCGTTTGCTTTTGAAGATCCACAGAAACATAAATATGAATCCAGAATAGAAATGGCGTGGCCATCGCCTGGCCTGAAAGGAAAACTGGAGAATCAATACCAGATCGGCGACAACCACACGCTCTATTTGCTGGCTGATCAATCCATTGTGATGGAAGAAGTTGTGGCCAAGGATTCGTTCTACCGGTTAACGGCATTGATGGGCCTGGCCTTCATCGCCTCGGCGCTAATGTACCTGATGTGGAAACGTCTCAAGCACCGCATGCCAGCCAACATGCCAAGATTCCCGGTCGCCACCGAGCATAGCATCATGCTGGCTCAGTTCATCGCCCTGATTGTGGCGGGCCTGTGGGCCGGGCTGATGACCGTGAGTCCGCTGGTGATTCAAGCCTGGCTATTTCTGGCGGCGTACTGGGGAATTGTCTTGCTGCTCAGCCTGTCACTGCGACTGCTGGTATTCAGCGATCCTGAACCCTCGGCCGAGTCCCTGGATCAGGTGGCCGGCAACAGGCGAGACGGCGTCCCCGACAGAAGACTCTCCGGCTCTAATAATGTACCGGTTGGCGATGACAAAAGAAAAGCCGACCGTGATCGAAGAAAGACCTGAAGCCGTTGTTCTGGCAACGCATCAGCGGTCTATTTCTGCCAGCTATCCTTTAGCGTCACCGCACGATTGAACACCGGTTTTCCGGGTTTCGTGTCGCGGCAGTCGGCGACGAAATAGCCATGACGCTCGAACTGATACCCGGCTCCCGCTGCCGCGTTTTCTAGCCCAGGCTCTACCCAAGCGGTGATGACCTTGCGGCTGTCCGGATTGAGGCTGTCGAGGAAATCGCGCCCTCCGGCGTCCGGATGCGCCTCAGTGAACAGGCGATCATACAGACGCACCTCGACGGCTACGCCCTGAATGGCTGACACCCAGGTAATCACCCCCTTGACCTTGACGCTGTCAGCACCTGGCGTGCCGCTCTTGGTGTCCGGCACGATCTCAGCCAGTACGCTGATGATCTGGCCTGTGGCATCCTTTTCGCAACCGGTGCACCGGATGACATAGCCGTACTTGAGACGCGACAGATTGCCAGGGAACAGGCGGTGGTAGCCCTTGCTTGGGGTCTCCATGAAGTCTTCGCGTTCGATGAAAATCTCAGGCGTCAGATTGAAGCTGCGGCGCCCCATGGCTTCATGATGTGGATGGACCGGAGCCGAGCAGGGTTCGGCGTCTGACGTGCCGAATAGCGCCTGCCAGTTGCTAAGTTTCAGTCTTACCGGGTCGAGAACCGCCATGGCGCGTGCAGCCTTGGCATCAAGATCATCACGTAGGCATCCTTCCAGCGTAGAGTAATCGATCCAGGAATCGGCCTTGGATACACCGATACGCTCGGCGAACAACTGGATTGATTCCGGCGTATAGCCGCGGCGCCTGAGCCCGACGATGGTTGGCATACGAGGATCATCCCAGCCATCGACATGATGCTCGGTCACCAGTTGCATCAGCTTGCGCTTGCTGGTGATGACATAGGTCAGATTGAGGCGGGCGAATTCGTACTGTTTCGGCAACGGATGTGCCAACAGACCAGCATCAGACAAGCGGGCCAATACCCAGTCGTAGAAAGGACGCTGATCCTCGAATTCCAGGGTGCAGATGGAGTGTGTAACATTCTCCAACGCGTCCTCGACCGGGTGGGCGAAGGTATACATCGGATAGATACACCACTTGTCGCCGGTGTTGTGGTGGGTGGCGCGCTTGATGCGATAAATGGCCGGATCACGCAGATTGATGTTGGGGGAGGCCATATCGATTTTCGCACGCAGTATCATGGCACCATCTTCATGCTGCCCATCGCGCATGGCACGGAACAATGCCAGATTTTCATCCTTGCTACGATTACGCCATGGCGAATCCGTACCGGCCTGTGTCAATGAACCTCGATTGACGCGCATCTGCTCTGCCGTTTGCTGATCGACATAGGCGTGTCCAGACTGAATCAGCGCCTCGGCGGCGCGATACATGAAGTCGAAATAATTGCTGGCAAAATACAAGTTAGTGTCGCCAAAACCGGCCCATGAGAATCCCAGCCAACGCACCGAATCGGTGATCGAGTCGACGTATTCCTGCTCTTCCTTCTCCGGGTTGGTGTCATCAAAGCGCAGATGACACACACCATCATAATCACGCGCCAAGCCGAAGTTCAGACAAATGCTCTTGGCATGCCCAATATGGAGGTAACCGTTTGGCTCCGGCGGGAAGCGGGTACGAATTCGTGCAGGGTCGGCATCTCCGCCAGCCTGATGCGAAGCCTCCCCCGGCGAGTGCGCCCAGCGGCGACTGGCATAAGTCCCTGAGGCCAGATCACGTTCGATAATCTGACGCAGAAAGTTGGAGGCTGGCGTTGCGGTATTGTTGTCTTCAGACATGGCATTAACATTGGATTGAATTGCTGATATTTTACACCGTGCCGTGGCTGGCACTGAAGGCAATTAAGTTCGTATGAATGCAGAGGCCACAAGTTCTGACGCATCTTTATCCATGGCTTGCGAAGTCAGAATCATTCAGAATCATTTCAGAATCAATGCTGAAGTCATGACTTTCCCTTTTATCGACGTTCATCGAGCTGCATCGGCGGTTTATAATCAGGCACACCATGAATGCACTCACTTTCCCCATCCTGCGCCTCCTGGCCAATGGACAGTTTCAGTCCGGAGAAGCCATGGCGCGGCATTTCGGTGTCACCCGAGCCACGATCTGGAATGCGTTGCAAGATGCAGAAACGCTGGGGGTGCGATTTTTTTCCGTGAGGGGTAAAGGCTATCGTCTGCCTGAACCGGTCAATTTCATAGACGCCGGGCGTGTGCTTGCCGCGCTTGGAACACGAGGTGCTGAATTTTCTTTGGATCTGCACGACCAGTTACCCTCCACCAACACACATCTGATGGCTCGAGCCGCGACGGGCGCTCCGCACGGACTGTGTGTGGTCGCTGAACTGCAGACTCAAGGCCGTGGTCGACGCGGCCGGGTGTGGCAAGCCGGTCTTGGGCATAGCCTGACATTTTCCGTGCTGTGGCGCTTCGACTGTGGCGCCGGCGCACTGTCAGGCCTCAGTCTGGCGACAGGAATCGCGCTGATGCGTGCCCTGTCCGAGTTGGGCGTATCGAACGCCGGCCTGAAATGGCCCAATGACGTGCTGCATGAACACCGCAAGCTGGCCGGCATCCTGATCGAACTGAGCGGTGACATGGACGGGCCCAGTGCTGCCGTCATTGGCATCGGCCTCAATTTGCACCTGCCTGAACATTTACTGAAAACCATAGACCAGGCCGCGACCGATCTCAACCGGCTCGGCTCACACCCTGCCGACTCGTCCGTCGTGCTTGGATCGGTACTGCGACATCTCGCCATGGTGCTGGAGCAATTCGAACAGCAAGGTTTCGATTCACTGCGCGCGGAGTGGATGGCCCTGCATGCCTACGAAAATCGTCCGGTGAGCCTGTTAATGCCAGATGGTCGTGAAATTGAAGGCATTGCAACCGGCATTGCCATCGACGGCGCACTTCTGGTGAAAACCGAGGCAGGGCTACAGCGCTTTGCCGCTGGCGATGTGAGCTTGCGGAGGTTGTCGTGATTCTCACCCTCGATGCCGGTAATAGCCGAACCAAGTGGGCCGTATTCGACAGCAATGGCATGATTCTGTCTCAGGGCGCCATCGACAATGGGCTGATTCCCGACCTGAAAGTTCCTATCCCAGGCTGGCGCAATTGCAGCCGGGCGGTAATTTCCAATGTGGCAGGAGCCCGAATCGGGCAACAGCTGCAAACCCTGTGCCAGCAACTGGGTTTGCAACCACGCAGCATCAAGGCCACGGCAGCGGCTTGCGGGGTAAGCAATCACTATCTAAGTCCAGAGCAGCTTGGGGCTGACCGCTGGGCTGCTCTGGTGGCCGCCTGGAACCGCTTTCGAGTACCCTGCGTGGTGGCGATGGCGGGCACTGCGTTGACTGTGGATGCCTTGTCAGCGGATGGCGAGTTCCTGGGTGGCCTGATCGTGCCGGGCTGGCGCATGATGAACACATCGCTGGCCACCGGCACAGCGGAACTCACTGAGGCCACGGGGCAGCTGCGGCAATTCCCCCTGCGCACACAGGACGCCATCTGTTCTGGCACCTGGCTGGCGATGGCCGGGGCAGTAGAATCGATGGTCAGCAGCCTAGCCGCCAGAGAGCAGCAGGCGCCGCTCTGTATCCTGTCGGGTGGTGATGCAACAGGACTGAAGGCTGCGCTTTCCAGCCCGGCTGAGATCATCGATAATCTGGTGCTGCAAGGCCTTTGGCTGATAGACGGAGAAACGCGTGAGGTGTGAGCTATGAAATGGTTAATCGGGCTATTGCTGCTGATCAACATGCTTGTCCTGGCTTACTTCAAGCTCAGCCAACCCATCCCGGTCGGCATGCCAGGCGGGCATGAGCCAATACAGCCCGAAATGATCAAAATTCTAACGCCTGAACAGTTGGCGCTGATACCGAAAAAGCCCACTCCCGTTGCTCAACCAAGTCCGGTTGTGAGCGCTTGCTATGAATGGGGAGGATTTTCAGCGGGCAATCTCTCCCGAGCTAAAAATATTCTCCAGAAGCTGGCTATCGATTTCGAAGTCAAGCCGATCGCCCAACAAGATACGACTCGCTACTGGGTCTATATTCCACCACTAGCCAGCGCAGAGAAGGCTCAGGCTAAAATCGAAGAAGTACGTGCACTCGGGGTCAAAGAATCATTTATCATCCAGGATCCGCAATGGCGTAACGCCATCTCACTAGGCGTATTCAAAGATGAGACGCTGGCAAGCAAACTACTGGAAGAATTACACGATCGTGGAGTAAAATCTGCCATCAAGGGTATGCGCAATCATGATGGCGGGCAATCCAGCATCACGCTCAAAAATGTTTCGGACACAACCGCCGCCGAACTGGAAAAACTATTCCCGGACTTTTCCGGTAGCGAGCTCAAAAAGGCGGCGTGCCAATAGGAGGCAACATGGGACTGTTCAGGTCAATGCTGAAAAGAGTGGTACTGGTGGCTACGGTGATAGTGGCTAAGCGGGCAACAACCCGCATTTTCCACAAAGTGACAGGGAAAATTTTCAGACGACCCCTGACATCCCGCAAGTAATTGTCTGCTGTTTTCCTAAAGTTTTACACTGCGCTGCCGTTAGCATGTTAGGCTCCACCAGAAAGAGTGATTGAGGAATTACCATGAAAATAGATGGCTCATCCATTACCAGCGCACTGACCGGCAAGACTTCATCTGCCGCACGCAGCAACAAGACTGCGCCGCAGACCGGTTCAGGCAGCACGGCACTGCAGGACAGCGTCACCCTGTCATCAACATCAGCGCAGATTAAGGCTCTGGAAACCAGCATTAGCGGGTCGACCGGATTTGATGCGGCCAAAGTCAACGCCCTCAAGCTGGCAATTAGCCAAGGCCAGTTCACCGTCAATCCGGGAGCCATCGCCGACAAGCTGATCTCATCCACCCGGGAACTGTTAGCGCAACATTATCAATAAAGGCCTGTTAATCTAGTGCTCTTTGCCTTCCAGAGTGAATTGGCAGCTGTTGTCCGCTTCATTGAAATTCTGCAACGCGAGCACGCGGCGTTGATGAATGTCGATGTCAACGCGCTCATGACCATTACCCCGGAAAAACTCAAACAAGCCGAACAGTTGAATCAGCTGGCGCAGTCGCGGGTTTCCTCGCTGGCAAGCCTGGGTATCGCCAGTGACCGCCCCCATGTCGAGACTTGGCTGACGACCCAGGCGAGCAACATGACAGAGGTTTGGAATGCCCTGATTGAGGCGGCCCGAACGGCACAGCAACTCAACCAGACCAATGGCACCCTGATTGAATCCCAACTCAAGAACAACCAGCAAGTACTAAATACTCTGGTCAGCGCTGCCAACCAGTCATCAGTCTATGGCGCAGACGGCCAACCCCGCACGACCTACACCTCGTCGCAACGCATCCTCGGCAAGGGTTAATCCTTTAAGGCGTAAATCGACGGCAGGTTGCGCCACCAGCCGTGTACATCCATGCCACAACCGAAAACATAGCGATTGGGCAGCTGCAAGCCGACGAAATCGGCACGTATGGGCTTGTCCAGCCCGGTATCCTTTTCCGCCAGTACCGCGATCACCACACGCTCCGCTCCAGCCTGCAGACAGCGCTCCTGCACTGCCGCCAAAGTATGGCCCTCGTCCAGAATATCGTCGAGCAGCAGCACCGTACGGCCACGTACGTTGTCCCCAGGCGTCACCTTCCAGACCAGTTGCTGCCCGCTGGTCCCCTTGTGATACCGGCTCGCCTGAACATAATCAAACTCCAGCGGAAAATTCAGTAAAGTCAGCAACTGCCCGGTAAACACCACAGCCCCGCCCATGACGCACAACACCAGCGGTTCCGACTCGGCCAGTTCGCGCGTAATTTCAGCGGCCAATCGCAGCATGACTGCGCGTATTTCATCCTCACAAAAGATAAGATCGGATTTTTCCAGCAACTGGCGGGGGGAAAGGGAATCAGTCATGGCGAACCTTTGGCTTATTCAATCTATGGTTGTGGTAGCAGGCAGCGTGGCCACGGGGTCGGCAACCGCGTTGATATCCCCCAGGTACTCCTCCACCCAAAATTTCAACTCATGCTTGAGCAAAATCTCATCCTTGTCAGCTGCCACCACCACCCATTCCAGCAAGCTGGCCACCCATTCGCCGTCTGCATTTCTGGCACGCGCAATGCGCAACTTCGGATGCGGCGTAGGCAGGGACTGCTCATCGTCTGCCAGCAACTCTTCATACAATTTCTCACCCGGGCGCAGGCCGCTATAGACCACTTTGATGTCATCCAGACTGAATCCAGAGAGCCGGATCATCTCTTCGGCAAGGTGTAGGATGCGAATCGGCTCCCCCATGTCCAGCACGAAGATCTCGCCACCCTGCCCCATCAACCCGGCCTGCAGCACCAGCTGCGCAGCCTCCGGGATGGACATGAAATAGCGCGTCACTTCAGGATGAGTCACCGTCACCGGGCCACCCCGCGCAATCTGCTCACGGAACTTCGGGATCACGCTGCCGGATGAGCCCAGCACGTTGCCAAAGCGTACCATGACGAAGCGGGTGCCGTCCGCCTCCTGCAGTCCCTGACAGACCATCTCGGCCAGCCGTTTGCTCGCACCCATGACGTTGGTAGGGTTGACTGCCTTGTCAGTGGAAATGAGCACCATCTTGGGCACCCCCACCTGCCGGCAGGCGGCTGCAACTGTGTGCGTCCCCAGCACATTGTTGGTCAGTGCCTCTGCCACATTCTCCCACTCCATCAGCGGCACATGCTTGTAGGCTGCGGCATGAAACACCACAGTCGGCTGAAATCGACGCAGCGCCCGCAACACCCGTCCGGCATTCTTCACGTCACCGATCACGCAGAAAATGCGTTGCTGTGGCAGGGATTCACGGAATTCCTGCTCCAGCCGGTACAAGGCATATTCATTCTGTTCGAACAGCACCAGCGACCCAGGTTTGAAGCGAGCAATCTGCCGGCATAGTTCGGAACCTATCGATCCGCCGGCCCCCGTCACCAGCACCACTTGATCGCCAATCAAATCCTGCAGCCCGGCCTCGTCAAGACGCACCGGGTCACGCCCCAGCAGGTCTTCCACCTCCACCCGCCGCAACTGAGAAATGCTGACCCGACCACTGATCAGGTCGTCAAAAGAAGGCACGGTCAGGGTCTCAATGTTAGCCGCGGCGCACAAGTCTAGTACACGCCGACGCTCCTGATGTCCAGCCGAGGGCATTGCGATAATGGCATGCGCGGCACTGGTACGGCTACTCCATTCCGCGACATTAGCCAACGCGCCCAACACTTGCACGCCATGGATCAGGCGTCCATGCAAATGCGCTTGGTCATCGAGCAAACCCACTACCTGCCAGTCTGGACTGCGCACGAATTCCTTCACCAACATCGCCGCCGCCTCGCCTGCGCCCAGGATCAACACCGGCTTGCCCTGCGTTTCCATCAGCCCGTACAGGCTGTGTTCCTTCCAGGCGCGGTAGGCAAAACGACTGCCGCCCATCAGCAGGATCAACAGGATAGGATCGAGCACCAGCACGGAGCGCGGCGTCTGATGGTGCAACATCATGACCAGGCTTGCCACGCAGAGGGCAGCTACGCCAACCGCTGCCAGAATGCGTTTCAGGTCGGGAATGCTGGCAAAACGCCACACGCCGCGGTACAGGCCAAACCGCCAGAACACCAACGCCTGCAAAGGCAAAACCCACGCCAGCCCCTGCCACATGAACTGCAGGTACAGATCAGGGATCGCAAAGTTGAAGCGCAACAGATAGGCAAGAGCCCAGGCACAGGCCACGGCAGCCAAGTCATGACCGATTGCCAGTAGCGTGCGTAAATTATTAAGTCGAAACATTTTTCGTCCGTGTAATGACGGCAACATATTGATGGCTCATTTTCATGCCTCGCCAGTATGCCAATACTAAAATCTTGTGCCGCAAGCAATCACAAAAAACTACCAGATTGTTTTAACAGGATATTGTGTAACAAGGGGGTCTGGCGTCAACAACACCAGGCCGGAATCAATCGCCTGGCATACCAGCATACGATCAAACGGATCGGCATGATATTTTGGCAGTCTGGTTAACTGTAGTGTGGCGCCCTCATCCAAGGACAGTGCTGTTATTTTGTGCAGTTTCCGGTATTTTGGAACAAACTGGCTTGGTGATTCCGGTAACGGCAACTTGCCCAGACCATGCTTGACCACAATCTCCCAACTGGAAACCGCACTCAGATAAACCTCATTGGCAGGATCCGAGAATATCCGCGCCGCCTCTGGCGACAAGGCCGGACTGTCAGCCACCAGCCACAGAAAGGTGCAAGTATCTAGCAAGACGCGCAATCAGCGCCCCTCAAATGCCATCCGTGTTTGGTCCGGCAAGGACTCGAAAAATGCATCAGGCACACTAAACACCTCTTTTCCCAACCCGATCGGACGAGCCTCGCCGTCCCGCACCGCCAGCGATCTGATTTCTGCGATGGGTGCATTACGGCGACACAACACGATGGTTTCACCTTCATGCAGATCCGCCAGATATTTCGAAAGATGCGTTTTCGCTTCATGGATATTGAGCTGTATTGGCATTCCTTAGTCTCCTACTGAACTAACAATGAAGTCTAATACACTCATCTACTCAGGACAACAATGTTCGCGCGGCATGCCCGATCTATCAGCCACGCGAGAGCCACATAAAACAAGGCCAAAGCGCATAAGGCGACCTGCTGGACTTCTGGGGCAGCGTGCAACAACCCTGTTGCAATAATGCCCAATGACATCATCAGTGCATACTCCAACCACGCCGTATCACGATGCCCCCACCCCATCTGTACCAGCCGTTGATAATAGTGTTCGCGGTGCGCCTGCCAAATCTTTTTCCCACGCAGCAGACGCCTGAGCAGAGTAACGCTGGCATCGACCACGAAGGGTGAAAACACCACCAGCGGAAACCATAGCGGCCATAGGCCACGCTGCCAGCCAAAGAGACCCAGCGCCGCCGACAGAAAGCCCAGCGGAATTGAACCGGCATCGCCCATGAAGATGCGCGCCGGATGAAAATTGAAGCGCAAAAAAGCCAATGCCGCCGCCGCGATACTCAGGCTGACCAGCGCCATAGCATCGTCACCCGCCAGCCACGACGCAGCACCGTAACTGCCAAACCCAAACAGTGCCATGCCCCCCGCCAGACCATCGGAGCCATCCATGAAGTTGTAGAGATTGGTCATCCAGACCATGACAAGCACCAGCAGTATGAACAACCACCAATCCGAACCCGGCAGCAGCATGGTCCAGACAAAAACGGCGGCCACCAGAAAGTGCATCAGAAAGCGCCAGGCGGCCGGAAGTCCGCGCAGGTCATCGACAAAGGAAACCAGCATCAGGAACAACACCCCAAGCGTCACGGGCAACAGCCAGGACTGCCACATCAGCCCCCATCCCGCCAGCATCCCGGCCATCAGGGCAAGGCCGCCAACCCGAGGAACAGGAACCTGATGCAGGGATCGTTCGTTCGGGATGTCCTGGATCTGCCGACCAACTTTAGTCGACAATATGACGGTTGTCAGCAACAGGGTAATCAAAAATGCAAAGACTGGAGTGTAGTACAGCATACGATGTCAGTGGAGGAATCTTGTAGGAAGCTGCATCATGGATACTCAGTCCACGAATTGCAAGAATAAACAAAGCACCACGATCAGTTGCCAGCCGACAACAGGGAGCAATACTCATCGATGACATGCTGGTTTATTTTTTCAGCATCGAACGACTCATGTACACGGCACCGCGCGGCCTCACCCATTTTCATTCTCAATGGTTTGTCATCCAGCAAACGTCGCAACGCACGCAACAATTCATCAGCACGATAGGATGGAACCAGCAATCCAGTCTCGCCATCAACAACAGCATCAGCCAAACCATAGATGTCAGTTCCAATCGTGGGCACCCCCATCGCTGCAGCCTCAATCACCACCGTACCAAAACCCTCGCGGTAACTCGGCAAACACAAAATATCTGCCATCGCCAGATAGGCTTCAGGCACTTCAGAATGTCCGACCACATGCGCGTCAGGAAGGCAGGTGATGTCGCTTGGTAAAATTTCCCCGGCCACACCACTCCCGCTATCAAAACGACCAACGAACACCAGATGGGCATCGCTTGCTGTCGATTTAAGCTCAACAAAAGCCTGCAATAATTCGCGCACGCCCTTGTCCACGGTGATACGCCCTACAAACAACAACACCGGTACATTGGCCGCTATTCCAAGTGACGACCGCAGAGTTTCGCACTGGCTACTCGAAAATCGGTTGCGGTCAAAACGCTGCAAATCAACGCCGGCGAGAGAACCCGCACCGATGACCATTATGTTCCCGGCATCGATGATACCCTGGTCGATCAGAAATTGTCGCTGACTCATGCTATCGGCATAACAGCGCGTATTCAAGACTCCGATCAATTTATCACTCGTTCTGGCAAGCAGCCGTTTTGTGCCTTGCATATTCACCCACGGCTGCCCGGTAAAGGTATGCAAACGAACCGGCACTCTGGCGGCGAATGCCGCCAAGGCTGTAAGTAATCCGGCTTTTGGTGTCGTTGAATGCGCAATCTCGACCTGTGCTCGCTGGAAGAATCGATAAAGCCGGAAAAGTGCCAATAAATCAAGCCATGGTGAAATGGCTCGCGGGATCTCAAGAGGAAAACAAGTAACGCCTTCAATAGCTTCCAGTAGCGCCAGTTCCGGCTCATTACTAGTGACCACCAATACCTCAGCACCACTCTTGCCGAGCATCATGATTTGATTTTTGAGTTGGGCCACCACAAAAAACGGAACCGTTGAGATGCGCGCAATGCGAATGCCCGCAAGCTTTGCCGGGCGTAGCACTTGATCTTGAGTCGATGTCACTTGTTCGCACTTGGCAGCCTTGCAATGAGGACAAACATACTGACCTGCCAGTGATGCGGTCATTACCTTTAACCGGTCCCAGGCAGACACGTGCTGCATCACCGAACGATCAGCACGCGCCAGATGAAAAATATCGGCTGCAATGACCCTGAACAAGTCTTGCAGGGTCTTGATGCAATACACCAGAACTGCCAAAAAAATATTCAGCCATTGAGCACGACGGGTAAAAATTTCCAGCTGGACCTTCAGCAAACTCAGCCTCGCTCGTGAATTTATCCGCAGGGAAACTCGATCTCGTATCCTGTACGCAAGCAATAGTTCCGGCAGGCACTCGAAGCGACTTTCCGGATAACTGCGTAGCAACAGGTCTTGATCCTCAGCCTTATCCACATTGCGATATCGATATTTTTTAAACCAGTCTAATCTTCCCATCCAACTCGGGTGTGCAAGATAAAACCCATTCCACGGCTGGCAACAGATTTCCCGGTGTGTCTGGTGAAAAGGAAACATCCCTGTGGCATCACCTTGGCCATTGAAAAGCATGACCCGCGTGCCGATCAAATCAAGGTCCGGATGACTTTCCAGATATTCCACCTGCCGTCTGATTCTGTCGGGAAAGCACATGTCGTCATTATCCATACGCGCAAAATATTTTCCTGAAGACCTGTCCAGAGCTTCATTGAGTCTTTGCGGCAAGCCCTGATTGATACCATCTGCAAATATTTTTATGCGTGGATCATTAAATCCTTTAGCGACTTCAACAGTCCCATCCGTTGATCCATCATCGATAAAGATCAATTCCCAATACGGATAGCTTTGCAGCAAGACGGAAGCCAGCGCCTGACCTACTGTCTTTTCAGAATTAAAGGCCGGTAAGGCAATGCTGACGAGTGGAAAATCTTCCATTTAGGTGGCGGAACTATTCAAGCCCCATTGATTTAAAAGCATGTTGGAAACGCTTGTGCCAGGTATGATCCTGCAGGCAGCGCTGATAACCGGCGATCCTCACCTTTTCGCGCGCATCGTCATGTGACAGATAAAATTTGATCTTGTCCACGAGTTCTTCAGCGCTACGGTAGCACACGATCTCTTGATCCACATGGAAAAACTCTTCAAGTTCTTCCATATACTCAACCATGTAAAAACCGCCGCTCATCGGCACTTCGAAGTCTCTCAACCGAATTTGCAAAATCCTGTGATCCGTCGTGAAAGTATTGCCACAACTCGAGAACCCCAAATTGATCTTCGATCGACTGTACATCTGTATCATTTCGATGTCAGACAAGATATCGCCCACTATTTTTTGTGGAAGCCTGACATTCATTGGTTGTGACGAATTAGCCACAGCTGGTTGCAATCTTGCAGCCAAATGACGAATAGCCCGTCGTTGCCCCTCAATAGTCAGAAGCTTCCGTAGAATATCCCCGTAACGTTTCCAGACAGAGGCCTTGGAAAATTTCCCGAGGCCCCCGGTAAATTGCTGCCAGCCATATCCCCACACACGAACATCAATACCAGAGTCCAGCAAGTGTTTGATATAGGCTGGACGATCACCGTAAGCCTGACCAACAAATGTCACATCGAATTGACGCAGAAGATCGTACGGCTTGTAAATGTTCGGGTTGGCCGCCTCTTGGGAATAGAGAGGGCTGGCGCCCATCCGCCGATAATCTTCAAGCCTGAACTTCTCCGGAACCAGACAGAAATCGTAGTGCGGGGCAATCTCGGAAACCAGGTGCAACTGATAGGATCCATTGCAGTACCAATTAACGGTCTTGATTCCAAGTGCCTTGATTTCCTCAATAGCCTCCGGCAAGACACAGGCATCGTAAAAGTAGCTGAAAAACAGATCGATTGGCTGCTTTTGATGTGCCCGTTTTATTTGTCGTAACAATTCCCGACTAAGGTGCGGCCTATTTGTTTCGATGAATCTATTTTGATCAGAATAGGTCTTGTCCAGATTCGAGAAGGTCGCTCTCAAATCATATTCAAACTCGATGACATCATGCCCCAGATCCACCAGTGGCAAATAAAGATTGTTGCGCCACAAGTTCGACTTGAAGGCAGGATTCGGCGTTGTATCTGACGCATAGAAAATACGCATGATCGGATTACAACTGATACAACAATGTCATGCCTGGCAAACCCGTATTCGTTGACATCACCCGGTATTTACCAGGACTGGCAGCCAGAACGTCTTGAATGGCATTGAATGGCCCGACATTGTAACCGGCAAGCGCTGATTGAAAAAAGGTATCGTGCAACAGGACATTTGCATTCGGCATACTCTTTATCACCCCCTGTAACTCTCTCAACACCGATTCATATCCATGGTCCCCATCAATAAATACCAGGGTTTTGTATCCGGGATTGTTCTGATACAGCTCTATGGCCTGAACCAATCCGTCGGCCTGATAGAGGGTTACGTCGCGCAAACCTTTGACCATATAACCGCGATCTGAGCGTGGATGTTCGCCATGTTCAGCATCGTCGGGAAGATCGATCGAATGCACGTGCAAAGGAATTCTGAAATGCTTGCCGACCTCATGAAATATGCGCGCTGATTTGCCGATATTGGTTCCCCATTCAAAAATTTGCTGAGGCTTCAATCGGCAAACAGCAGCCACCATCAGATTCAATTCCGCCAGTGGATAGGGATGGATTCCCGCCAGCGGCACCAACTTTTTCACGATAAAATCCGAAATCAACCAATTGTTCACCTCAAACTCGCTGCAACCCGTATTAATAGACGGATCCTCACGACTGGCACTCGCAAATCGCTTTAATCCACCTGCCAAACGTTTTATTAATCTCATGAAGATTGACCCGGTAAATTTTCAAAAACTTCCTCATAGCGCAAAGCTATTTTCTGCCAGGTAAACTGCTCCGACCAGTTATATTTTCCTTGAACTCCCATCGATTCAAGCAATTCCGGCTGGTTCATCAACCCGGCCATTTTTTCTGCTAACACGCCATTGTCGACACGAGTATAGCCTTGCTTATCCAGAAAGGATGGACATATTTCACCGCACCCGGTCCATCCGGCAATTTCCGCTGCATTGCCCACACTAACCGTCAGAAAAGGCGTCCCGGCAGCGGCAGACTCAAACAACACCAATGGGGAATACTCTATATTTGAAGCAAAAACAAACAAGTCCGCCGCCATATAAGCCTGAATTAATTCAGACCGTGGGAAATTGAGCAACAGAATCTTCTTTTCGGCAGCACTCTGATTGACCCGCAAAGCAACACGTTCAATTGAATCATTGTCCCCACCAGACAAACCCGTTTTCCTGGACAGCATTTTGATGGTTCGCTTTAAAACAGACTTGAAACCATAAACCTTGAATAAGCCAATGATTTTCAAAATCCAGGATAGAGGCCCCGATTTTATTTGCAGCAACCGGTTTCCGTTCAGGATCAAAACAGCATTTCTACCGGCAGGCAGTTCCATCCGTTCGAACGCCTGTGCAATTTCCTGATGCCCTTTCAACCCTGTCAAACTGCCAACAGTTAAAAACAAAAATGCATCTTCAGGAATATGATTGTTCGATCTGAATAGTGGATTGGCGGGAACCATGAATTCGTTTTCACTTGCGCCATTCGGAATGATCGTAAAACGGGTGATGCCATGAGCCCGAGCGAGGTCAATATCGCGGTAATCCGAGGCATAAAAAATCAGATGGTCGAATTTGTGGAGGATGGCTGGCATCTGCCTGAAATAATCCGCGTAACCTGGCTCGTATAAGCCGGAAAAGCCACAGGGAATAAAAACTTTTGGAAAACCGATGCGATCCAACACCGGCCACAGCGCATCAAAAGTCCACTGCTGGGCTGCCTTGATCATGACAACGTCAAAATCTCCTTTGGAAACGTAGTCCTGATATCTTTCCTGCTCGCCAAATATTCCACGCACCAAATTACCCGAAACATCAAACTCCCGGATACTTACCCCATTGAGCGTATCGAAACTCCTGCTTGGCAATTTGCCGGTTGCAACCGTCACCTCATGGCCACGCACCACCAGTCTTTCCGCCACCTGACGCATTACCTCCTGAACGCCACCGATACTGGGTGCATAAAATTCACAACAAAACAGGATTCGCATCAACGCATCTCTTTTTTACTCTCGGCAGCAAACCAATCCCAAGTACGCGTCAAGCCGTCTTCCAAACTTATCGCGGCTGTCCATCCAGAAACGGCAGTCAATTTTTTGCTATCCAACACATTAGTTGCCACATCGAAAGAACGTGCCAGCGCATTTGTGACAACGGTAGCTATACCCTGACGACGAGCCAAAACAGCAAGCTGCTCAATAATTTCAAGGTTAGACCTGCCGATGCCAGTGCCAATGTTATAGCATTCGCCAGCCACCCCAGAATCCAGAGCCGCAACCAAACCTATTGCAACATCCTCAACATAGATATAGTCACGCACAGTACCAGATTCACCAAAAATCGTAATCTCCCGACCTGTCAGTATCGAAGCAACCGCCGTTGAAACAAAACCCTGTCCCTCGAAGGCACGCTGTCCCTCACCATAAGGGTTGGCAGGACGCACGCAAACGACCGGTAATCCCTGCAATTTATGGTAAAACTGCGCATACTTCTCTAGTGCCAACTTGGTAATGCCATAAGGCGATATGGGGTTGGTAGGATGAGTCTCCGTGATGGGCAGAATTTGCGATTCACCATAAACTGTTCCACCAGACGAAACAAAAACCAGTTTCTTGATTGGCAATCTACTCGCAACATCGAACAGCCCGACAGAACTTGGCAGGTTATCGGTAATATCCAGCAACGGATTTTCATAACTCGTCTTGGGAACCGTCGAATAAGCCAGATCGACGACTTCATCAACATCCTGCAACACTTGAGAGACGAAATCTTGATTTCGAATATCGCCCTGACAATATTCCACTTCAACCGGCAACTTAGTCAGCGCGCGATCACGCCGACCTGCAACACGCACTGTTCTACCGGTACGCAGCAACTCCCGGACCAAGTGCCTGCCGATAAACCCGGCTCCACCAATAACACAACAGATTCCCATCAGGACGCCATCGCGCGCTTCACGGCACGCTTTGCGCAACGTCCCACCGGCCCTGCCAGAAGTTTTCCCAGCCAGCCACCGGTTCGATACTCCAGATAGTGGTAGCGCAGTTGGCTCAACTTCATTTTCAGCAAACCATGAAGCTGCGGGGAAGCACCTCCTGCCTCTTTGGCAATGCAAGCTGCCGCGTCTTTTAGCACTGAGGCCATCGGGTAAAATTTCTGCCCACGCGGCAAATCGACATAATCCCCATGCGTCAGCCTGGAGATCGCCACGATCTCTGGCGCATCAACATCCCGACCAGAATAGCAAGCAATATTTTCCCCGCTAATCCTGATCAAACGCGACCGGAAAGGATTCACCCCGGCCCGCGACATGCTGCCCGGCACTTCACGGTAGGCCATCAGCGCCTCCGGCAGATTTGCCATCTCGAATTTTCTGGCCACCCGCGACCAGAGTTCATAGTCTTCCGGTGGTTGCCTGGACTTATCCTCGCAATAAGCACCGATTTCCTCGAAAACACTCCGCCGTATCATCACCGAGCTATGCACGAACGGGTTATCAAACAACAGACTGAATTTAATCGAGGCATCATCTGTCGGGTGCTGCATGACGCGATCAGACTTTTCTTTACCCACCCAGATTTCCGCCCAAGAACCGACCATGCCCACCTCAGGATTGGCCTCAAGAAACGCCAACTGCTTTGCCAGTCGATCAGGAAAGGAAACATCATCCTGATCCTGGCGGGCGATATATTCGCCCCTGGCATGAGAAATTGCCCTGTTAAGTGTAATTGGCAAACCTTGATTCGGTTGTTGAAAAAAACGGACTCTGGAATCGTCCAGTTTTTCGATTAGTTCCCTTGACCCATCGCTTGAGCCATCGTCAATGACGATCAATTCAAGATTGCTGAAGGATTGCGTCAGGATGCCATCAAGGGCATCCTTCAAATATTCCTGCCCATTAAAAACTGGAAGGATCACGCTTAATTTCGGATTCTCATGAATACCGAGGGATGACAGCATATTCCTTGATTACTCCCTATCCTTGATATGCCTCGCAGGATTCCCACCCACGATAGCATATGCCCCCACGTCTTTCGTCACGACGCTGCCGGCCGCCACAATGACTCCGTCACCAATTTTTACCCCGTCAACGATCACCGAATTAGCACCAATCCAGACATCATGGCCGATGCTTATTCCTTCGCTCGTCAAGTTCTGCAATCTCATCGGCACGGCACCTCGGGCAACACCGTGATTTGCCCCCGCGATCGTGACATTTGGTCCAATCATGACATCATTCCCAATTTCAATCTTGCCCACCAGCGCACAATTGAAGCCTATCCATACATTGTCACCAACCGTCAATGTTAATGGGGCCATCAGCACATTATTGGCTATGGTGACATTTTTCCCCATGAAAATTGATTTTCTATTTCGAATGACTGCATTCCCCCATATGCATATCGGGAATTCAATCCGTCCAAAAAAAGGCTTATTCAGGAGATAAAACAGCACACCCTGCACTCGACTCATGCGGTCAGGAATATGCCATCGATAAAAAATATCAACCACCCTGCTGATCAATTTTGACAAACTCCTCCTTGCCACCTCATGCTGCCTTCTTAAACCAGAAACAACCGCAGCCATAATTCTGCTCGGAAACATCCTTGCCCGTGGCCACATCATTCAAGCCGCCATCTTCAGGGCGTTCTGAAATCAAGGCGAAACTGACCAGTCTCAAGCCTGAGAAATACTCAAGCACCTGCTCATACGAATAAATTCTGTGCGCATTAAACATGATTCGAGGCTTACCTACCGGTACTACAAACAACAAATTTCCATCTTTTGCCAGGACTCGATCCAGCTCCTTGAAAGCTTTCAAATCACCTTCCGGATCTATCGGATCACCATAGCGCCCCAAGCCGATATGTTCGACCACATGCATACATGAAATGGATTTTACGCTGCTGTCATCAAAGGGCAGGTCAACAATGTTTGCCGCCGAAGATTTTAAATTGCTCAACCTGACATCTGCAGGTCGAAAATCATAAAAGTGCACCGGGACAAATGCCGACAACATGGTTGAAAAGTTGAGCGTTGATGAAATATCGACGTGCTCCGCCGGCTTGGTTTCAGCCAATATTCGAGCCGCCCATGCCGGGTGATAAAGGTAGTGTCTATCAAAACCTGTTGTTTTTGTGTTGTCATCCAGGCAGGGATATCGGTTTTTCCATTCAACAGAAAATCGACCGTCATTGGACTTTTTCTTAAACGTCTGGAAATCACCCATGAATTTATATTGCCGCCAAATATGACGGATTTTTTTTGCAATCGCCCGCAGCATTTTTCTCATCAATGACCTGTCAACACCAATTCAAACCGGTTCGCTTTGTACAAACTCGATTCCAATCCTGATCGACAGTCTGTAGTTTCCTGAATATTCATGGCAGCCTAACGTTGCGCCCATGCAGACTTATCAACAAAAATCGTGTTTATATAGGTATCTGCGTAAGGGATGTAATCACACGCTTTCATATAGTCAATAATTTCAACGAGCTTTCTTTCTGTTTTGTCGTCGGTGTAGGTCAGCGTTTCAATACAAAACACTTGAGGTCTATACTTTGAAAAATCAAATGATTTGATAATTTCAAAGTCCATGCCCTCAACATCAAGGGAAATGAAATTGGGGCACGATGGGAAATATTCTTCAATCACCTTATTTATGGAGACAAGAGGCACATCTATAATTTTTTCAATTTTTTGCTTGCCATTGGCCTGGTATCGAGTAGCCTCTTCCAGAGAAAAAGTGTTGAGTGTTCTTGCCGAAAGAAGATAAAATTTTGCTGTTGCTTCCGGACCAATGCCCACCCCAACGTTCAGGCACACATCTCTTTTCCGTACTTTCCTGATGTAATCCATCAACGTCGGGTCAGGTTCAATACAAACACCGGAGCAGCCATTGTTATAGAAAAAAAAGGTATTACTGATGTATCTGGGATGATGTGCCCCGACATCAAGATAGCTTGGATGGCTTATTCTCATGGTCTGAAACAGAAAATTCACGATCAAATCTTCCCCGCACTGCGAGTAACTGATTTTTTCTTCTTTTCGTATCCATTTAAGCACGATCAGTCACTTCTCTTCCTTTAACAATCCAGCTCAGGCTCATCAACAATCCAACACAATTGATTGCCAGCCAACCGAAAGCTGCGCCATACAATTGATATTTATCAATGAGGCTTGGCAACAAAATAATTGACAATGTAAATGCTATTGCGTTGACCAATAATACTTTATTTGATGCACCGGTTGCTATCCAATTCACATAACCGATACTGTAGATTGCATTCATCCCGGTTCCAACCAATAACAATGACAGCACAGGAAAAACCACCGAAACCACTTTTACATCCCTGAGCCATAGCGTTAACAGAAATTTTCCAAAAATTACAAAACACAATGCGCCGACACATACCAGGACGAGCATGACACCCAGCAATTTAAAATTCAACATTCTTAAAGCGCGGACCCGATGTTGCAACTGAACTACTCTTGGCAACACGGCAGTGGTGATGGGTGTGAAGACTTGCAGTAAACCGATAGATACCGTAGATGCGATGGTGTAATAACCTAACTGCTCAATCGGCAACGACCAACTCAATACAATTTTATCAATCTGCAAGGTTAGGATACCCATGAAAACACTTGCCGTTAGTCCTATGGTCAGCGCGAATATTTTTCGCATCTCCGCCAGATCCCACTGCAACTCGGATCGGTTCACATGTAAATGACGCCAACTTATTTTTGCCGTTACCAAGGTCTCAATGAAAGCGGCCAAGATATTCCAGGCCAGATAAGTGACAACAGAACCATGAATGCAAAGGACTGCAACGCCACCCGCATGACGAAAAACGGTAGCCATGGCGGCAACCATGTTTTGCTGAACTTGATGCCCACATCCAAATAAAACCGTGCGATAGATGGATGCTGGAAACTGCACGGTAAAAATGATTGCGGCTGCGTAAATGACCTGCTTCCCGGTCTCGACGGGGATATTTCCCAGCTTGAGCCAGCCGTTTACAATCACGCCAGCAAAACAGGCAACCAGAATTCCAGTCGCAATCGAAAAGCCCCAGTAAATTCGCTCGAAGCCAAAAAGTATTGCGGCAATTCTCTTTGTTCCATCCTCCGCAGACGAAAATAGACTTGATATCTCACGAATGAGCGCCTGCGCCAGACCGGCATTAACCAGACCTAATATTGCTTGGAGAATCCAGACAAAACTGACCAAGCCCCAAAGTTTGGCTCCCAACAATGAAATATACCAAGGTAACGCCAATATGGGTGCTATCGCGGATACACCTGTCCCAAAGTAGTTTGCTAAGACATCTTTTCGAATCGTCATCGAACGGGTCTTTAGAAAAAACGAACTCTGCAGGACCGAATTACCTTTTCAACATCAGACCTCCGCCATGCGCACCCCGGGAAATTTATTTTTTGCTTCGAACTCAATGCATTTTCCATCTTGACCGGCCTTTCATGTCCGATGGCACGCTAGTTATTTCCTCCAAGGCACGCAAAATCAAGACCCAACGATGGCGAGAATACAGATACTGAAACACCCATTCAAGGCAGAACTCAATCAAACGGGATTTTGCATGCGAGTCATTAAAACCAGCACTGCCAATCACAAGCACCTTCACCAGCTTAATTCCGAGAGGAAGGAGGCGTAAGCCTTGCCAATCCCGATTTTAATCTCTGTATTGTCCCGCCAGCCCAGCGCATTTATTTTTGACACATCCATCACCTTGCGCATGGTGCCATCGGGCTGGGACGTGTCAAATGAGACTTCGCCTTGGTAGCCAACGACCTGTTTCACCAACTCCGCCAACTCCTTGATCGTGACGTCCGTCCCCACCCCGACGTTGACCACGGGCGGCAGGCCGTCGTTGCGGTCAGCCGCCAACAGTGGCTGAAACCGCGCATCCGGCAGTTTCATCAAAAAGACACAGGCATCTGCCATGTCTTCGTTATAGAGGAATTCGCGCCGTGGCGTGCCGCTACCCCAGAGCAATACCGAGGACTGAGGGCTGACGACTGAGGACTGAGTAATGGGAGAGTCCGCTACAACACCGATCATGGTTTTGATATCGGCGGGAATTCTGCCATGAACGGCTTCATCATGCATGATGCCGGCCAAGTCTCCCTGTTGAGCCAGCTTGGCGAGATGAAACTTGCGGATCATGGCCGGAATGACGTGACTGTTCTCAAGATGGTAATTGTCCCCTGGTCCATACAGATTAGTCGGCATGGCGGCCAGATATTGAGTACCGTATTGCCGGTTATAGCTCCAGCACATCTCGATGCCGGCGATCTTGGCCAGAGCGTAAGGCCGGTTGGTCGGCTCCAATGGGCCGGTCAACAGATATTCTTCCTTGATGGGCTGCGGGCAGTCGCGCGGATAGATGCAACTGGAACCCAGAAACAACAGGCGCCTGGCCTTATGCCGATAAGCCGAGTGAATGATATTGGTCTGGATCGCCAGGTTGTCACGGATGAAATCGGCAGGATAAGTATTGTTGGCGTGAATGCCGCCGACCCTGGCTGCCGCCAGAAATACATACTCCGGCTGCTCCTGTTGAAAAAACTGCTCAACCGCATGCTGATCCGTGAGATCAAGTTCGGCATGCGTGCGCGTGATGATGCCAGGGGCCCCGGGTGATGCCTGATGCTTTAGTCCGTCAGCCCGCAGTCGGCGCGTGATAGCGGAGCCGACGAGGCCACGGTGACCGGCGACATAGACTCGAGACTGGGGACTCAGGACGGTGGAATCAATCATTTTTTTTGAGGGAAATTCAGCTGCGACATTTTGTCTTAGACATCCAGACACACAAGTTGCTCTGGAGAAGCGTCCCTGACGGCATCAATAGTTATACGCCGATCGAATGTGACAAATCTACCACCATTGCGTACGGAAAGCGTCAATAAATAGAGATCGGTAATCTGACGAGGCCCCAGAACGCGCGACAAATCGAATAGTTCCAGATTCAACAAACTCACACTATCGGCCCAAAACTCGTGCTCTGGCGATGCCGCAGCTTCTGCCAGCCGTTCCGCTACCTGCGCAGCCGGAAGCGCAGCCGGATAGTTTGGCTGAGACATGATACGTATGCATCCATTCTGGGTGATCGGACAAGAGGCCCAACCTGACAGCAAGTTTTTCTCAATCCATTCCATCGCGGCCATGTGGTGTACGTGCCCGATATCCATCAACGCAATCAGCACATTGACATCCAGCAAGGCACGCATCAGACGCCTTCTCGATCTCGCAGATCATTGATCATGTCATTGGTCACCACAACGCCGCGCAAAGGAAATGGACGAAAACCTGCCACATTTCCAACTTCAGGTTGAACCTTGGTGACCGCTGGACGATAGCCAGATAACGCCTCTCTCATCAAGCGCGAAATGACTTGCCCTGCAGAAACATGTTGCATGCGAGCCAGTTCTTTAGCCGCAGCGAGAACATCATCTTCTATATCAACAGTAGTCCGCATTTAATCTCGATCCTGACAACGTCATCATCTTGATGTTATTGCATCAAGATGATGACGTCAAATCAAAACCATACACGGTCACAACAATTTCCCTACCGTCGACGCCACATCATGAATGGGCAGGCGCATGAAATTTGGCGCACTGAGCAGAACGCATCGCTTCATCTTCGATCTTCTCAATTACTCGTGATAGTCGTAAGCCGAGTAACCGTGCTTCTTGACCAGTTCGTCACGCTCGGCGCTCTTCAGATCTTCGCGTACCATCTCGGCGACCAACTCATGAAACGTAGTCTTGGGAGTCCAGCCAAGTTTTTCACGGGCCTTGGTTGGGTCACCCAGCAGGGTTTCGACTTCGGTCGGACGGAAATAGGCCGGATCAACGCGGACAATTGCACGAGAAGAGCCAGGACTGAGGACTGAGGACTCAGGACTGCCGGCAGAAGATTCAGAAACAAGGAAACCAATCTCATCGACGCCGGTACCTTGCCAACGGATTTGCATGCCGAGTTCGCGAGCTGCCGCATTGACGAAGTCACGCACGCTGTATTGCACGCCGGTGGCAATGACGAAGTCCTCAGGAACACCCTGCTGCAACATCAGCCATTGCATCTCGACGTAATCACGGGCATGACCCCAATCACGCAAGGAATCCATGTTGCCAAGGTAAAGACAATCCTGCAGGCCGAGTTTGATGCGGGCCAGGGCGCGGGTGATCTTGCGGGTAACGAAGGTTTCGCCGCGAATGGGTGACTCATGATTGAACAGGATGCCGTTACAGGCATAAATGCCGTAGGCTTCGCGGTAATTGACGGTGATCCAGTAAGCATACATCTTGGCGACGGCATAGGGGCTGCGCGGGTAGAATGGGGTGGTTTCCTTCTGTGGAATTTCCTGCACCAGACCATAAAGCTCTGAGGTGCTGGCCTGATAAAATTTTGTTTTCTTCTCCAGCCCAAGGATGCGGATAGCCTCTAATATCCGCAAGGTACCGATGCCATCGGCGTTCGCCGTATATTCCGGCGTATCAAAACTGACCGCCACATGGCTCATGGCCGCAAGATTATAGATCTCATCCGGCTGCACCTGCTGGATGATACGGATCAAATTGGTGGAATCGGTGAGATCGCCGTAATGCAGCAC
Source organism: uncultured Methylobacillus sp. (assembly GCA_903824575.1). Taxonomy (GTDB): domain Bacteria; phylum Pseudomonadota; class Gammaproteobacteria; order Burkholderiales; family Methylophilaceae; genus CAIJXJ01. The sequence goes on from CAIJXJ010000164.1 coordinate 52,659, forward strand.
CAAATTACGATTAGAGACGTGCGGATCCTGGTACAGATGATCAATGCGATCGGTATTGAACAGCGAAGACCGGCGCTTGATGCCGTGCACGACATAGCCCTTCTTCAGTAAAAATTCCGCCAGATAAGCGCCATCCTGGCCAGTAATGCCGGTAATCAAAGCCACTTTAGAAGCAGGACTGAGGACTGTGTTCTGAGGACTGGCGGATGATGCGATGGTCATGGTTTGTTGTCTCGCTGTTTTAGACGATGGCACGAAGGCCGAAAATTTAAGTTGTAGACACTGTTCAATTTGACACTTTATCTGTCTGCGCTTCTATTTGATCAAGAAGTTGCTCGAAGGCTGTCAGAAAGCGTTCAAGCTGTGTCAACAGGGGTGAGATTTCATGCTCGTCATAAATGTGAGACGAGAGGTTGCGCATTTCTATCATGTCCAACCAGACTTGTTCGTCCGTGATCAATCCATGCGCATAGGCTTCCTTGAATATTGCGCGTGGGGTGCGCGCATCGATGCCTAAAAAATCAAGCAGCCGCTTCAGCGCCTTCCATGCCATCTCATAAGTAAATTCAAATCTTTTGGCGGCGACATCCAGGACGATATCGCCGTTACCTTCTTCGATCCACCTTGGGCGCTCTGAAATGACGAGCCGGAATCGATCGAGCGCCCGACGATAGTACAGCAAGCCGTCTTGAACCCGGAGTTCCTTTGAGGCACTGTAGATTACAAGGCCGGTATCCCGCACCCGGTTGGCAAAGCGACGATCCGCATTGGCAATATTGGCGACATCTATTTTTGCGAGGGTTGGCAGTTCGTCCAACTCCGCACGAATGAGGTCAATGTCGCCAGGCCGGCACCCCGGCGCATCAAACGCAAAATCGTAATCACTCTCAGGCCTTGCATCTCCCGTCACCCTGGAGCCGAACAGATAAATGCGCGCTGGCTGAAGATGTTTGAGAATAATGGTGCGAACGGCATCCACAATGCCGGGATCATAGGTATGCAGTTGTTCTGTCATGGCTGGGCATCCTATCACTAATAATAGTCGAGATACCAGTCTATGAATCGTGCCACACCATCCTTCACCTCGGTATTCGGCTTGAAGCCAACCCAAGCATCCAGTGCGGAGGTGTCCGCGTAGGTCGCCGGAACATCTCCCGGTTGCATGGGCAGGAAATTCTTCAATGCCGTCTTTCCCAGTGCTGTTTCCAGCGCCTCGATAAAAACCATCAACTGGATCGGCTGATTATTACCAATATTGAATACGCGCCAGGGTGCCTGACTGCTGCCCGCATCGGGTCGGGCCGCATCATAGGCCGGATTCGCGGTCGCCGGCTGGTCCAATACGCGCACCACGCCTTCAGCGATATCATCGATATAGGTGAAGTCCCGCATCATCTTGCCCTGGTTGTAGACATCGATGGGCTTCCCCGCCAATATGGCACGGGCGAACAGCATCGGCGCCATGTCGGGACGTCCCCATGGCCCGTAAACAGTGAAGAAGCGCAAGCCAGTTGCCGGCAGTCCATACAGATGGCTATAACTGTGCGCCATCAATTCATTGGATTTTTTTGTCGCGGCATACAGGCTGACAGGATGGTCGACGTTATCCTGTTCTGAGAACGGCAATTTGGTATTGCCTCCATAAACGCTGGAACTCGAGGCGTAAACCAGATGCTCAATGCTGCCATGCCGGCAACCTTCCAACACATTGGCAAAACCAAGCAAATTAGACTGAATATAGGCATGCGGATTGAGCAAGGAATAACGCACGCCAGCCTGGGCCGCCAGATGGATCACGCGGTCAAAACTTTCGGTTGAAAATAGCGTTGCCATGGCAGGCGCATCGGCCACATCCATCGGCACAAATCTGAAATTGGGGTGAGAAGTGAGTTGGGCCAAACGCGCGGCCTTGAGATTGACATCATAATAATCGTTGAGATTATCGATACCCACCACCTCATCGCCACGCGCCAGAAGAGGCAATGCAACATGCATGCCGATAAAACCGGCAACACCGGTAAGCAAAATTTTCATAGCCATAGAATACAATGCCCGCTAGTAGCGCACCAGATCGACATGAATAACAAGATCAGTGTACGGATTCAGAACAGCATCAGTCGTGAGCAGATAAGCCGGCAGCGCCTGCGCTGTGCCACCAGAACTCGATCAAATGGGTCACGATGCAACCATGGCAGGCGTGCTACGCCAAAGATTTGATCAGATTGATCGGCAATTCAGTAAAGCCTGTATCCATCGCCAGACGAAATATGTTTTCCGGATGAAAATCAAAACTCTTTCGATTCAATGAACGCTTGATGCCGATTTCCCATATGCTGGCCGCACTGAAAAATACGACATTAGCTGCGTCACTGAGCCAACCTTGGATTTCAGGCGGCAATCTTTCAGGGGCAATGATTGCCGTCAATAAAATGTTGGTGTCCAACAGGAAAGTGCGCTGCGACAATTCAATCGCCCCGCTCAAACATACCTTTAATTTCGACGGCATTCATATGATCAAACGCCTCTGGCAATGTGAATTCGCCCCGACCCAGCCCGAGCTTGCGTGGAGTCCCAGAGGCATTCTGCAACGACGTCAAGCGCGCCATCGGTTCCCTGCGCGAGCAATCACGATGTCCTCGCCTGCCGCAGCCTGATCGACAAAGCGGGAGAGCTGAGTCTTGGCCTCATGAATATTAATGGTTTGCATGAAAACTCCCTGATGAACTGGACTCAGTTTAGTCCATCAGAAAAGAGTAATCAACCCGATCACGGCATGACTGCGCGAACCACCCTTGCCGCCGGGAACACCGCACTGAACACGCTGCCATGACCGTACTCGCTCGTGACTTCCAGCCTGCCATGATGTCGGGTCAGGATGTGCTTGACAATGGACAGGCCCAGACCCGTGCCTCCGGTGGCACGGGATCGGCTGCTATCCACGCGATAAAAGCGCTCGGTCAGGCGACTCAAGTGCTGGGCTTCGATACCGATCCCGCTGTCGGTCACGCTGAACTGCGCATCTTGGCCACGCAACTGCCAGGTAAGGCGGATCTCGCCACCGTCGGGCGTGTAGCGGATGGCATTGGTCACCAGATTACCGAAGGCGCTGTGCAGTTCATCCGTGGCCCCACTCAGATGTAGTGATTCATCCACTTCCAGAAACAGTTGGTGTCGCCCGCTACTGAAACTTTGCGCCTCAGTCAGGACTATGCGCAGCAGCGCAGGCACGTCGATATCGACCTCCTGTGGCACGGTTTGACTGCTCTCCAATCGCGACAGAGTCAACAAATCTTCCACCAGACGACGCATGCGCCCAGTCTGCTCCTGCATCAGATGGAAATAATGCCGGGTGGCGTCCGGCATTTCACTGTCCATGTCTTCCAGCGTTTCCAAAAAGCCGCCGACCACGGTCAGCGGCGTGCGCAACTCATGAGAAACATTGGCGATGAAGTCGCGGCGCATGATTTCAATATTTTCCAGCGGGGTGATGTCGCGGCTTAACAGCAGCTTCTGATTGTCGCCGAACGGAACCAGTTGAATCTCCAGCGTGACATCAGCCTGGCGAGCAGACTTGAGCTTGATCGGCTCGCCATACTCATGCGCCTGCAGATAATCGCGGAATTCGATTCTCCGCACCAGGTAACCGATGGGTTGTCCTGCATCCTGTGCCAGATCAAGTCCAAACTGCAATTCTGCCGTCGCATTGCACCATTCGATCTGATCGCTGTTATTGAGCAGCACCACGCCGTCCGGCAAGGCGCCAGCGGCACGCTGGAAGCGCTCCAGCGCATCGGTCAATTGAGTCTGACTGCTGCGCTGACGACGCATCTCCTGATACAGTGCGGCGAAGATTTCTTCCCATACGCCGGATCCGGCCGGAATATCAGCAAGAATCGGTTTTTTCAACCAGCGCGCCAGCTTATCCAGCCAATAGAAGTGGCCGATGAGATAGCCCGTGACTGCCAGTGCAAACAGGTCCAGTGTGACCCTCAGGCCAACAAGCGGCCATAGCAGCAGGCACACCAGCAGACAACCCATCAACAACCACAAAACACGCCAGCGCAAATCTTGCATAAAGCCTATTTCAAAAAGGAATACGAGTGCACATTAAAACGCGTTTTCTTTCGCAGTGAAAGTCGATCGTCTTACTTGGCCGAGAATCGATAGCCGACACCGCGCACGGTCTGAATCATCTCTTCATGTCCGCTGACCGTCAAAGCCTGGCGTAAGCGGCGGATGTGCACATCCACGGTCCTGTCTTCCACAAACACGCGATCACCCCATACCCGGTCCAGCACCTGCGCACGGGAATGAACACGCTCCGGGTTGGACATGAGGTAATGCAACAACTTGAACTCGGTCGGCCCGAGATCGAGAGTCGTATCATTACCAGTGACCCGGTGCGTGACTGGATCGAGACGCAAGCCCCCGGACTCGATCGGATCGTCCGTCATTTGCGGCGCGCGACGGCGCAGCACGGCCTTGATGCGGGCATTCAATTCACGCGGGGAGAAGGGCTTGGTGACGTAATCATCAGCACCAATCTCGAGGCCTCGCACCTTGTCGATTTCCTCACCACGTGCGGTCAGCATGATGATGGGAATAGCCTTGGTGTAATCATCAGATTTGAGGCGACGCGCGAACTCGATGCCGCTCATGCCAGGCAGCATCCAGTCGAGGATGATAAGATCCGGCTGCGTTTCGCGCATCAGGAGCTGGGCCTGTTCCACGCTCAAGGCGCGGATCGGATTATGACCAGCCTGGCTCAGATTGAGTGCCAGCAATTCCTGGATGGCCGGTTCGTCTTCAACGACGAGAATATTAGCGGGCATGACAACGTCCTTTCACTGATCAATCGCCCTAATGTATGACATAAACGTGTCAGTTTTATGACAATTTTTTGAGAACCTCACCAGCCATCATCATGCCGAAACTGGCCGTCACGCACGCCGTGGAACCAAATCCTGCGCAGTTAAGACCCGTCATACCGGCATCAGCTGGAACGCAGGCCTTGTCTGGTCGATGCAATGGCTCAGGGGAAAACACACAGGGCACGCCAAATTTTTTACCGGCTCCCGCAGGAAAACCATACTCCCGTCGCAACAAGGTGCGTACTCGCGACAACAGAGGATCCTGCACCGTACGCGCCAGATCATCAACCTGCACGCGACCGGGATCAATGCGCCCCCCGGCACCACCGGACACGATGATCCTGACCTTGTGTAGCCGGCCCCAGGCGATCATGGCTGCCTTGACGCGAGCATTATCGATGGCGTCGATGATGAAGTCGAAATTCCCTCCCAACAAGACGTCCAGATTGTTCTCGGTCACGAAATCCTCGATCTCCGTGACCACGCAGCGCGGATTGATAGCAAGGATGCGCATCGCCATGGCGCTGACCTTGGCCTTGCCAAACTCATCCCCCAGGGCATGAATCTGACGGTTAACGTTTGAGATGGCGACATGATCGAGATCGATCAGGGTGATCCGCCCCACGGCGCTCCGCGCCAAGGCCTCCGCTACCCAGGAACCGACGCCACCGATACCAATCACGCAGACATGCGCCTGCTGGAAATTCTCAAAGGCGGTCACGCCGTATAATCGGCTTATGCCGCCAAAACGGCGTTCAAAATCGTCGTTCATGTTTCAACGATGACGAAGGCCAGCGCCAGCGCCTTCTCGTCACTGATGGAAAGATGGCAGGCACGGATGCCCCTGTTCTCCAAGTCCGCTTGCAGTTCAAGCGACAGATCAAACACCGGCTTGCCGAGATCATCATGCGTCACGCCGATATTCTGAAAAGTCACAGGAGCGCGTAAGCCCGTGCCAAGCGCCTTGGAAAAGGCCTCCTTGGCGGCAAAGCGCTTGGCAAGAAAACGGGCGCGGGTGTTTGACTGCTCAAATGCCTGCCATTCACGCGCCGTCAGGATACGCCTGGCAAAGGCTTCACCGAAGCGAGACAGGGAGTCCTCAATGCGGGAGACTTCGACAATGTCGGTTCCGATACCGTAGATCATGGGGGTGGGGGGTGGGGGCTAGGGGCTAGGGCAGCACGTACGCCTTGCCGCCAGCATCAGTGACTTCATTTCGCGCACGGCAGACTCAAGGCCTACAAACAGAGCGTGTGCCACGATGGCATGGCCTATATTGAGTTCTTCCACGCCGGGAATTTGCGCAATCCGCTGCACGTTGTGGTAATGCAGACCGTGACCGGCATTGACGTGCAGACCAAGACCGACGCCATGCGCCACGGCATGACTGATTCGGTCGAACTCAGCGTCGGCCTGAACTGTTGACCCGGCATCGGCAAAGGCGCCGGTATGGAGTTCCACCACCGGCGCACCGGCGGCAAGGGCCGCGTCCAGTTGCGTGGCTTCAGGATCGATAAAAAGAGAAACACGAATGCCTGCCGCACCCAAGCGCTGGCAGGCAGCCTCAATCTTGTCAAAATTGCCAGCCACATCCAGCCCGCCTTCGGTCGTCAATTCCGCACGACGTTCCGGCACCAGACAGGCGTCATGTGGCCTGACCTGCAGGGCGACATCCAGCATCTCTTCCGTCACAGCCATTTCGAGATTCATGCGTGTCTGCAACAGGCTGCGCAAGATGAACACATCGGGATCCTGGATATGCCGTCTGTCTTCGCGCAGATGCAGGGTAATGAGATCGGCGCCGGCCTGTTCTGCCAGCAAGGCCGCCTGCACCACACTGGGATAACGCGTCCCGCGCTGCTGGCGCAGGGTTGCGACATGATCGATATTGACGCCTAAACGTATCATAATTCCTGCAAGTCCATCAAAAGTTGTCGGGTATAGAGTGGCTTGTCGCCGAGATGATGCGCCAGCAGCACGCGCATCAGTTGCTTGCTTTGCTGTTGCGTGACCGGATCGGCATAATCCTCGGAGGCCATGTCCAGCAGGGTTTTACCTGCCAATTGTACACCGATTCCCCCCTCCCCTTCAGGTAGCGCGCCGCGCTCGGCCAGGTAACGATAATCGACTTCTGGCTGGATCAAGCCCCCATGTACATCCTCCAGCAGAGGCAATGCATAGCCCAACTGCTGCAGCAATCGCAGTTCGAAGCGACGCAGGGTGGAGGGGGCATCGACACCAGCGCTAAGCACCCGCAGGGTCTGGTTGTAGTAGAAAAAAAGATCTTCGTGCGCATCTTCCCGTGGCAACAAGCGCAGCAACAGTTCATTCAGGTAAAAGCCGCACATCAGGGCATCGCCATTCAGCACGAGCAAACCGTCACCCCATTCCAGCGAGTGCAGGTTGCGCAATTCCAACTTTCCAGACCAGGTAGCGGCCAGCGGCTGAAACGATTGCAACATGCCGCGCATGGCCGAGCGCGGGCGGCGGGCGCCCTTGGCTACCGCCGCAATCCGCCCGAATTCGCGACTGAACAACTCCACCACCAGGCTGGTTTCCTTGAAAGGATAGGTGTGCAGAACGAATACCGGTTGCTGGTCAATGCGATGGGTGGGAGTGGCCATGACCAAAAATCAATTGCTTTCAATAGCCGAGGCTCTTCAGCGCGCGCTCGTTATCAGCCCAACCGCCGCGCACCTTGACCCAGGTCTCCAGCCAGACTTTGCCGCCGAACAGCTTTTCCATGTCCTGGCGCGCTTCGGTGGAGATACGTTTGAGTTTTTCTCCACTCTTGCCGATCAGGATCGGCTTCTGTCCCTCCTTGTCGACCAGGATGGCGGCGTGAATGCGGCGCAAGTTGCCTTCCTGCTCGAATTTCTCGATTTCAACTGCTATCGAGTACGGCAACTCTTCGCCCAATAGACGAAATATTTTCTCGCGGATGATTTCGGCCGCCAGAAATCGTTCGTTGCGGTCGGTCAGTTCATCCGCCCCATAAATGGCCGCCTGTTCCGGCAGAAAGCGCCGAATGACAGCGAGCAGGTCATCGAGATTCAAGCTGCGTTTGGCGGAAACCGGCACGATGTCGGCAAAATTGAATGAGGCGGCATGCTCCTGGATATAAGGCAGAATTTCACCACGATCAGCCAACAGGTCGGCCTTGTTGACCACCAGCAGCACCGGCGTCTTGGCCGGCAGGATCTCGACCACCTTGCGGTCTTCATCGGTGAAACGCGTGGCATCTACCACGAACAACACCACATCCACCTCCGACATGACCTGCCGCACGGTGCGATTCATGCCACGGTTAAGCGCATTGACATGACGCAACTGGAAGCCAGGGGTGTCAACGAACAGGAACTGAGCATCCGTCGTGGTATGAATCCCCAGCAGCCGGTGGCGCGTGGTCTGGGCCTTGCGCGAAGTAATACTGAGCTTGGCACCGAGAATATGGTTAAGCAGGGTCGACTTGCCGACGTTGGGTCGGCCAACGATGGCGATGGTGCCACAATGAAAATTCGTTGCGGGTTTTTCTGTTTCTGTGTTCATTGTGTAGCCTTCTGGTATGCAAGTTCTGCCGCCTGTTGTTCGGCAATACGGCGACTGCCGCCTTCCCCCTGAGCCTGTATTGTCAGCGCGGGTATGCGGCATTCGACTTTAAAAGTCTGACAATGCGCCTCGCCCTGGGTCGCGAGCAGAGAATATTCCGGCAGCCCCAGACGGCGACCCTGCAAAAACTCCTGCAACAAAGTCTTGGGATCCTTGCCGATGGACTTTGGATCAAGATTTTCCAGCAGCGGCGCATAGAGTCGCGTCACCATATTGCGTGCTACATCGAATCCGGCATCGATAAACACCGCACCGATAATCGCCTCCATGGCATCTGCCAGCATTGACGGCCGCTGCCCGCCGCCGCTTTTCAGTTCGCCCTCGCCTAGGCGCAAATGATTTCCCAAGGCGAGGGTTGAGGCTATCCCGCTCAGCGTGCCCTCCCTGACCAGATACGCGCGCAAGCGGCTCAAATCTCCTTCTGGCGCGGCCGGGAAGCGCTCATACAACAGGGCCGCGATCACGCAATTGAGGACACTATCACCGAGAAACTCCAGACGCTCATTGTTGAGCGCGCCGTGACTGCGGTGCGTCAGCGCTTGGGTCAATAGCGCTTCTACTTTGAAATCGTGGCCGATGAGGCGCGTAAGCCCTGCCAGAGAAGTCATGAACGGGGCTTAATTTGCTGCCGTTGCCGCCGCGCCGGCGGCTTTGGCCGTCGATACCGAAAAGCTCAACAACGCACTGATATTCGCCATCAGCGGCACCACCACTTCATAATCGACAGATACCGTGGTGACTGTCCCACCGTGCCCAATAACGAGATCCGTACTCTTGATACTGTGGATCTGATCGATCTGCATGGTCTTGTCCATCAAGCCCCGGATATCCGCGTCACTCATGGCACTGATTGAAGGATCCCCACCGATACGGTTGATGGCCTTCTTGATGGTGAAGTATTCGCTATAGGCCGGGAACAGCAGCATCACGAGCAAAGCCACAATAACGATTGGACCCACGGTAAAAACCAGACTCCAAAAGGTAAATCCTGTTTGCTTGTGCATGTTGCTCTCCTAATGAATGGTATCGCCTATCCTGCCGAAATGATCAAAATTCCACCAGATCATGAAGGCGCGACCAACAATGTTAGCCTCGGGCACAAAGCCCCAGAAACGGCTGTCATTGCTATTGTCTCGATTGTCACCCATCATGAAATAATGCCCTTCAGGTACCACGACTTCACCATCAATTGTAGGCGCGTCCGGCACCAGCAGGATATCGTGCCTGTGCTCACCGAGGGTTTCCTGGTAGCGCTGCGCCGAAACCTGGTTCAGACCGGGAGCTACATAACTGTAATCGCCTGTCGCTGCCACGTCCAGCGCTTGCCCGTTCAAATACAGATGCTTCTCGCGATAGCCAATGCGATCCCCCGGCACCCCGACCACACGCTTGATGTAATCGAGGGACGGATCCTTGGGGTATCGAAATACCATCACCTCGCCGCGCCTGGGGTGGCTGATCTCGACAAAGGTATTGTTCAGGATCGGCACGCGCAGGCCGTAGGTGTACTTGTTGACCAGAATGAAATCCCCCACCAGCAGGGTCGGCATCATGGAACCTGAGGGGATCTTGAACGGCTCGACCAGAAACGAGCGAATCAGGAACACCGCAAGGATCACCGGAAAGAAGCTCTTGGAGTATTCCACCACCGCCGGTTCGGCGACACCTGCCGCACGGCGCTGCTTCAAAACAAGAATGTCCAGCAGCCAGACCAGACCGGTCACCAGCAATATGACCACCATAAACAAAGCGAACATCATAAGATATCTCCAGAAAATCGATTGCGCGGGATGGGGCGAAAGGCGCCGCACAGCGAGCCACGATGCAGATCAAACGGATAGGCGAGGCGCGAGCGAGCACGCAACACGTTGATGAAGAATTCCATCACTTGTCTTCAACCCTGAGAATCGCCAGGAATGCTTCCTGCGGGATTTCCACGTTACCCACCTGCTTCATGCGTTTCTTGCCTTCTTTCTGCTTTTCCAGCAGTTTCTTCTTGCGCGTGATGTCGCCGCCATAGCACTTGGCGATAACGTTCTTGCGCATGGCCTTCACCGTCTCGCGCGCAATGATGTTAGCGCCGATAGAAGCCTGGATCGCAATGTCGAACATCTGGCGCGGGATCAGCTCGCGCATCTTGGATACCAGTTGACGGCCCCGATGCACGCTATTGGCCCGGTGCACGATCAGGGACAGGGAATCGACGCGCTCGCCATTAACCATGATGTCCAGCTTGACCAAGTCCGCCGCACGAAATTCAAGGAACTCGTAATCCATCGAGGCATAACCGCGCGAAACGGATTTGAGCTTGTCGAAGAAATCCAGCACCACTTCGTTCAAGGGAATCTCGTAGGTCAGCATCACCTGGCGCCCAAGATATTGCATGTTCTTCTGCTCGCCGCGCTTGCCATTACATAACGTCATCACCGGACCCACATACTCCTGCGGCATCAACAGATTTACCGTAATAATAGGTTCACGCACCTCTGCCACGCGCGACGGCTCAGGCAGGCGCGAAGGGTTCTCGATCTGCAGCACCTCGCCACTCCGCATCAGGAGTTCGTACACCACCGTCGGCGCAGTGGTAATCAGATCCATGTCGTATTCGCGTTCCAGGCGCTCCTGCACGATCTCCATGTGCAACAAGCCTAAGAAACCGCAGCGAAAACCAAAGCCCAGCGCGGTCGAATTTTCCGGTTCGAACTGCAAGGAGGCGTCGTTCAAGCGCAGTTTTTCCAGTGCGTTGCGCAAGGCCTCAAACTGATTGGACTCTACCGGATAGAGGCCGGCAAACACCTGCGGTTTGATTTCCTTGAAGCCGGGCAAGGACTCTGGCGCCGGTCGGTTGGCGAGCGTCACCGTGTCGCCCACCTTGGCACTCAACAGCTCCTTGATGCCGGCGATGATAAAACCAACCTCTCCGGCCGACAGGCTCTCGCGCGTCTGCGACTTCGGGGTGAATACGCCGACTTGCTCACAAAGATATTCATCGCCCGTCGCCATCAAGCGCAGCTTATCCTTAGGCTTGATGCATCCGTCCACCACCCGCACCAGCATGATGACGCCGACATAATTGTCGAACCAGGAATCGATGATCAGGGCCTTGAGCGGCGCATCCGGGTCGCCTTTGGGAGGCGGCACGCGTGCCACCACAGCTTCCAGCACGTCTTCCACGCCGAGGCCGGTCTTGGCCGAGCAGCGCACAGCGTCAACGGCCTCAATACCGATAATGTCCTCGATTTCCTGAATCACGCGCTCGGGATCGGCCGAAGGCAGGTCGATCTTGTTCAACACCGCCGTGACCTCCACGCCCTGCTCGATAGCGGTATAGCAGTTGGCAACCGACTGTGCCTCCACCCCTTGTGAGGCATCCACCACCAGGAGCGCACCTTCACACGCCGCCAGTGATCGACTCACCTCGTAGGAAAAGTCGACGTGCCCCGGGGTATCGATCAGATTGAGCCGGTAGATTTGGCCGTCGCGTGCCTTGTAACTGAGTGCTGCCGTCTGCGCCTTGATGGTGATGCCACGCTCACGTTCCAGATCCATGGAGTCGAGCACCTGTGCCTCCATCTCGCGATCGGACAGCCCGCCACACAGATGGATGATGCGATCCGCCAGCGTGGATTTGCCGTGGTCGATGTGGGCGATAATGGAAAAGTTGCGGATATTTTTCATGAAGGTTTTGCTTGTATCATGCCAATCAAAAGCGTATCATTTTTAGTTGTAACTTGTTAGTTAATATCAATTAATTGTCTCATTTAGAATCATATCGCTTCATGACAGATCAAAGAAATGAGGGTAGAAAAGCGGGTAGAATTAAAACGCCATTTTAATTCTACCCTCAAATTACTCTGCAGGCCTTACAGATAGCCATTCTATGCAACCAGCTACCCTAAAGGAGGCATTATGCTTACCGACACTCAGATCAAAAACGCAAAGCCAGCCGCCAAATCCATCAAACTTACTGACGGGAGCGGATTATACATTGAAGTAACCCCATCAGGCGGTAAGCATTGGCGTTACCGTTTTAGGTTAGATGGCAAAGAAAGTCTGTTTTCTATTGGTGAGTATCCTCATATTAAGGCAGCAGAAGCTAGACGACTAAGAGACGATGCTCGCCTACTAATTAAACAAGGTATAAATCCTACCCAACAGCGCAAACTCAACAAGATATCCAAGCAATATGAACGGGCCACAACCTTTGAAGCTGTCGCCACCGAGTGGTATGAAGCAGCAAGGACAAAACCTAGTGCAAAAACTGGCCGTACTTGGTCAACTGGATATGCTGATCACGTCTACACGCTATTGGAAAATGACATTAATCCACATATAGGCAAACTACCTATTAAAGATATCAAAACCCCTCCAATATACGAGCTGCTAAAAAAAATTGAGGCTCGACAGGCGCCGACCCGGGCCATCCTTGCGCGGCAAATCGTCAGCAGCATATTCAACCTCGCCATTAGAACCAACCGAGCCGACCACAACATGGTTGAACCACTTAAAGGCGATATTGCACGTTGCGTTGTCGAACACAGGAAGCACCTTCAAGGTGATGATCTGCCAGACTTCCTGAGAAAGCTAGAGGACTATACTGGACACGTCACCACGTCTATTGCTTTGAAGCTCCTTCTTATAACGGCAGTACGTCCCGGCGAACTATGCGGCGCACTATGGTCGGAATTTAATCTTGATAAACAGGAGTGGCGCATCCCCGCCACAAGAATGAAAATGGGGAAGGAACATATAGTCCCACTATCAACACAGGCCCTGACCTTGATAAATCAACTTCATCAATTAAATGGGCACACAAACTTCCTTTTCCCCTCGCAGGGTACGAAATCCAAGACCATACCAACTGCAACGCTTCGGAACGCCGTTGCAAAACTCGGATTTGCTGACCGTTTTAGCCCCCATGGTGCACGCGGCACATTTTCAACCATGTGCAACGAGGCCGGGTTCAGGGCAGACGTAATCGAACGTCAACTTGCCCACGCCGAGCAGAACAAGGTACGAAGTAGCTACAACCAAGCTGAATACATGCCAGAACGCCGCAACATGATGCAACAATATGCTGACATGCTTGACGCACTCAAGGCGGGAGCCAAGGTAATTCCATTTGGGAAAGCGGCATAACGCCGTCATCATTATGGTGTTAGGAGTTCGGCATGAATAATACGGTCATATATAGCGATGATGATATTGCGCTTGCTCATACTCTAATCAATTTGGGTAAAACAGGTTTGTCGGCTGCGGAGCTTGATGAGAAGGCCGAGGCTCTTATTCAGGAGCATGAGGATGAACTTGCCAAACGATTCGGACGTATCCAAGCAGATCGCCTCGAACAGTCATACCTAAAACTGCTTGCCGCACATGGTGGGGATGCTGACCGTTTAGCTAGGAGTTTATTCGACAAATTAACCAGCACTTATACTCCATTAAAAGAATCGGATTCCCACCAAGGAAAGTCGGGCCGACCACCCAGCAGATGGGGAGAGGGGGGCGTTGGTAAGTTATTTGTCTACATGCAAGTAGAAGACATTCGTAGATCGTCCAACCCCAAACTTAAGGTTAGGAATGCAATCGTTAAACTTCTAAAAATTCCAATACATCACCTAGATCGAACAAGCGTCAAGGCTAAAATTGCTGATTATGCAGCCCGGTATTCGGAAGCAAAAAAAATTCTGAAACTAAGCGGAAAAGAAGTGACTTTTTCGTAATTTTAATCGGAGGATAGTTGAGCGTACCTGATAACCCTTGATTAAGGAGTACGCGATGACAAATGACCGATTTACCGCCGCAATCGCAGCGTTCCCACAGATGCCAGACAATAGCGGAGTGTCAATTCCCGTTGCTGGTGCTTTATTAAGCCGTTCCATACCAAGTATCTGGCGTGACATTAACGCCGGGCGTCTTGAAGCGTTCCAGATAGGCAGCAGCCGCCGTGTCGTAACAGGTTCAATCAGGAAAGTAATGGCCGGAGGTGCATCATGAATCCACAAACTCATGATAACGTCGAAACGGAACGTCCAAGTCCCATTGCACTATGCCCTAATAATGTCCCAGAAATTCTGGTCTCTCAACATAGTTGGGTAGTTTGGAACTATGAGTTGAAGGATGGTGCTTGGACAAAAGTGCCCAAGAAACCTCGCGGAGGTAATGCAAGTACAACTAATCCATCAACATGGAGCACATTCGATAGAGTTTGCCTTGCATATTTGGGTGGTGACTTCGATGGAATAGGCATTGTACTTACCGGGAAGCCCCTCGATACAGGGCTATACCTGATCGGGTTAGATTTCGATCATTGCTTCACTAATGGCGTTTTGGATGGCGATCCGTGCAATGCTGTTAAGTCACTCGATACCTATGCCGAAATCAGTCCCAGCGGTGAAGGTCTACGCCTATTCCTATTGCATGACAATCCCATACCAGCCAGAAAAAATAAGGTAGGGGGAAAGTCGCGTGAAGTTTACTCGAGTGGTCGGTATCTAACGGTGACGGGCCAAATTTATGGGGAACAAGCGGAGGTACGCCATGTTGCTTAATGAGATTCTTGACGAGTTACAGCTAACCCATAAAAAAAATCCCAACTTATCTGCCGGTACATATGCCGCAACTAGTGAAGGCGCGGCCTCTATCGATCAACTAGGTCTAGTATCGCTGGGTCTTTACTCCAGATATCTTGGACTTGGCATAGATCAAGCCACGATTAATGTTATCGGAGATAATAAAAAGTACGCTAGACGTAACCGTCTCGTCAGGTGTGATGATTCTGATCATGGTAATGATGCATCTACGGCTGACTATGCTTTGGTTTGCGATCTCTTGCAGGAGGGGTTCTCGTATGCTGATGCGGAAATTATCATTCGGGCCACACGCTATCGTGAGAAGTTCGACGAAATGCGTGGGAAGACTACTTACCTTGAACGCACGCTGGACCGTGCAATTGAAAGCGTTGAGGGTAGCAGGAACAGCATGGCAGCTGACTTGCCAGTCATCTCACATGAACGAGGGCGTATTAGCATCCCTAGAACACCCCCGCCGCCGCGCAATTATGTTTGGCAGGGTCGTATTGTCGCCGGTCATGCCTATGTGCTCGGTGGCTTTGGTGGGGTTAGTAAATCACAGGCAGCACTGCAGTTGGCTGCCGCCATCGCGACAGGTGACCAGTTTGGCGGTGTCAACACTAAAAGAGGGAGTGCTCTACTTATTTTTGGAGAGGATAGCGTAGATGAGATATCTCGTAGACTTGGTGCTTATGCCGCGCTGGCCAAACTATCTGATGCCTCTATTGCCGAAGTCGAAAAGAATGTGAGTGTTCTTGGTCTAACTGGTGAAGATACAAGACTGACGGCAACTAATAGTGGAAGACTTGAGGATACCGGATTCGCAGATAAAATCGTAACTGCTGCAAAAGATCTTGAAGTGGAAAGCGGGAAGCCAATACGTTTGATCGTGCTTGATCACGCCGGACTGTTTCACGGTGGTGACTTCAATGCCCGGGAAGACGTCAGTCTTACCATGCGCATCATTAATCGCATTGCTCTTGAAACCGGCGCAGCAGTGCTCTTGTTAGCCCATAGCCCTAAATCATCAAATGCATCTGAGACATCGGACGCATCTGCAATCGCTGGAAGTACAACATTCGTTGATCAAACTCGAGGAGCTTTTATTCTGGCTACTATGCGGGAAGCCGAAGCGAAGAAGTTTGGCTTTACTGAAGAACTGCGCCAACAACATGTCTCATTAGCAACCGTAAAAAGTAATTACGGTATAACCGGTGAAGTGTCATGGTTTAAACGAACTGGTCTGCCGAGCTGGGAAGTGGGTGTTCTAGTACCCGTCACATTGCTACCACCAGTCAAGAGCGCAACACCTAATTCAGGCGTTGCTGCCCGTATAAAGAAGTTCATTGCGGATAACCCGGGACGCTATTCAAAGTCTGGGTTGCGTGATAGGCAAAGCGGTAAAAATGGCGTACTCAATGCCAGTAAGAATGAAGTGGCAGCAGGAATTGAAACCCTACTTGACAGTAATGAATTGGTTATCCGTAATCCAATGCCCGAGGAACGCAAAAAATACGGATTAGCACAGCAGACCAAAGATGTATTAGATGTTGTGCAAGCGGTGAATTGATATGAAATATTCAAGTCATGTCGCCTTTTTAAAGTCGCCCCGACAGGGCGACATGTATCTGGCCGGGCGGCTTCTAACCCTTGCCAGTACTGGCGTTGAGTCGCCTCATTTAAGCCGCCCTAAAAATGGAGGTAAAAAAGACGACTTAAATCCGCATGGATACTGGCTTCACGCCGCCCCGCTGAATACCACGTCTTACAGACGTACCGCCTACAAGGGCGGCTACTGTCTGGACGCAAAGATTAAAAATAAAAGTGTGGGAATAAAATCAATGGTGGGGTGGCCGATTTCTTTGAGGTCAGCGATAAATTCAAGCTTGCTGCCGAGAGAGGATGGGCTATGCCACTACCATCCGTAAGTCAGTTCGGCGCTTTACAATGCAAGGCCAAGTGCAAGTCCACTGGCGTCAGGTGCTTAAACCCCGCTGCGTTCTCGATGCCTGTCTGTCGTTATCATGGAGCCCGTCGACCAGAGACAATTCTGAAGGGACCAGACCATCCCAACTATCAATCAGGACTCGAGACACTAGCGGCGAAGCGTGACCGTAGTACCCATGCTGCCGAGATCCGTGAACTAGAAAATCTGTTGCTTGTTCTCGGCATGGTGCCGCCGCAGACCAAAATGAAACATGGGCGAAAGCCCATGGGCAAAGCCAGACCGGAAACAATCGCCCTGCTACAACACGCACAAGAACTCGCGGCGGAGGGCTAGTTCAACAAGCGGTCATTCAACCAGCAGGGATCATAGGTCCGCAGTGTGCTGTTTCCGGCCCTTAGCTCCAAACTGGCGAACTCACGCAATCGACCCGTTGCAGTCGTTTGCCCCAATTATGAAGCTGACGTTCGCCGAGCGAAATTCATATTGGTTACGATTTTTACATACTTAATCCGATATTTTTACGGCGGTAGTATGCCGCTAAAACAAGTAGCCCCGCGATACCCGCCAGAAGTCCGCTAATTTGAAGTGGCGAAGTGTCGACTTTAGCGGGCTTTAGCTGACGCATGGCGGTAAGCACCTTTTCTCGGTTGTCGCCCCGGACGTAGTTGCCGTGAATTTCTTTGGCAAGGTTCTGCAAATATTTTTCGTCCAGCACCGAAAGATAGCGATCATACTCGGCAGTCGCAATCGAGTTGTCGCGCTGGCCACGGGTTTCTTCGGATACC
>CAIJXJ010000165.1 GCA_903824575.1 uncultured Methylobacillus sp.
CAACCTCTTCGCGTGTAACAACACGAGGGGATTGACGCATCAGAAACTCCAGGAATTTCAGCGCAATAGGCGGTAAGACGATATTCCTCTCTCCACGCATCACTTTTAATGTATTGGTATTGAAGGATAAATTAGCAACTTGTAATAGCCCGTTGCTGTAATGCGCTTGTGAACGTCTGACCAGTGCTAACAACCGCGCTTCTAGCTCACGCATCAAAAATGGTTTGACCACAAAATCATCAGCACCCGCTTCAAAGCCAGCAATTTTGTCATCTAGTGAGTCACGTGCCGTCAGCATCAGCACAGGGGTCGTCTTTCCCGCTTCACGCAAACGCTTGCACATCGTAATCCCGTCCATGCTAGGCAACATCCAATCCAATACCAATGCGTCATATGAATTTGTCGCTGCCAAATTTAAACCGGAAATGCCATCATTCGCCACATCAAGCACATGGCCACGAGCCTCAAAATAATCAAATAAATTAGTGACAAGGTCGCGATTGTCTTCTATCAAAAGGATATTCATCGTACTGTAAAAAGCTCACTTTTTTGATGTGGATAAGGGGCTATGGATAAGTCTAACACGCATCGGATGATTGATTCAGTGCTAAAAAATCTGTTATTGACCGCCTTAACGCTCCCTTAACGTTCACATAACGTTAGTCGAACACGCCCAATGCTAATCTAATCATATCGATCATGGTCTTTAGGAGAACTCAATTGAAAGTTTCGTCAAAATCTATGGGTGAAATTACGTCATCACCTGTTCAATATTTTGAGACTGAGTCACTTTTAAAGGTGACCCATTTAAGTGATTTATTGCCCTTAAAGTTATTGGATCGTATCGGTACAGCGATCGCGCTGGGTGAGGCGGGTGATTTAACTGCGGCGCATGAATTTAGAATGAAAAATGCAGGTAAATGATAATGAAAGTGTCGGCAATTCAATTACCCGTATTCAGGTTTTTTAGCACCTTTACTAAATACTTCAAATCAACTGATGGCGCTATAAAAAAGGACCTTATTGCGGGGGTGACCGTGTCTTTGGTTGCTATCCCTCAATCGCTGGCTTATGCGCAGCTTGCCGGCGTGCCCGCTTATTTCGGACTTTATGCCGCTTTAATACCTACCATTGTTGGCGCAATATTTGGTTCCTCCAGGCAGCTTTCGACCGGCCCTGTTGCAATGACCTCGTTACTTACTGCAGCCAGTGTCGCACCGCTTGCAGCGCACGGCTCAGAATGGTTTTATTCCTGCGTGATACTGCTTGCGCTACTGTCCGGCCTGTTGCAGATTCTGTTCGGTATGCTGCGAGTCGGTATATTACTCAATTTCCTGTCTCATCCTGTACTGATGGGGTTTATCAATGCTGCAGCACTCATCATTGGCCTGTCACAATTGCCGACCCTGCTGGGCATACCGGCGTCCCAATCCACCCACTTTTTGCTTGACGTCTGGCAAGTCATTTCGCACATCGACACGATGCACGAGTTGTCGTTTGCCTTTGGTGTAACCGCGATTGCGATGTTGCTGGGAATGAAAAAGTTTGCGCCGAAACTGCCCGGTGTGCTGATCACGGTCGTTCTGCTTACCTTTGCCAGCTATGCCTTGGGATTTGCCAACATGGGCGGCAGAGTGATCGGCGTCATCCCGCAGGGTTTACCCACTATCAGCATTCCACCGCTGGACTGGAAGGCTACCATTACGCTGTTGCCAGCCAGCTTCGTGATCGCGCTGATCAGTTTCATGGAGGCGATGTCCAGCGCAAAGGTTATTGCAATCAGAACCCGTCAACCATGGGATGAAAACAAGGAATTGATCGGACAGGGGCTGGCCAAGGTCGCTGCGGCGTTCTGCCACTCCATGCCGGTCAGCGGTTCGTTCTCTCGTTCAGCGCTGAATCTGGCTTCGAACGCGCAAACGAGCATGTCCTCCGTCGTTTCCGCAATCTCGGTGCTGTTAACACTGCTGTTTCTGACGCCGCTGCTTTACCACCTGCCCAAACCTGTGCTGGCTGCGGTCATCATGATGGCGGTAATCAACCTGATCAATTTCCCGGTCATACTCAAGGCATGGCGCGCCAACCGGGATGATGGCATCGCCTCTGTGATGACGTTTGTCGCGACACTGGCCTTCGCGCCGAACATTC
>CAIJXJ010000166.1 GCA_903824575.1 uncultured Methylobacillus sp.
AAATTCGCGAGTTCGCCAACCCGAAGGCCGGCACAATACGACAGCACTAGCATCGTGTAGGCAGTCAGTGGCCGTAAAGGCGCAAGGGGAGACGGAAGGCTGCGAGCGGTCTGAAGCAACCGTCGTACATCCTCTTCCGTAAAGATGAAGGGGCGGCGGTACGTTTGGCGCGCTTGTTGCGCCAAACGGTGATCCATGGCTGGCATGGCGACCGATGGATCCTGGCGACGTAATGCTTTTGCCAGGACGCGACCAGTGCTGAAACACTCGAACGCGCGCTGCGCTGTTGGCGCATCACCCGTCCATGCTCGAATGAGCACGTCAAGTGATTGACTGGCCAAGTCGGGCCGATTCTGCAAGAATCGATCGAGCCTAAGGAAGGAAGCGGCGCGGGTGACGTAGCGGTACCCCATCGCCTGCATAAGCAGGATATAGTCGTGCATTGCTGAGCCCAGAAAGCTTGCAAATTGCGGCAGCGGACGCAACGCTTCGAGAACGGCGGCTGGATCGCCTGCAAGCAGTGCCCGAACAATGGATGTGGTGTCGTTTTGGCCGTAGTCCTGACGCAGTTGTGCCAGCGGGTTGCTAGCGAGCGATCCGTCGATCACTCGCCAATCCAGGTACCGATCCACCATGCGAGCACGGAGTATCACCATATGACGCGGCCAGACGGTACTGCGATCACGCAGCCAAGCCTCGATGATTTGACGCGATACGACGCCGTTTGGTGAATGCTGAATGACGTAACGTTGAAATCCGCCGAGAACCGAACGATAGACTCTGCGGCTACCTTTCGTATTAAGGCCGAGTTGGCGCACAAAACGCTGTAACTCGCCGCCTTCTAAATTGGGTGTCGTGTTCATGATGGCTTCACCTCCTCCGGGATATCAAGAGCAACTGCGCGCAGATCTGCGGTAGCCAGCTTGAGATAAATCATGGTCGAGGCGGTGGATCGGTGGCCCAAAATATCTCCGATCTGTTTTAGAGGAACATTGGCGCGAAGCAAGCTTACTGCTCTGGCGTGACGAAACGCATGGGCGCCATGTTTGCCTGCTGGATGAATGTTGGCCTGCGTGAGACGGCTCTGGATCATCTGGTAGAGTGAAGATAGACGACGATAGGGTGCAACCGTACGAATGAATATCTCACGCCCAGATGTCTTGGGACGGCCATCGCGTAAATACGCCAAAATCGCCTCTCCCACGCAGCTCAGCAACGGCAGGATCGATTCGTTGCCGGTCTTTGACCGGCGGATATACAGCCTGTCCGTACGCCAATCCACATCCTCAAGTTGCAGACGCACGACTTCCAAATCCCGCAGACCGTAGCTGTCGAGTAAAAGGAGAATGGCGTAGTCGCGTAATCCTTTGGGAGAGCGATCCTGGCGTACCGTTTCGATAATGGCGCGCACTTCTTCATCGCGGAATGCTGAAGGAATGGTCTCCAACGCATACAGCTTCGGCGCAATGACAAGCCGTGCAAGGTCGCGCGTGATTCGCCCGGTCGAATATAGATAACCCAGGAAGGAGCGTAGCAGGCAGGCAATCAATTTCCTGCTTCGCCGACTCAATGTCGATGCACGAGCGGTCAAATACGCATCGACAAGCTCACAACTAAGATCCGGCATTCTAACTGAACTGCCACGCTCACCAAGCCATCTCAGGAATCGCTCGCCTTCATTGCGACGACCAGAAATAGTCTCCATAGCCAGTCCGCGGTCGGTGAGCAGCCACTGCGCGTACTCTTGGCAAATCTGTTGTTGGAATTCTTCGGTCGGTGTTGACGGAACAGCAGTTGGTGGCCACTGACCACGGATGACTCGCATCAGCGTGTGTAAACTGCTAGCCTGTGCGCTTCCCATGCAATAGCCTGATTTCGGTAGATGCCCATGAGTGCGACGATAGCGCTGCCGTTCATTGCACAAATACTTCGAAACGTCCGTCAGTTCCGTATCGGCGACAGCGATGTTGTGCTTTGTGAGGTACTCAAGAAAGCGACGCGCTTGAGCAATATATACGCGGCTATTATTTTGCGAATAGCCTTCGGTTCTCAGGTGGACTTCGAATACTGAAAGTAACGATTCATTACATGATTGAGCAGATGACATGATGTGCCTCCTTGGTTGGTGGAAATCAAGGATGACACCTCTAAAATTATGTGCAGGAAATTCTGATCGAATCAAGACAGCGCTTGGTATACCACACAGCTGACGCATGAACTTTGAACCATTGACATATCAATGGTTTGCGGGCGGTCTAAAAAAGATGTTTCGAGAAAGCACAAAACGGCTCACAGACCCTAGACAAAAAATAATTAATTTGAGATAATCGATTTTTCTCAT
>CAIJXJ010000167.1 GCA_903824575.1 uncultured Methylobacillus sp.
GCTGGCGAAAAGAATTCGCGAGCAAGCTCGCTCCTACAAAAAGCGCAAATTGTGTCCGCGCGGGGCATAGCCACCCATTGTCATCAAAAGTGTCAACTACTTTGGGACTGAAATGAAGGATGCCGAATCCAGAACGTCAATTTTCGAGTTCACCTTGCGCAGCCGCCTCCCCGAATGGGGTCAGATAGCCGATTTCAAGCTTTTTTGGGAAAACTCAATGGGCATTATGCCATTGAGCGAAATTATGGCTCAACTTGATAACGATGGCGTAACCGTCCCATGAAATACTGAACCTTGAATACTGTTGGACAGCAAAATTTCCGTTACGGAACCGCCCCACACACTTTAGCCATTATGCCCGATTCAAATTTCTGTTCTGATGCCGACCTCATTTAACCACTAGGAGTCAGCATGAAAGAAATTGATCGGAAGGCTTTGTTCCGTCTGTCTGTTTTGGGAGCATTGATAAGCCGGGAGAGTTTGCAGCGAGGCGAGCTACAACAAATCATCGGTGAACTTGCACAGCAGAGCTATAATATTCCTGATTCTCGCCGTACCTATATCGGTGAGAAGACCATTGAATCATGGTATTACGATTGGAAGCGCGACGGCATCGAGGGGTTGATGCCAAAAGAGCGCAACGACCGTGGGCTATCCAAATTAACGCCTGAAATTCAAGAGGCCATTCTCAATGCCAAGCGGGATAATCCGAAGCGCTCTATTCGCATGATTAAACAATTGCTTGAGGGTTCAGGTGTCGCCGCAAAAGGCGTCCTGTCACGCTCGTCTATCCATCGCCTGTTGCAGACAAACGGCATCTCCCGCATGATTGGTTCAGCCAGCTTGCTTGAAGAGAAACGCAGCTTTTGCACAGAATTTGCTGGCTCTATCTGGTATGGTGATGTGTTGCACGGCCCCTCTATTCCGACCCACAAAGGAATGAGCAAAGTCTACCTCGTCTCCCTGCTGGATGATGCCTCTCGTTTGGTTCCTCATAGTGCATTCTGTATGGGTGAAACAGCACTGGACATAGAGGGAGTGCTCAAGCAAGCAGTACTAAAGCGAGGATTGCCCAAAAAAATTGTAGTCGATAATGGCGCTGCCTACCGGTCCGCTACACTGCAAGGTATTTGTGCACGTTTGGGCATTCATTTGATTTACTGCCGCCCCTATGCCCCTGAAGGGAAAGGAAAGTTGGAGCGCTGGCACCGCACCTTTCGCGATCAGTTCTTGAGTGAAATCGACCTCGCAAACATTCTCGACCTGGCTGACTTGAATGCGCGTCTGTGGGCATGGATTGAACGTATTTATCATCAAACGCCCCACAGCGGGCTTGACGGCATGACGCCGTTAGCAAGGTATCAAAAAGACCTTCTCAAAGTCAGAACATTGGGGCAACGTGCAGCCAATCTTGATGCAATCTTCCTGCATCGGGTAACCCGTTTCGTGCGTAAAGACGGAACAGTCTCTTATCTGGGCAATCGATTTGAAGTGCCCTATGAACTCTCCGGCCAAACGGTACAACTCGTAGTCGACCCGCATCGCGAAATAGTCGTCGGCGTTGAAAATAAGGAAGGTGACTCTCTTGGTGCCGCCACCCCGTTGGATGCATTGAGCAATTTACGCCGTGAGCGCCGCAAGCCAGTGCCACCGACAGAGACGGTTGCACCGATCGTGATCCGCACAGGACCTAATCTGGTCGAAATAGCGCTGGCTAAATACTACAACGACAAAGAGGAGTTCTGAGATGTACCGTCAACACTTCGGCTTGCGCTACTCGCCGCTCTCCAAGGAACATACCGAGCTATGGGATGACGGTAGCTTGTCACCACTGGCTGACCGTTTTAAATGGCTGCTGGATAGCCCAGGCGTTGGCCTGTTAACCGGTGAGCCTGGCGTTGGCAAAACCGCTGCTCTACGCCGCCTGACGGCAGCATTGAATCCTCACCGCTATCAGCCTATCTATCTGCCGGAAACCGAATTCGGGCGGATCGACATCTACCGCAGTTTGGCGCTTGCTTTGGGGCTTGAGCCTTCTTATCGGCGCGCTCAACTCTGGCGGGACCTCAAGGCGCGCATTCAGGAACTCGTGGACAACAAGCAGCTCCTGCCTCTGTGGATCATTGATGAGGCGCAGAACTTGCCATCCGATTTCTTCCGCGACTTCCCGTCGTTTCTGAATTTCGCTTTTGATTCGCGCGACATGATTACTGTTTGGTTCTTTGGTCACCTAAGTCTGGCTAGCTTGCTCGAACGCGCACCTTATGCGGCCTTAGCCAGTCGTATTCAGGTGCGAGTACAACTCAAGCCAGTTCTTGAAAGAGAACGGTTTACTCAGATGATCGCCCATTCACTCAAGACAGCAGGATGTGATCACACGCTGCTGGCCGATTCTGGTATGGAGTTGTTGCGACAGGCATCGAAAGGGTTACCTCGTCAGGCGGGGCGTATTCTGCGAACCGCCATGCAGATGGCTGTACCAAAGGGGCTCAATCATCTGCCGGATGATCTATTACAACAAGCAATCGAGGATTTGCGATGAATTACGATGAGATGTATGACGATGAGATGGAAAAGGATATAGAGTACTTGTTTCCTCGAGATATATCCGATGAAAGTGCGGTGGTACTCTGCAATTTCCTGGCAGAGTTGCTGTTGGCGGCAGATAGCCGTTACCTCACTAAACTCAGGCGTTATAGGCAAAAATACAGCCCGCTTGTCGATCCGGAACATCCTTGGATGATGAATAAAATCGACTGATATTGCATCAGGCTGACCACCAAAATCACCCAGAATCTCTCTGGGTGATTTTTTGCATTTGCCATTAAAATTTCGAGTTACCAGAGGGTCGTGTTTCTCCGATTCATTATTGGGAAAAACAGCTATTTCTCACCTCAAATAGGGTGGATCAATTCCCATCGTTTAGTGCGGTGCGTAACAATGCCCAAGTACTGTTGATTATTATCAATACCACGATGTCACTAGTAATTGAATGTCTCGCTATGTTCCTGTGGTACCACTTTTTTAACCATGCATGGTCTGAAGTAAAATTGCGACTGTCAGTTTCTAAAGATTCGACTGAATTGACTAATTCGACTGTACAAGAAGAATCGCTTAGACCAGAGTTTACAATAATACCAACAAAGGAAGCTTCAATTATAGTTGATGAAGAGAAGATGCAAATTGTTAGAAATTTGATTCGTGAAGGGAAATTCGTGACTCTTTTACCGAAGATGTTACCAGGCTTATTGTTGACTCTAAGCCTGAATTTTACCGCATCCAGCATTTTATGCGCACTTTCTTAAGTTACTTATGTA
>CAIJXJ010000168.1 GCA_903824575.1 uncultured Methylobacillus sp.
CTGACCGGAGAATCCATGAGAAAACACAGAAATAGTTTGACCAAAAATCAGGTTTCAGAGTAAAACTAAAACCCCCGCGTCGCTACGCTCCGACTGTCCAGTTTGCCGTGGAATGGGTGTCCAGTTTGCGTGGAATACGCATTGTTGGCGATTCAGGTTCTGGAGGGCGATGCCCCGGTTACAGTAAGCCCGCGCGAAATCCGTGCGAAGGGCGATGGCCTTGTCGAAACTGATCAGGGCCATCTCGTACTGCCCGATCTCATTCTGGGCGTTACCTCGATGGTACCAAGCATCCGGATAATCGGACTTGCAGGTCAGTGACTTGTCAAAGCTAACGATGGCCTCGGCGTATAGTTCGAGGGCATTGAGGGCGATGCCCCTGTTGTAGTCCGAGCCTACATGCCCGCAGAGGATAGCATGGTCGTAACACAAGACAGCGGCCTGGTACTGGTGCAACTCCTTGAGGGCATTGCCCAGGTTGAAGTGGGCCCCCGCATGGCCAGGCTGGATCTCAATGGCCTGGACGAGAAAATCTGCCGCACGCTGACACTCGCCGCTCTGGATAGCTAATAGCCCGATGAGCAGCAAGGCATCGAAATGGTCCGGTTGCAGTGAAAGGATCTGTTCATACTGGTGTCGCGCATCGGTGAGCAGGCCCTTTTGATGAAAGGCCAGCGCTTCAGCCAGCAGACTCTGCACCAGGGCCGGTTTGTCCCCGCCTGCACCCGTCAATTGTCCCACTGGATTCCTTTACAAGCGGAGGTACGCGTGCTGCCCCGGAAGCCTGACAGGTTACACGAGGTGGTTGTCGGGCGCTACTTTTGGTGTTTTATCGATTACCGTATGAATTCACGGAAGAGACTTTTCTTTTTTTCAATATTGAAGTGTTCGTTTGCTACATTTCGTTAAGGTTTACAGAAGAGTTGGCAAGATTAAAACACCACCAACAGTTCAAAGAATTAAACGAGATTTGGGCGATATCAAACGGTCATCCAAATTTCACCAACTGTTCTTTCAACTTCAACGCCAGTTGCTGTGGTTCGGTAAGTTAGAAAGCATGCATCAGCTGGTTTTGATAGCACTTTTGGTGTCAATATGGCATAGACATCACCATGCCTAATTCTAGCTGAGTTAGTGATTAGGCCTGGATGTCCTTCACGATGCAGTTTTCTTCCAATCGATTGCGTGGTGCTGTAATCTGTTGGGTGAAGCAATTCAGGGTGCGATTTAATTTCAGGTCGCAGATCAATTAGAAGCGAATCACATTGCACCATGTAGATTTTTCGTTGTATCTCGACCCCTGGCTTATTGAAGCCAGCATCAGCAAGTAAAGTATTTTGCCAGTGATATACCGTTTCATACACTGTCGTTTCTATCGAGTCTGCTCCATACCAAACGCCAAAAGATCCATCAGTGAATCTGCTTTGTGAGGAGTTCAGGAATGGATAACCAATCGCAGCATTCCATTCGGCTTCTTCAAATGGTCGGTCAATCACGGGTTGATGAGAATTGAATAACTTGGGTTTTGTTTCCATCTCCAGAAACCAGGCAGCATGCCAAGCTTGTGGGTCGTCGGTCAGGTCGTCAAATAAATCTTCAGACTTTCTTAACGAAACAATATTTCTCACGATATTCTGATGAATATCGGTCAGGTATAGCGCTGAAAATAATGCATCCATTAGTTGCCGCGTGCACGATCTAAGTAGCTACGCACATACAACAAACCAGGGAAACCCATTTCCGCAATCGTCTCAATAGGGGTATTGCCATGCAACGCTCTGTTTTTAGTTTTCATCCAGGTGTATGCCAACTCAGGATTACTTAGAAAAAGTAAACGCAAGTCTTTATGGATGGCAAGCAAGTTTCCAGCACGATCTAACATATCTCTGCTTGCAGAAATGGCTTCACCTTTTTTATACCTGGTAAGTGCCGCTCGGTTGTCGGTAGACAAACCAAGGGCGGCAAGTTTTTCTTCGGTGGTTAAATTCCAAAGCTCAAACATTTTGAGTAGCATAGGCGTGATTTTTGAACGGTCGATCTCTGTTTTTTTGCCTGCTGATGCGGTTTGTGTGGCGGTCATCACACCCTCTATTTGGATATATGCAACATAATATGTTGCATATGCTACACTCCGTATTTTCGAAAGTAAATAGGCATCTACGCCTATTATCTGACGATCAAGGTGCGCCTATTTTTCTGCACGTATTCCCAATGGATTATGGTTATTGCTTGACGTTAATCCATTGGGTGGCGTAGCGCAGCAGATCCGCTCCGTCGCGCAAATGGAGTTTGCTGCGAAGGTTGTATCGATGCGCTTCTACGGTCTTGATGCTGCGCTTGAGCAGCTTGGCAATGTCCTGGCTTCAATATCCGGAGCCTATCAGGTGTAGCACTTCAAATTCACCAGGGGTCAGCGTGCTGATCAGTGAACCGTCCTCCGAATTGCCTGTCGTGATGCGGCCAAGCAGTTTGGCATACATGGCTTTGCTCAGGTAGAAGTTGCCCGCCAGAATCTCGCGTATGGCGTAGATGAGTACCTCACCCGACTCCTGTTTCATCACGTAACCACGCGCGCCCGAGCGTAATGCACGCTCGGCATAAACTGACTCGTCATGCATGGAGACGACCAGTACGGGTAATGCCGGGGCCAACAGCTGCATGCTCTTGATGATATCGAAGCCGGACAAGGATTTAAGCGACAAATCCATCAGCACAATATCAGCCTGATGGTCTGATTCCAGCATGCTCATGACGGCGTCGCCATCATCCGCTTCGGCAAATACTTCCAGATCAGATTCGGCATTGATGAGCATGGCCATGCCATGACGTAACATGACATGGTCATCCACCAGCATGACTTGTGATTTAAGCATATCAGGTTGACGGCATCTCAACTCGAACTTCGGTGCCACCTGTGGCCCGTGGCAGAAACTCAAGTATCGCACCTTGCTGCTTGGCGCGATATTGCATGATTTTTATGCCCATGCCCCCAGAGCTGTCTTTTATCTTTTCGATGGCAGCGATACCGCAACCATCATCTGTTACAGATAATTGGATTTTTCCATGCCGGATGACAAGGCTAATTTCAAGATGTTGTGCATGGCCATGGCGTAACGCATTATTGACCGCCTCTTGCACGATGCGGTACAGGTTAAGTGCCAGAGCAGCATCGTCGATGATCAAATGATCGTCGCATAAGAAACGGCAATCGACTCCGTAGGTCGTGGAGATGCCGGAGGCAAACAATTTTAAGGCCTCAACCAAGCCGTTTGCCTCCAGCTCAAGCGGCAGAAGACTATGTGCAAGTTGCTTGCATTGGATCACAGAAACCTGCGCCTGTTTTGCAATCGCATCAACGATTTCTGTCGCCTTGAAGTGTTGTTCAGCCAGCAAATTTTTGACCGCAGCCCTTGCCTGGTAACCAATAGCGGCAATATGTTGGCCTAAATTATCGTGCAACTCCTGACCGATCGAACGCTGGCGATCTTCTGCCACTGAAACAAACGCCCGCTCTAGCTGCTTGCGCTCAATGATCTCTTTCTCAAGCCAACTCTTCTGTATCATGCCTTTGGAAATGGCGCGTGACAAAATAATGGCAGCTTCGGTTTCGGCGAAGGACCATGAATTGCTCCGGCCGATCCATTCATCCATCCAAGTATTGAATGACTTGCGTGGAGACAGGGACAATCTGCCATCAGAATCCGTGTTGATGGTTTTTTCGGGGTTGCCCACCCAATGAATGAAGCGCAATTTCTCCTGACGCAACCAGATGATGCCATTCTGCATTTCACGCGTAAGCGGGGAGACCAATATGCCACTGGCGACCGAGGCATAAGCTTTGGCAGGTGGAAATTGTTGTGACAGGTTATCGCAAGCAAAACTGTCATCCGGTGGCTGCGTCGCCAGCCAGGACAATAATGCGTCCACAGCCACTTGATCAGGCACTTCACCTAAGCCATAAGGCTTTCCCTCGACGATGATGATCAGGCCGGAAGCATCCATCAAGTTGAGCAATTTCTGACTCAGCTTTTGCAGAATGATCGCTTCGCTGTCGGTGGTGATGTATTGCAGCAGTAAGCTGATAATTTCGCTGACTTTAGTACCGAGTCTATGTTGCTCTTGCGATTCCAACACAGAGAGTTTAGCCGATGCCATTTGGCTGATCAGGGTAGCGCCTTCCTGCAAGGCATTGGATATTGACTTCGGCGTAACGTGGTGACAGGCAATCAGCCCCCACAATCGGCCATTTTGCAACAAAGAGATGGACATTGAGGCTTGCACGCCCATGTTGCGCAGGTACTCGATATGAATCGGGGAAAAACTGCGCAAAGAGGAATGCGTCATGTCCAACGGTTGTCGAGTGACGGGGTTCAGTGCCGGCAGAATCGCGACCGGTTCTGCTTCTATGTCAACCACCAGTCGTACCAGATTGCTGGTGTAGAGTTGCCGTGCCTGGGGCGGGATGTCTGATGCCGGAAAGTGATTGCCAAGATAAGAAGTGATTCCTGTATTAAGTCGCTCAGCGATGACCTCGCCATCCCAATTGGAATCGAATTGACAAACCATGACACGATCAAAGCCGAACAATGATTGCACCATGGCGGTAATCAGGTTCATATAATGCGTTGCATCATATTCAGTCTCGGCATGTAATAACGCCTGCTGTATCGGCAATAGCAAGTCATTCAACTGATCCGCCAGATGCGACTCATCATCTCGCGTCAATTCCAGCACGCAGACATCATCCGTGATGAAAACACGCGCATGCAGTTTTTGCAGCGATTGTTGCCGGATGAGGCTAAGGACCCCTGTAGCAACACGACCAGGCCCCAGCTTTGCTAAAAGCCTTTCAACCTTGCCGGCAGGCTCCTCACCCAACACCGCCACCAGTCGCTTGGCATGAACCTCATCGACAGACAAATCCAGAAATTCCGCCAGATTGGCACTGGCTTGCAGGATAGTCCGGTCTGCATCGGCAGTCATGACCAGTAACGCACCTTGCGGCTGGATCTGGGCGATTTGATGAATAGGCTCTGAAGCACAGCGCTCCAACGCCTGTTTCAGTTGCTCTTGGCTGTATGGGGAACTTGTCATGACCTAGCTTTGATCACGACTTTTGATCACTACACTCAAGGATGCCGTCAAGCGCCCGATGTCGTCAAGCGCCTGTTCAAACAGCTGGAAAGTTGAACCGGCTGCCGCCTCGGCCGCACGGCATTCCACCTCATTGCCCGCAATCGACTCAGCAAAGCGGATATAGCTCTCCCAAAGGGGCATGGTCCGGTCACCATACCCGCCAAAGAAACTTGCACCTTGTCCGCTAGTTAAGCCATGGTGTTCGGCCAGGCTGCGTGAAATCAGTTGCCCGCCCAGCGTTGAACCTTCGATCACATAAAGCACGCCGATCAATTGCCCCACCGTTTCGATTTTTGGCAAATCAACAGCACCACGCAACACGACCTCCGGCCCGGGCAAGTCCAACTTGAAATAGCTGAAATCAGCCTCCAACCAGGGCAATTTACGCCGCTCCGCATAGTTGAACAGGTCGAATTGTTGAGCGAGAAAAGCGGTGATTTGTTGCTCTAGTGCCTGATAGAGATAAAAATAGGCCGTCAGCAAGTCGCGGTATTTTGCCAGCGGATAGAGCGGCTTGGTCAGCCCTGCCAACATCGGGTTGCGATTGAGTTGACTGTGATGGTGATGCGTTGATCCGCGCAAGCGTTCACGTACGCCAGAGTGCGAGGCCGGAATCTGCAGATTTTCTGTCATGGTTTTTCTCATTCAGCCTGCAGTGACTCTTCAATTCCACTTTTTATCTGTAACGGTCCTTAGAAACTGGCTGATGAGTCAAATCCAAGGTGGATAAAAGGCTATCATTTAACCCTCGCATTTGTCCAGATGCCGTTATTTTGTTGGGTACTCCCGCAAAAAACGCCCTGGCAAAATTGCCGGTCACTAATGAATAAATAGTTGTTCAATTTGACTAATTTCTTCCTGAGCGATTCGCATCGTAGGTTCCAATAAACTTTCGCTTAGTCCCGTTTTTTCCCAGGC
Organism: uncultured Methylobacillus sp.; assembly: GCA_903824575.1. Lineage (GTDB taxonomy): Bacteria > Pseudomonadota > Gammaproteobacteria > Burkholderiales > Methylophilaceae > CAIJXJ01. The sequence continues at coordinate 6,055 of CAIJXJ010000168.1, forward strand.
GGCGGGATCAATTGGAGAGGAGTTGAAGGGGTCTGTCGAATTCAATTCGGCCATTTGGGCGACCGTGTTAGCAATGTGTATCAATGCCACTTCTCGCGGATAAGCCTTGGCCTTCTTTATTTGATGATGGAAAGCGATACACTCCTGGATGACCTGGGGGAGGTTTAATTTTTCGGCTAGTTTATGGCCAATCTCTGCATGATCAAAACCAAGCACTCGCTTTTCTGCTTCATTGATTTTAATTTCTTCTGGCCCATCCATGACCAGGACTAACGATGCTCTCGCCAGCTCTGGTAACTGATTAAAAATGATCAATTCGCCAACGTCATGTAATAGACCGGCGGTGAAAAGAGTATCTGGCTCACATCGACGCATCTCGCCGGCTAAATGTTTCGCTGATATTGCACAAAGAAGGCTGTGTTTCCAAAAATTCTCCATCGAGATGAGCGTGTTTTGCAATCCGGCAAAACTGCTTGTTGCGGACATGGACAACGCCAGGTTTCGTATCTGCGTTGTGCCAATCAAGCTGACAGCTTCTTCTACGGATTCAATCGACGAGGAGAATTGGTAGAGGGGGCTGTTTGCAATTTGCAGCAAGCGTAATGTAAACGAAGGATCCGTGCTGATCGCTTTCGCGATATCTGAAATCGAACAATTGGGGTCTTCAATCGTTCGATTGATGAGTGAATAGATCTCAGGCAGGGTAACTAATTTGCTGGCATCTAAGACCAGTTCGTTTGCGTCCGGAATCATGATTTTCTATTCCTTCAAATAGTCAACGTGGGTTAACGCCACTCGCCTGCAGGCGTGGGCTTAAAATGACGGCAAAAGCCACTATGGGCGATCTGTAATGGTGCAATTCCGCCCTTTCGCTTTGGCTCTGTATAGATTTTTATCAGCTTTAACCAATAAAGCTTCTTGCGTAGGAATTGCAGGATGCGTGGTTGCCACGCCAATACTGACCGTGACCTGTATCTTGCTGCCGTCTTCAAGCAAGAAACTTTTCTCGGCCACACTTAAACGCAGGCGTTCAGCGCATTGAAAGGCTGCTTCTGAGTCGGTATCAGGGCAAATCACCAAAAACTCTTCCCCACCGTAACGGCAAACCACATCCTGCGTACGTGCCACCTGACGCAGCGTATGTGCGACTAACTTCAGCGCTTCGTCACCCATTTGATGGCCAAACCGATCATTGATGGATTTGAAGTGATCGATATCTATGAGTAAACAGGAGAGTGATCGTCCCCCTCTCTGGGATAATGCCCATTCCTGCTCCAATCGTTCCATTGCAAAACGCCGATTGTGCAATTCGGTCAGCGCGTCGGTTAAGGCCAAGGTCTCAAGGCGCTCATTGACCGCTGCCAAATTAGTCGCCAAGCGCACTAATTTCTCACGGTCACTCGCCAGTTCTTCCTGCAACTGGATCACCCGTTGCGCTGCACTCAGGCGTGCATAAAACATCTTTGGTACCAGTGGTTTGAGCACGAAGTCGTCCGCCCCGGCTTCAAATGCCTCAACCAGTTTCCCCGGTGCCTCGTGCGCCGTAGTGACGATGATGTAGAGTCCACGGCTGTCGGATCGTGTCCGCAGCGCCTTGCATAACGCGATGCCATCCATTTCGGGCATCACCCAATCGGTAATCACCAATTGGGGGGATGTTTTTTGCAGCGACTGTAAGGCTTCAACGCCATTCGAAGCGACAGTCACCTCATGCCCGGCATTCTTCAGAATTTTTTCCATCAGCATTTGGATGGAGCGGTCATCATCCACCACCAGCACCCGCATCTTGTAGCCTTCTTCAACGACGGGAGCCAAATTGAGCCGAATGCCGTCGGCGTCGGTATCGACCTGTTTGAACAGTTCCGCAGCATCGGGTAGTTGACGCTTGCTGAAATTAAGCAGGCTGGACCATTCCATCCAGTCACTGGAACATTTCCCGGCAACTTCAATCATGAAGGCTTCTTCAAGGCCCAGAGTGGCCGCCTCCAACCTTAAGTTTCTGACCGCCTCTTTCTGTGCGACCGGCACTGCCAGCAACAAGTCGGCGACCAGTGAGGCTAAGTGCAAGAGGTTTAACAACATCCATTCGCGCGACCCTTCAAGGACGCTACTGCTTTTGGGATGGCCATAGTCCTGGATCAATCGCTGATAGATGGCCGGAAAGTTCATGTCAGCCAGAAGGGCAGCACTCACTTCGCCCTGATCAAAACCGAAAGTTTGCTTTTCCTGCTGGCACAGGTGATCTAAAGAGTTCTCCTTGGCGCTATCAAGAATTGCCCCGAACTTTTCCGGGTAGATGGTGGCCAGCACCAGTTGCCCCACCCGTCCCAGAAGCCCCAGAGTAAAGATGTCTTCCACTGCGGCCAGCTTGGACCGGGCAGTCAGGTGCCTTGCTGCAATCGCCGTCAATAAGGAATGCGCCCAGAAGTGGGAATAGTCGAATTGTTTGCAGAGGCCATTCAAGTGATTCTCAATCAGCGAGAGGCTGGTGACCATTTGCCTTAGCGCGCGGAACCCCAGTACCGTCACGGCATCGGAAACCGTCACGACGGGTCTGGTGGTACTTGCCACCAGAACGTTAGCCGCCTTGATGACACGAACGCTCAGCACCGGATCGGCTTTGATCAGATTGGCCACTTTCTGATTGGTCGTGTCATCACGCTGGGTCAGGCTTATCACCTCGACAGCAATGCCCTTTGGCATGGGCAATTTACCCCCATGCTTGAGCGTGTCCAGGATATGTTTCTGCTCCTTTGTAATCACGATTTGATGTCCAACTTCAACAGGGATTCAAATTGCTCAATAGGCACTGGTTTGCTAAAAAGATATCCCTGGTAGTGAGAACAACCGCTATTGAAAAGAATTTCATGCTGCGCCTCAGTCTCGACGCCTTCAGCGATGACATTCAGACCGAGGCTGTGTGACATGGCGATGATGGTGCTCACAATGGCTTGATCGTTAGTATCTGTAACAATATCCCGTACAAAGGACTGATCAATCTTCAACTGATCCAGGGGAAGACGCTTGAGATACTGCAACGATGAGAAGCCGGTGCCAAAGTCATCCAGCGAGAATCGGATACCTGTTTCATTCAAAGCACGCATTTTTCCTATGGTGTCCTCAATATTTTCAATCAGCATCCCCTCCGTCAGCTCTAATTTGAGCAACTCCGGATTGATGTCATGCTGACTGACTAAGTGCTGAACTTGACTGACAAAATCAGGCGCAATAAATTGTTTGGCGCTGACATTCACCGACAAAACAAGTCTTCGGGTCACCGCATCGTTCTGCCAGGCCTTTATTTGTGCGCAAGCCGTTTCAAGTACCCATTGCCCAATGGGTAAGATCATACCAGTCTCTTCCGCCAGCGGGATAAATGCTGCAGGAGAAACCAGTCCATGTTCCGGATGTATCCACCGTATCAGCACCTCGGCGCCGGTCGGATGGCCAGAACTGTCCACCTGAACCTGATAAAACAGGTGGAACTGGTTCAGGCTCAGGGCTTTGTATAAGGCTTCCTGTAACGCCAGTCGCACAGTCATCGTGGCTTGAATTTGTGGATCGTAGAATCGCAACGCATTACGTCCAGCCTTCTTGGCTTCGTACATTGCAATATCTGCTTGTTTCAACAATTCTTCCACCGGTTGTGTATGGTCATCAAAAATGGTGACGCCGATACTGGAGGTGTTGCGATATTCAGTAGAGGCAAGCTGATAAGGCTGATTCAACATGCTCATGATTTTTTCGCCGATCACTTCTGTCTGTGACGCAGCCTCATGATGCGGGGTTTTCAAATCCTCAAGTAATACAACAAATTCATCCCCGCCCAGTCGAGCGACGGTATCGCCTTCGCGTACGCTTGAAATAAGCCGCTCGCTTACCTGCTTGAGAAGTTGATCTCCAATATCATGACCAAGCCTATCATTAATGACCTTGAAATTATCCAGATCAATGAATAGCAGTGCCCCCAATCGCTTACTGCGCGAACTGGACGCCACTGCATGCCTGAGCCGGTCCATCAATAGTCGTCGGTTTGGCAATGCAGTGAGTGGGTCGTAGAACTCCAGATTCTCAAGCTTTTCTTCCGCTTGTTTACGGTCAGAGATGTCGATAAACATCCACAGGCATTCCCCGGTCACTTGGTTCAGCCTTGTGCCACTGGCCTCAACCCAGATCAATGAACCATCTTTGCACAGGTATTGGATTTGGGCGCGATAAACCTCTTGTTTTTCCAGCAGAGGGTAAGCGGTTGCAGAAAAACGATCAAAGCTTTCGTCACTGGGGAAGATGCAGCGAATGAATTGACCATTAAGCGCCCCTGGACTGTATCCCAACATTCTTTCAAAGGCGGGGTTCGACCAGGCAATCACTCGATCGAGGACGCGCGCGATGCCAATCAGATTACTTTCCAGGATTGCTTTCTGCTCGATCAGCAGCACCTGAAGCTTCTGGTCCGGAGACTCGCATTCCGTTATGTCTTCTCGCATCGCCAAATGCAAATCCTGATCATTGTTGTCGATTAAATTTAGATGATCAAAGCTAGCCGTCACTGAAATCTCGTCAATTAATCCGCGGATTATTTGAAAGCAACGTCTGTTTTAGCCGGTCGAGCATTAGTCGCCGATTTGGCAGGCGCGTCAGAGTATCGTAGAAAGCGAGATCGTAAATGTTGTCATCGCTTATTTTGCGTTCAGAAAGATGCGTTTTTTCGCGCAAATAAATCGCCAGTAAGCCTAGTATGCCGAAGAACCAAATTCCTCCGTGGGACAAGGCGAGTTGATCCCGCCGAACCGTTTGGACTTCAGTGTATGGTTCCAACAACACTGATGCGGAAATACCTCCACGAATATCACCAATCTTGTAGCCCTGTTTGACATGGCATTTGAGGCAGCCTTGTGTAACAGGCAGAGGCAACATCAATCGCAAGTAGGGCTTGCCCTTTATGTCGTTGAGCTCCAGCGACTCCTTGTTGCCTTGATCAAAACTTTTTAGCGCACGTGCCTCCCATTCGTCAGGTGCATTTTTCGGATTAAATAATTTCAGGCTGGTGAGATGACTCTGAATTGCTGGATTGGCATTTGCATCCTCCTGAACTTCCCTAATCACATAAGCAGGATTCATTAGGGTCAGTTTCATCCCCGTTGTGGTGATTACATCACGATTTGGCACTTTTAAATACGGGTTGGGAGGGGTGCGCGAAGTAGGTTGTACGTAAACCCCTCCGTGTGAAGATGCCCATTCGCGAAAAAGCATGTCCTTGGTCAGGCTGGCGCGTACGGCAGAGGTGGCAGTATTCAGTTTGTTAAGTTCTAGCTGATGTATATTCCAAACTAGCGAACCGCCGATAAGTAAACTCCACCCGATCATAATGGCAATGTATCTGCCTAGCATGATGTTGCTGCCCACGATGAGTTCCATATGATGATGTGACGTGTGCTTGTTTGATGCTGTCGCGTTACTTTCATATTTTTAGCTTGAAACAACTTCATTATTACCATCCCCCAATTGCACTGGTGGCCATAACAGTCCCAAGTCAAACCCTTTCGTCACGTCCACTCGCAATGCTTCCGTGATTGTATAGGCTGGGGTACTGGTAATCCGTTTAGGAGGCTCACTGTAGCGGACACCATGAGCCGAACGCAGGCTTCGCACCATAGGAAATTCTGACTTGAGTAAGCGTTTAACCACCACGGCAATTTCACCGTTAGCCAAAGAAACTATAGTCCCAGGTGGATAGATTCCCAACTCCTTCAGGAAAACAGCTGTTAGGGCTGGTTCAATAGTGGCAGATTGGCGGCCCAGCAACTCTTTAGCTGCAACACTCGGCAACAGACCCTCCCGGTATTCCCGACCACAAACCATCGCGCAGTAACGATCTGCTAGAGATACCACTTGCGATTCTGTGCTTAAATCACTTTTAAGTAGACGCTTTGGATATCCAGAGCCATCGATCATTTCGTGGTGATGCCCCACCACCTCAAGCCAAACGGGATGTTCAATACCCTGTTTCTGTAACGCTTGAATCGCTACTTGTGGATGCATGATGATGATCCGCTTTTGATCATCAGTAAGTGGCGCACTCTGACTGTACAAGATGTCCTGCAGGTCTAGCATTCCGATATTCATCGTCAGTGCGCCGGATATTGCATAACGCCTAACATCCTCGGGTCGATCCAACCGTTTAAGCAACACCTCGGTCATCACTGCCGCGCGAAAGGATTGTCGTATGGAGTGCCGGCCTATGACCTGAAGTTGAACATTAGCCAAGGCAGCATCAGCGTCCAGCCCACAGAGATACTGAATGCTTGTGGAGATTTCCAGAATCCTGCTGTAATCAGGTGTATCTTGAACAATTAAAGATTCAAAATCAGCAGCTAGTTCGCTTAACCGCAAGAAGACTGGCGTCTTTTCTGTTACCTTTTGTTCGACCTCTTCGAATATTTCATCAAAAAAGACGCCTCGTTCTATCAGCCTGTCTAACAGGTCTTGGCTTGGAATTATTTGACCCAGTTTGAGCATGAGCCTGCCATGCCCATCAAACAGGGCAAACGGCAACGGCTCTCCAAATCCTACACGTCCATGTGTGAGTCGAATTTTTTCCATGAGTCTCACCTATTCACAGAATTTCACTTGAATCAATGTGTCGTTTTTAAAAGGATCATGATAACGAACTAATAAACATATGGATCTTGGGGGCTTAACCCCAGTTTAATACTAGGGTTTTAACCCCAGGTAACTTATTGCGGACGGACTAATTCTGATGCAAAGTGGTTAAGATCTTCCCCGGATTGAAGGCCGAGTTTATGGCGAATATTGGCGCGGTGGAGTTCGATTGTTTTGATGCTGCGCTCAAGCCGGGTGGCAATTTGCTGGCTGGTGAATCCCGTACCAATCAGATTAAATATCTTGAATTCTCCCGGAGTGAGGCTATCGACCAATTGATTATTCGCCGCCCCCCGCGCCGGGGCCATGCGTTCAAGACAGTGCTCTTTCACGATGTTGCTCAAGTAAATTTTTCCTTGCAGGACATCATGAATGGCCGTGATTAATTCCTCGCCCGGGGCCTGTTTCATGACATAGCCACGCGCCCCGACCGCTAATACACGGCTGGCGAATACATTCTCGTTATGCATGGAAACCACAAGGACGGGTAATTCCGGATACTGCTCATGCAATTGCTGAATCAGGTCAAGTTCCGGGGCTTTATCCAGCGTTAAATCCAATAAAAGAATATCAATCTTGATCCTGGCCGCCAGGATTTCGAGCGCCTGACCGGAACTGCCTGCTTCAGCCACCACCGCAAGGTTCGGTTCTGAATTGATCAGGGAAGTCATGCCATGCCGCACCAGCGCATGGTCATCCACCAGCATTACTCTTGCCTTATCAATAATCATTCTGGCTCATCTGCTTTTCCAGCAGCACTTCAGTGCCACCTTTGTCGTTGATGTTGAATTTCAGCGTTGCGCCGATTTGCTTGGCTCGATATTGCATGATCTGCAGCCCCATTCCCACGGTTGAGTCCTCTTTTCTGCCCGTCTCCGATAAGCCGCATCCGTCATCGCTTACAGATAAATGAAATTCCTGAGGAGTAACAACCAGTGAAATGATCAGATGCGTAGCTCCACTGTGCCGAATGGCATTGGATGCAGCCTCCTGCACGATGCGATAAATGTTCAGCTTCAGCGACTCATCATTGCTATTAAATTCATTGACACAATCAAAAGTGCATTTTATTCCGGATGAAAATGCGATTCCAGACGTGTATTCTCTCAAGGCATCGACTAAGCCACTGGTTTCCAGTTCAAATGAGGCCAGTCCATGGGCTAGTTTCTTGCATTCGGCCAAGGCTTTTTTTGATTGCGCGACGATGAAATCGAGCCCTTCACTAAGTTCAGAATCCGCATGATCACCAGCGGCTTTTCTTTGTATGGCCTGGGACTGATAGGAAATGGCCGAAATTATCTGCCCTAGATTGTCATGCAATTCCTGACCTATCGACCGTTGCAAATCTTCCGGCAATGTCACCAGTGCGTTTTCCAATGATTTTCGTTCAGTAATATCTTGGACCGTGCCGGTTAAGCTCACGGCATTTCCTTTATTGTCATATACAATTTGTCCCAAGCCGTGCATCCACCGTTCAACGCCATCGCTCGGACGAATCATCTTGTATTCTGCGTCAAACGGCTTTTTATCGCGGATGACTTGTCTCAGATGGTCATTCATGGGCTGCATGAAATCCGGGTGCATGAAATTCACCCAGCCTTCAATCGTGTGCGGATAGTCCCCGCTGATCCCGAACAACTGATTCATCACCGGACTGCATTCCCATACCCCGGTTTTAAGGAGGATGACAAAGCTCCCGATGTTGGCGGCAGTTTCGGCATTGCTTAGAAAGCGCTCATTTTTTTTCAGGGCCTGCAACGCCCGGCGGTGTTTGAGAAAGTTTTTCGCAGAATAGGCCCCAGTTAGAATAAGCAGTAACGACATAAGACCTACCAGCATAGCGTCCTTCGAGGACTCTTTAGGTTCGGCATAAATAAAGCCATTGAGCGAAAAATTTTTCGGCAACATACCGAGGTCAGCATAGGTATCGACCATATGTTGCCAACGCTCCTCATGCATATGTCCGACTTCAATCAAGTCTGAATGAATAAGCTGTGCCGAACTTTTCGCCTCATACAGGAGTTTGGCCCGATCTTCCGGCCGTGAGTACCCCTTGGCAATCATCAGATCAGCAAGCTCTTCAGGATGCTTCAGTGCATAACGCCATCCCTTCAGGCTCGCTTCTAGAAATGCCTGGACGCGATCCGGGTGTTTTTTTATTTCAGCTTCCGTGGTGAATAGATTGTCACCGTAGAAATCGATACCCTCAGCGCGCGGCGTAAACGTCAAGTACTTGACGCCAGCTTTATTCAAATACCAGGGATCATTGGTACTGTACCCTGCATAGGCGTCAGCTTTTCCTGAAATAAGATCATCTGCTGCGTAGCTGTTGGATTTGATTTGGATCAGGCGCTCAAGTGGTACGGATGACTTCTTCAGATAGGCAATGATTTCTGTCGCATACGGATCGATCATGACTTTCTTGCCGATTAAATCATGCACGCTCTCGATACCATTCCTCTGCATGGCCAATAGCACATAGGGGGAATGCTGAAAAATGACGGCAAGAACCACTACCGGCTTGCCGGAATTACGAATCAACAACAGGTCGCTACTGCCAACACCATACTGAGCGCCACCATTCAGTACATGATTGATCGGATTTACATCGTTGATCGCCGGGTCCAGCGTGACATCCAGCCCTGCCTCATTGAAGTAGCCCAGTTCTTTGGCAGCGTAATATCCAGCAAATTGAAACTGATGATGCCACTTGAGTTGAAGCGTGACTTTATCCAAGGCCAATGCCGGGCTTAGGCATGTCAGGGTAATCCATAGAAATAGATATTTGATCAGGAATCGGATGGTCTGACCCTTCATCTTCTGAACTACGCCGAACGTCGGCCTTCAATCTTGGTGATCGCCTCTGCCAAACTAACCATGCTTCTGTCATAAACCTTCAACCAGTTGTTGAGTGATTCAGGATTGTAGGTTCCTTTCTTCAACTGGGAATCCAGCGTCTCGCAAGCTTGATGCAGTTTCTTTGCGCCTAAACTGCCTGCCGCCCCTTTGAGACGATGCAACAGTTTCTCGGCCTCAAGGAATTCCTTTTTCTGGACATGGGCCATGATCACAGTAGATTCACCGGCAAAGTCGGTAAAGAAGGATTGAAGCATCTCGATCAGCAGTTCAGTTCGCCCTCCGATCATAGTCTTGAGCGTGCTCAGGTCAAATCCTGGCAGGGCATCTTCGATCTCAGCCCAGTCATCGGTCGCCTGTGCAGACCTGGCGTCAATGGCTGTTCTGGGCTTGATCCATTTCGCCAAGGTCTCGATCAAGGCTTCTGGATTGACGGGTTTAGTGATGAAGTCATTCATGCCGGACGCCAGAGAACTTTCGCGCTCTTCCTTGGTAACACCGGCTGTCAGGGCAATGACGGGAAGGTCCTTGAACTTGGATTGGAGACGAATGTTCTCAGTGGCTTCAATCCCACCCATCTCCGGCATGTGCACGTCCATCAGCACTGCATCATAGGTGTGCAGTTCAAGCAGAATGAGGGCTTCTTTACCATCGTTAGCGATGTCAACTTGCACCCCGGACAGTTTGAGGAATTCCTTCACCACCTGTTGGTTAATGCGGTTGTCTTCGGCTACCAGAATTCTGCCTCCAGAAAAGGCTTTGCCAAGATTACGAAGATCCTGAGACAGTGTTCCGGCCTGGCGATTTTCATGGCGTCGGTTCACTTCATGGTGCAACTCATGGGAGGCAAGCGAGAGCAAGAGTTCAAAAGTAAAGGTACTGCCCTGACCTTGGCTGCTTTCTAACTGCAGTTCTGAACCCATGAGATTGAGAAGATTGCGACTAATGGCGAGTCCCAGTCCTGTTCCGCCGAAGCGACGTGTGGCCGAGGTATCAACCTGGCTGAAGGGTTGGAACAGTTTTATCTGGTCGTCCGGTGATATACCGATGCCGGTATCACAAACACAAAAATGGAACTTTGCCTGAGAGGCCTCGACTTCAAGTAGTTGTATCCTGACGGTCACTTTGCCATGTTCCGTAAATTTGAGGGCGTTTCCAAGCAGGTTGGCAAGGATCTGTTGCAGGCGCAGAGAATCACCGATCAGGTCGGTGGGGACGTCTTCAGCCACCGCAATATCAAAGCTGAGACCTTTCTCTTCCGCGCGGTTGGAAAAGAGGTTGTGCAGGTCAGCGAGTACCATATCCAGATCGAAGCGTTGATTTTCGATCTGGAGTTTCCCTGCCTCCATCTTGGAGAAGTCAAGGATGTCATTGAGGATGCCGAGAAGACTTTCCGAGGAGGAATTGATCTTCTCCAGATAATCGCGCACATCTTCCGACATCTGCTTGTTCAGCGCCAGGTGCGACAGGCCGATGATGGCGCTCATCGGGGTACGGATCTCATGCGACATATTGGCGAGGAATTCTGACTTTGATTTGGCCAGAGCTTCGGCAGATTCCTTGGCCTGTAACAAGGTCTTTTCCATTTCACGGCGACTTTGGATATCGGTGATATACCCATAGACATATTCACCACTCTCGTCCTTGAAATGGTTCACAGATACTTCGACAGGAATAATTTTGCCTGAAGAATGACGGTGTCTGGTTTCGATAATCAGGTGGCCATTTTCTCTAACGCCTGCTAACACTTGCTGAAGCATCTCGGGCCCGACATCCGGGTCCCAATCCGGCACCCTCATCGTTAGCAGTTTTTCCCTGGACAAGCCGTAATGCTTGCAAGCAACTTGGTTGGTCATAACCATGCGGAACCCATCTTGAACGTCCAGAACGTAGAATGGATCGGCGCTGGACTCCACCATGGAGTTCATCAGTTGGAGACTCTGGTTGGCGCTTTTCAATGACGTCCGCTGTTCATGCAGGGTCAATTCCAAATGTTTCCTGTCGGAAATATCTCGCTCTGAAACAAACATAACCTTCCGGTTCTGGTAATTGGTCAGTGAGATGGTTACTTCCACCCAGAAATTCTCCCCATCAAGTCGGCGATGTACCCATTCAAAACGGTTGTAGCCAATTTCAAGCGCCCGCTCAATCTTTTCAGGCACGGACTCCAACGAAGTCCTTCCGTCAGGCTGCGTGGGCGGTGAAAACATGTCCGGGGTCTTGCCTATGATTTCTTCACGCCTGCCATTCAGCATTTTCTCGGCTGCCAAATTACAGTCAACGACCATTCCGCCCTCAAGGTCCATAATAAAACCGGCATCAGGTGAGTTACGAAACATTGATAAGTAATTTTCTTCGCTTTTCCTGGCTTTTTCGAGCGCATTGATGCTGTCCGTCACATCGATGCAACTACCGATATAACCTTGAAACTTTCCTGATTCATCGAATCTTGGTACGCCATTGTCGTGAATCCAGCGATATTCGCCATCATGACGCTTGAGACGGTAGTCCATTCTGAACGCTTGCCGACGGTCAAAATGGTTTACATAAATATCCAGGCATTGCTGAAAATCATCAGGATGGACGCCTTCGGCCCATCCGTTCCCCATTTCCTGCTCCGGGGTGCGCCCGGTAAAATCAAGCCACACCTGATTGAACCAGAAACACAGCTTGTCCAGGCCAGCAATCCAGATCAGAACAGGTGCGGAGTTCGCCATAATGCGAAATCTGTCTTCGCTTTCTTTGACACTTAGTTCAAGCTCCTTTTGTTCCGTAATATCGCTGATGAAGCCATGCCAGAGGGTGCTCCCATCATCCAACCTCTCTGCTCGCGACACCCCGGATAGCCAACGCAACCCTTTTTTGGGCAGATTGACCCGGTATTCCAGTTTCCAAAGTTGTAGTGTGCGCGCTGACTCCTGAATGGATGCCACGATCATGTCGTAATCATCAGGGTGCAGGTTGGCGAAAACCGCTGAGGCATCTTCCCTGACTTGATCGGGCGTTACTTCATACACGTCCTGTATGCCATTACTGGTGAATGGGAAGCAGGATCTTCCATCTGGAAATAATTGAAACTGGAAGATGGCACCGGGAACCTGTTGAGCAAACTTGTAGAGCAATTCTTCCTGAGTTTTATGCAAGACCATAGAAGCGATTTGCAACTCGCCATTTTCTTTATATAGTTTGCTCCTGGAATGATCAGAGATGCTCTTTTGTCTCAAGCCTTCAGTGACGGAACGCGCCAGCATGGCCGCGATACCTGCTTCAGTATAAGACCAAGGGGTGCTTCGTCCGGTCCAAAGTTCACTCCATAGATCAAACGACTTGCGTGGGGTCAGTCGGAAATCACCCGCATCATTCTGGACAAAGCCTTCCTCGTATTTTCCTGCCCAGTGAATGGTGCGAATCTTTTCTCCGCGAAGCCAAACGATACTATTTCTCATTTGGCCCAAGATCGGCGCAGCCAGTAAACCGGATGCTATGTTTGCATAGGCACTCGCGGGGGAGTAGTGGCTCGACAAGTGATCGTAACTTAATGATTCGTTATTATGCTCGCCCAACCATTCCAACAGGGCGTCTATCGCAGGGGATTCGGGCACCTTTCCATGAACATAATGAACGCCCTCTGTTGATACGATGATGCCGGTTGCGTCCACTAGCGCTTGCATTTCCGGGAGCAATTCCTGGAGCACGTTCTTTACCGAACCATGATTGAAGGATTTGATTAATTCACTATTGAAATGCGTGGCCCGGTTAACCAGGGCGTGGTGCTCCGTAGCTTCCATCGCCGTCAACTTTTCTGAGGCGATTCGACTGATGAGGATGGCGTTGTCCCGCATGGCCATCGAAATCCGTTTGGGTGACTGGTGATGACAAACGATCAATCCCCAAAGCCGACCATTTTGCAATAGCGACATCACCATTGAGGCTTGCACGCCGATGTTACGGAGATATTCCATGTGAATCGGTGACAAGCTACGCAATGCCGAATACGACATATCCAAAGGCCGGCCGGTGGCCGGATTCAACGTGGGCTGAATCGGGATAGGTGTGGCGCCAATGTCCGCAACAATGCGCACGAGGTTGGTGGTGTAGAGTCTGCGCGCCTGAGGAGGGATGTCACTGGCGGGAAAGTACATCCCCAGATAGGACGGGGCTGATTCAACGCGACTTTGACTGATGATTTCTCCGTTCCAGTCGGGGTCGAAACGGTACACCATCACGCTGTCATAACCAGTCAGCGTGCGTACCAGTGTAGCCAGCTGATCGAAGTATTCTTTTGGATTAATGTTTGAACCGGAAAGCAATTGCGCCTGCTGCATTTTCAGCAATAATTCTGCCAACCGGTCTTCTTGATGTGCCCCCTCATTAACGCTGAGTTCAAGCACAAAAATGCCATCAGAGGCATAGACATGCGCGTCGAGTTCCTGCCAGCTATTTTTACGGCTGAAACTCACTTTGCCAGTGGTGGTATTTTTGTCCCCGGCAATCTGGATCAACTTCTCGACGTCAGTGGCTGGAACCTTTCCTATAAGTTCCGCCAGGGTTTTACCCTGCGGGTCATCACGGATATCAAGAAAACTCGCAATGTTCTCACTTGCCTGCAGCACCGTTCGCTGATCGTCGGAACCGAGTACCAGTGCCGCACCGTGCGACTGGATACTTCCCATCTGATGGATAGGCTCTGAAGCGCAGCGCTCGAGCGCTTGTTCAAAGTCTTTCTGCTTCATGCGTTTCATACAAATACTTGTCGAATTGTCAACGCTGCAGTCACTGAAATCGCCTCATTAAATTAATCTAACAGGATCATGATAGCTAATTAATTTAACTATGGATCTAGGGGGCATGCCCCTAGGTAAGTCCTAGGGGTGCGCCAGATTATCACTCTTTGCATTTCGCGGGTTCGACTAATCTCAACCTGATGCATGCCGAGTCCTAAAATGCCGTGTTATTTAGGCCGAACGCTTGATGATGATAGAGAGTAGAGTAACTCAATCAGGAGGTGATCATGAAAATCCCAAATCTACTCAGCATTCTGTCCGCTGCCGTACTAGCTCTACCGTTAATGAGCGTTGCGGGGGAATTGGCCGTCACGGCCAAGAGCGTGCATGTTCGTGCCGGTCCCGCAAGAGAATACCCTGTCGTGGTGATTCTGGCCCCAGGCTCGCCGCTCACGGTGGAGGGTTGCCTGAGCAACTATACCTGGTGTGATGTTACTCTCTATGATGGAACCCGTGGCTGGGTGTACGCGGGCAATCTCAGTTATGATGACAACGGCAGCTATCTGCCGATCCTGGACTACGGCAGTTCAGTTGGCATTCCGATACTATCGTTCAATTTCGTCAACTACTGGGATAGTTACTATCGAGTACATCCGTGGTATCGAGATCGACAGCACTGGATTGACAACCCCCTGCATCCCGGCCCTCGCGCAACACCCGGACCAGAACACATCGGCCAGCCGCCTGGCCGCAACCCTGCTAGAAATGCGCCAGATCGACCCCACCAGATGGAGCCTGGTCGCCCCATGGGACAACGCTCACACCCTACAATGCGCGCTCCGGACCGGCCCTTCCCAGGAGAGCCTGACCACTCTATGAGACATGGCGACCGTCCTGAGACACATGGCGCTCATCCTGCAGGCCATCCTGCTGACCAAAATCAAGGTTCAAGACCGTCGTCAAGACAGCGATAGCACACCGCACAGTATCGCATCACGGGCTAGGGTTCCATGAGATGTTCACCGTTGTAGAATCAGCAATGTAGTTTGCGAAAATTCGTCATAATTTTCTGGATTCCGGGTTCCGCTGCGCGGCCCCGTAATGACGGCTGACAATTCTTTCTGATCAGGTATTTTTTGAATGACGCCTTGGGGGGTCGATAGCCCGTAGGATCTACCTCGGTTGTTGAAATAGGCCAGTCCGAGGAGTATGCTAATCCTCAGAATAAATTAACATCAATCAATTACTGTCCCTGTAGCCATGGCCTATATTTAGATGAAAATCCGTTGGCATTTTTTTCCAAAACTTGCGTTATTGGCAGTCTTTTACACGCTTCTTGCCTATGCCTCGCTAATCCACTTCTCACTCTTCAACGGTAACGTTAGTCTGATTTGGCCATCCAGCGGACTTGCATTGGCGGCGATTCTGATTGGTGGCCCTCAATACTGGCCAGGTGTGTTCGCTGGCGCATTTGCTGCTGGTTTGATGGTTGGTGATTCTGTGTGGATATCCGCACTCATTGCCCTGGGCAACACATTAGAGCCGGTGATTGCCAGATGGCTACTCTTAAAAAATAAAACTTTCAATCTAGCGCTTGATCGACCCAGAGACTTCGGCTGGTTAAGTGTATATGGCGGCATAAGCGTTGTGGCGAGTGTTGTTATAGGCACTACATCATTGTGGCGGGCAGGCATTATTCCATCCTCAGCACTGTCTTCCGTAGCATTGAACTGGTGGGCGGCAGATACACTCGGCATCGTTGCAATTACCCCTCTGATCCTGATCTGGAGAACTCTTTCTCCGGGTTGGGTCGGTCACAATCGGTTGATTGAAGGCCTGGCCTGTTTTGGACTCATGCTGATTACCGGACAAGCCCTATTTCTTGGCTGGCTTTCCGGCTCAATTGGCACTGTAGTCGATTGTTACTGGATGTTTCTGTTTCTTGCTTGGATAGCCGTTCGCTTCGGGATTCATGGGGTGACATTGGCCCTTACGACCACAATCCTACAAGCATTGTGGGGAACGGCTCATGGGGTTGGATATTTTGGCCATAGCTTCGAAACAGATCACTTGGTGGATTTATGGTTTTACGCACTATCACTGAGCTTCGTTTCTATCTCGCTAGCGCTGTTTTTTCGTGATCGGCAATTTGCCGTCATTGACAGTGAGGCTGCCAGAAAGAAAATCGCGAAAACAGAAAAAACCTACCGCACCTTGTTTCAGACAGTGGACCAAGGAATTGTTTACCAAGACCGCAGTGGCACAATCATGTCAGCCAATCCTGCCGCAGAACGCATTCTCGGTTTGTCACTTGATCAACTTCAAGGGAAGACTTCAACAGACCCTCATTGGCAGGCAATTCATGAAGACGGATCGCCATTTCCCGGCGAAGCCCATCCAACCATGGTCGCAATCAATACCGGCAAGCCCATCCATGGCGTGGTCATGGGGATCAATAAATCTTATATGTCTCAAATAGTCTGGATCAAAATAAGCGCCATTCCAATCTTCAAAGAAGGTTCTAATGAGGTCGATTATGCCTACGCGAGATTCGACGACATCACAGCTGATTTGAAATGGGAACGTGAACTCAAAGATAGTGAAGAACGCCTGCGCCTCGCCCTAAGCGCAAGTCATCAGGGCTGGTTTGATGTTGACTTGAAAACTGGAGAAATTACTGTCAGCCCTGAGTATGCAAGGATGATCGGATATGACCCGGACACATTTCATAGTAGCTTGGGTGAATGGAAAAGCAGCTTGCACCCGGAAGACCGTGATGCCGTAATGAGTGCTTTTCAGCAATGCCGCACTACAGAACAGCCAAAAACAATCGAATACCGTCGTCGCACGGCTAGTGGTGACTGGATATGGCTTAGCTCTGTCGGCAAGGTGGCAGAGTGGGATCAGAATCATCAACCCTTGCGCATGGTCGGGACGCATAGGGATATCAGCGATCGCAAGGCGGCAGAAGAAGCGCTACGCGCAAGTGAAAAGCGCTTTCGTACCATGTTCGAGCAGGCACCGGTAGGCGTTGCCTTGATCGATTCCTATACCGGCCATATGTATGAAATTAACCCAAAGTTTGCTGCCATTGCCGGACGGTCGCAGAAGGAGATGACTGGCATTGACTGGATAAACATTACTCACCCAGATGATGTGCAGGAAGGCCTCGA
>CAIJXJ010000169.1 GCA_903824575.1 uncultured Methylobacillus sp.
CCAGGTGCTTAGCATCAGTTGATGCGACTCCACCAACACTCAACTCATGACATGCAGGAATTTATAAGGAAAACGCCATGATCCGCTCACTATGGATTTCCAAGACCGGTCTGGATGCACAACAGACTAACATGGATGTCATTTCCAATAACCTGGCCAATGTCAGCACCAACGGTTTCAAGCGTTCGCGTGCGGTTTTCGAGGATTTGCTGTATCAGACCATTCGCCAACCCGGTGCGCAATCATCGCAACAATCCCAGATTCCTTCAGGCTTGCAGCTCGGTACTGGGGTGAGGCCGGTGGCTGCGGAGCGGATTCATACTCAGGGAAATTTACAACAGACGGGCAATTCGCTGGATGTGGCGATTCAGGGTGCCGGCTTCTTTCAGGTTTTGATGCCGGATGGCTCAACTTCTTATACCCGTGATGGTTCATTCCAGACGGATAGTCAGGGGCAACTGGTGACTGCCAGTGGTTTTGCGGTACAGCCCGCGATTACCATACCGGCGAATTCGATCAGCATCACCATCGGTCGTGATGGAGTGGTTAGCGTGACTCAACCAGGCGTGACTGCGCCGGTACAGGTGGGCAGTCTGCAACTGGCGACCTTTATCAATCCGACCGGCCTGATGAGTCAGGGAGAAAATATGTACAAGGAAACGGCTTCGTCTGGCACACCGAGTACCAATGTGCCGGGAACTAACGGTAGCGGGCTGATTAATCAGAATTATGTGGAGACATCCAATGTCAATGTCGTGGAAGAGCTGGTGAATATGATCCAGACGCAACGTGCTTATGAAATCAATTCCAAGGCGATTACCACTTCGGATCAGATGTTGCAAAAATTGTCGCAAATGTAAGTGAAGTAAAGCGCTGAGAGGGGAACAATGCACTACAGATTTTTATTTTTGCTGGTGTTGATGGGTGGCTTATTCGGTTGTGTCAGCAATCCGCCGACCAATGTCCATCAACCGATGACCGCAAAGCCCATCGAGCGCAGGGTGATTCCGCCTGCCGATGGAGCTATTTACCATGCGGGGATTAACGAGCATCCGATGTTTGAGGATAAGCGCGCCCGAAATATTGGTGATATATTAATTATTAATATTGCGGAAAAGAACTCGGGTAACAAGGCTTCCAGTGGCAGCACTTCCAGCGCAAATGCGGTTAATGCCAGCACACCCACCGTGACCACGGGCGGGCAGACCATGCTCAAGGCAATTTCCGTGGCCGACAGCAGCAGCAATAAATCCGCGACTACTGCTGCGGGCGCTGCCAGCGAGGATATGACCGGAACCATTACCGTCACGGTGATCAATGTACTGGCCAACGGCAATTTGCTGGTCAGCGGAGAAAAACAGGTTGCGTTGAATCAAAGTGAGGAATTTATTCGTTTTTCCGGGGTGGTTAATCCGACGACGATTAGTAATTTGAATACCGTTCAGTCCTCACAGGTTGCAGATGCGCATATTGAGTACAAGAATGGGGGCGCCTGGACCGAAGCGATTAACGATATGCAGTCATTAGGCTTTCTGGGACGATTCTTTTTAACGGTGATGCCGTTCTGATTCAGAGCTTGCCCAGATTTCGTAGGTCGGGTTAGCGCAGCGTAACCCGACATGATCGAGCGGTTTATTGATGCTTTTAGTCATAGGGGTCGCCTAGCATCGGGTGCATGTGTTATTCTTGCAAACTGGTACGACACATAGCTTGACCAGAGCCGAGATATAGATGAAGCAACAACTTTTTGTTTGGTTAAAAATCAAATCCTCTACCCTGAAGAGTCGCGGCACTGTCTTTTGTTTACTCTCCTTTGTCCTGTGTATGTGCTGTAGTGTGGCTCAGGCTGACCGTATCAAGGATATGGCCAGTATCCAGGGAGTGCGTGAAAACCAGTTGCTGGGTTATGGGTTGGTGGTCGGTCTCGATGGTAGCGGTGATCAGACTACACAGACCCCGTTTACGGTGCAAAGTATTATCAGTATGCTGTCTCAATTAGGTGTGAATATGCCGCAGGGCACCAGTTTACAGCTCAAGAACGTGGCGGCGGTGATGGTGACAGCCAGTTTGCCGCCTTTTTCCAAGCCTGGTC
>CAIJXJ010000170.1 GCA_903824575.1 uncultured Methylobacillus sp.
CATTGACTCCTAATCTATTTGCTGGAATCTGTCTCGAAACTGTCTTAAAAGCAAAAATTCAAAAAACTGAAGTTGTTCTAAGGTATCAATTCGGGTTTACTACCATCAATCACTCAATTCTTCTGGATCTCAGGACTTTTATTACTTAAGCATATAAAAAATTCTTCTATGCGGTAGAGTGTCGAAAACTCAGATTGCAGATGATCAGCCAAGTCCTTTGCTCGGCGCATGTCGGTAAAGGACGAGATCTCTTCATCATTTTTGTTTTTAACTATAAAGATCGTAATATTTTCTTCCATTTTTATAACTTACCCATGTTTTCCCAATTCAGCGAATTTATAGGCACTGAAAGTAGTTCAGGCATGAAACGGTGTTTATTAAGACTCTTGAACTGCCCATCCATAAACTATGGCAGAAAATAGTTCGCGAAGAAACTTGCTATGAGAAGCAGGCACACAACAATCAATGCAGCTTGTCTGTGGCTTGCCATATCACGCTCAAGATTTTCAAGCGGATTAAAAATTCCATCACCTCCAAACATGGTTGCCTCCAGTTCTAATTACTATGTGACCTCATGTAGTCTCAATATAAAAGAATATGATTACATTTTCATGAAGGCAGCAATTTGGCTCAGAAAACGCTGGCCGGTCGAATAATTACATGTGGTTCTGTCACAAATCTGCAATTCTATTTCTCTATTATCAAGGGTACACATTAGGGGGATTTTATGTCTGAATTTTTCAAGCAACTGGCAATTCAACGCTGGGACGATCATCGTTACTATCATCACAGCCGTATCAATCAGACGCTGCATCTGATCAGCGCCTTGAGTTTCTTGTGTGCCTACGTTATGTTATTCAAAGACCCGGCTATTGCGGGCTTGATTGGTTGGCTGGTTTCCATGACCACCCGTCAGTCAGGGCATTTTTTCTTTGAGCCGCTGGGCTACGACGAAGTTAACCAGGCAACAAACGAGTATAAGGAAGCAATCAAGGTCGGCTACAATTTGCGCCGCAAGGTGATATTAATCACCATCTGGGCCGCCT
Organism: uncultured Methylobacillus sp.; assembly: GCA_903824575.1. Taxonomy (GTDB): domain Bacteria; phylum Pseudomonadota; class Gammaproteobacteria; order Burkholderiales; family Methylophilaceae; genus CAIJXJ01. The sequence continues at coordinate 1,047 of CAIJXJ010000170.1, forward strand.
CTCCTTTGCTCCTCATCCTTGATCCAACACTTTTTGGTCTGTTCACGCCAGATGCCAATCTCTACGAATTTATTCGTCATACCGGCCTGATCTGGCTAGCCATTGGAATTGGTGGATTAATCTTTAGAACCATCCACCTGTTTTACCTGAAAGGCGTCATGTCCGGCCTGGTGTGGATGACCAAGATTCTGACGGATCCTTTTCACGACGTTCTGCTCTATCACAAGGCCCCCCTCGCATTGCTGCGAGGCGAACTGATCGAGAACAGGTTGGCGCATCACAAAGCTGAATAATTTTCAGCGGCTCTGCCGCTGAAAACGATGCGCCAGCATTTCCCGCAACACGCGACGCTTGATGGCTTTATTAGTCAAGGCGGGATTGCTCCACCACCAACCGCTTTGTGACATCGCTGTTGCGGCCGTCACAAAGCGTTCCATAACCTGCTCAAAGTCCTGTTCACTGTAATTAAGACTGAAGATGAAACGGCCGCTGCCCACCCAACTCAGCGCCAAGCCTTCAAGCCGCAGATAATACTGAAACAGCCAGTTGTAGCAGCCGGGCTGGGTGTAAATCACCGTCCATATTGAAGACAGGTTTACAACTTGGACAGGCAGACCGGCGACGGACAATCTTTGGTTGAGCGATTGGGCTCTTCGGTTCCAAGTCTCATCAAGATTTTGGTAGAAGGCCTTGATCTCGGGAGTTTCCAGACTATGCAGAAAAACGTTCATCGCACCCATGACGTAGGGATGGGCATTAAAAGTGCCTCGGGCGAAACAGATGTCAGCCGGAGCCTCATCGCGGAAACGCTTCATCCAGGCCTTTTTTCCGCAAAGCGCACCTACCGGAAACCCGCCTCCCAGGGTTTTGCCATAAGTCACCATGTCGGCTTTTACGCCAAAATACTCCTGTGCGCCGCCAGGGGCCAAGCGGAATCCAACAAATACTTCATCGAAGATCAGCGCGATGTTTTTTTCATCGCAAACCTGCCGCAACTGCCGCAGCCAGGCGGTATAAACTTCACGCGAATATCCGGCAGAGCGGGAACTGTCCAGCAGCGAAGAATCTCCCGGCGCGCTTGCGTTAGGATGCAATGCCTGCAGCGGATTAACCAAAATACATGCAATATCGCGCCGGGACCGCAGCACATGCAGCGCGGCTTCGTCCATTTCCTTCAGGTTATAGGTGTCTCTTGCCGCAACGGGATTGCCGATACCTGGCTGAACGTCACCCCACCAACCGTGATAAGAACCACAAAATCTAACCAGATGGGTCTTCCGAGTGTGGTATCTTGCCAAGCGTACTGCCTGCATTACCGCTTCGGTTCCCGACATGTGAAAAGATACCTCGTCGAGTCCGGACAAGAGCTTCAGGCGGCGTACATTGTCGGCTACTACCGGATGATAGGCTCCAAGCACCGGTCCGAGTTCACTGACCATGGCGCTCCCCCTGGCGATGCAATCCTTGTAGAAATCATAGCCAAAAAGATTTACCCCATAAGAGCCTGCAAGGTCATAGCAAACATTGCCATCAAGATCAGTCACCGTGACTCCGGAGGATGTCTCTACAAAGGAGCCGATCTTGAGCGAACCGCTCACCAGTTGCCTGAATTGGAATGGCACCCGGTAGGCGCTGATGAATTGCATGTCAGAGATGCTGTCCTCGGCTTCACGCGTCAACTGCAGCGTTTTCGGATAGTTGGTACGGAAATTTTCCGCAAGCACTGCGAAGGCAAGCTTGCGAACAGACACAATATCCTCCGGGGCACCATCCACGCCAAAAGCTTGCCGTTCATCATAGCTGTAAAAGGGAATCATGGCTGCAAAGCGGCGCGCCATGCGCGGATGCCCGGTCAGCGAACGGTGCTTGGCGACGGACAGTTCCAGCCGTTGTTTCAATCGGACCGAAGCATAAGCCAGGATCGCAGCGAAAAACACATAAAGAACCACTGATTCACTCACGAAAAAACTCCTTTTTTGACAACGAATATACGGAATATAAAGTTATGGGCCTGCGCCAACTGATACAACAAATTTTGACGCAAGAGGATCTGAACTTCCTGCTCACCAACCGTTTGCCCCGCAGAGGACTGACGCAATTCATGGGGTGGTTCAGCAAGATCGAACAACCGCTGGTACGCGATCTGTCGATCTCTTTTTGGAAGTTCTTCTCTGACTTGGATTTGACCGAGGCGAAGAATACCCAATTCAAAAGCATGCATGACTGCTTCATTCGCGAACTGAAAGATGGATTGAGGCCGGTTGATGCAGATCCCGCCGTTCTTTCCAGCCCGTCTGACGCTATTATCGGCGCCAACGGCCCGATTGAGGGCACGCGTGTTTTTCAAGCGAAAGGCTTTCCCTATACGCTTGATGATCTGATAGGAGATGATGCCAGTACGGGTGAATGGCAAGATGGCCACTTTGTGACCTTGCGACTTACTGCCAGTATGTACCATCGGTTCCATGCGCCTCACGACTGCGAAGTCACGCAAGTGACCTACTTCTCCGGGGATACATGGAACGTGAACCCTATAGCCCTCTCCCGCGTTGAAAAGTTGTTTTGTAAAAATGAAAGGGCCTTCATTCGCACGCGCATTACGAATAACGGCCCCTGCCACGGACAGTCTATCGCTCTGGTACCGGTAGCTGCAATTCTGGTGGCCAGCATACGACTTCATTTTCTCAACGTCTTGTTGCATCTCAAATATGGGGGACCAAGTGTCATCCCTTGCCAGGCTTCTTTTGCCAAGGGACAGGAAATGGGGTGGTTTCAGCACGGCTCTACCATCATCGTTCTTGCGCCAAAGGGATTCACGTTGTGTGAAGGCCTTGAGACTGGATCACGCATTCTTATGGGACAGGCCCTCATGCGCCGGGTTGAATGACGGTATCCTTTTGTGATTCGCTGCTTGTTGTGCCCCTTTGCTGTTCATGGCCCTTCACCACTTGGGCAAGTGCACCAGCAAACCGTTCGCATACTGACCCCCAATCCAGATGGGAGACGCTTGGCGCAGCCTGTTGGCGTATTGCCTTTAACTTGTGTGGTGCTGATGCGAGGGTCCAACCACTATTGATAAAGCCAGCCTCATCGGCAAAGGGCACCAACAGGCCGTTGACCTCGTTAGTGATCATGGTTGCGGCGGCCGCATAGTCGTAAGCAATGACGGCGAGTCCGCTGGCAAGTGCCTCAGGCACAACGTTGCCAAATGTTTCGGTCACGCTTGGAAATAAGAACAGATCACCGGATGCGTAATGGACGGCTAATTCATGACCGGTTTTCATCCCGGCAAAAATCGCATCAGGACATTCCTCTTGTAGTGATTTAGCCAAGGGGCCATCGCCCACAAATACAAGCCTGGCGTTTGGGAGGCGAGATTTAATGGCTGAAAAGGATCTTAAAACCAGATTGACGTTCTTTTCTTTGGCGAGTCGACCTACATGGAGCACCACGACATCCTGATCATTAACCCCCCAGCTTTTACGCAGCTCAGATGATCTGTGGACAGGGGAAAAAAGGTCAATCGCCACGCCACGCGAAAACAAGGCTACATTCCGGTAACCACGCGCCTGCAATGTCTGAATCATCGCAAGAGTTGGTACCAGTGTTACCATGGTGCGGTTATGCAACCAGCGCATATAAGCTTCAATCGCCCCCCTGAGCAGGCCAATGCCATAGTGGCTGGAATAATTTTGAAAGTTTGTGTGAAATGAGCTGGTCACTGGTATTAGCAGTTTACGAGCTGCATTGATAGCCGATAAACCCAGCGGTCCTTCTGTCGCAACGTGTACGACATCCGGGCGATTTTGCTCCCAAAGCTTGACGAGACGACTCTCGGACGGTATTCCAAACCGCAATTCACTATAAAAAGGAATCGGAAATCCAGTCACCAAAACATCTTCCTGACCAATCCGTGTGTTTGGAATGTCAGAACTGAATTGGCTTGGTCTTATGACTTGCAATGAGTGGCCCAGTTTTATTAAGCCTTCCGTTATTCGCCCCAGCGTCATTGCAACGCCATTCACTTCGGGGATGAACGTTTCCGTGACCAGAGCAATACGCATGCTGGATAAGTGCCTTGATTGATGGTCCACAGGTGGCTCATTCATTAATTTGATGGATGCCAGACTAAATTCCGTAAGATACAAAATGATGAAGAATAGGTTACATTTTCATGACAAATAAATAACTGATGCTTCGGACATTTGATTTTACTTACGGGAATAAGCGGATCTCTTACGTTAATTGGCCCCCAGCCTGATCCAGCGCACGAATAACGATTTGATCCCGAAGCGAGGCAATCCATGAATTTCAGTCAGTATTCACTCAAGAGTTCCTTTTTGGCCCGCCTCCCGAGCCTTTATCATTGAGAATCAGATGCGCAAAGTCTCACTAGCAAATGGCAAAGGGCTATTCGTTATCGCCACTTCATCCATCGTCAGATTCTTACCGTGGCAGGATCCAGCCTATTGCCATTAAAATAAATAGCTCTATAATTAGGTCTATATTAAGGTCTAAAGGAGTGAGCCATGGAACAAATCCACGCCAGCCTCAGCGTCAGCATGTCGGAGTTCAAGAAAAATCCGTCCCGCATCAAGCAGGATGCAGGGTTGCAGCCTGTCGCCGTGCTCAACCACAACAGGCCTGCATTCTATCTGCTCGATCCTGAAGTCTATGAGTCGATACTGGACAGGCTGGAAGACATCTCACTCTCCAGCCTGATTCATGAACGGCTTGCCATGAAGGCCCAGGCTATCGAAGTCGATATCGAAACAATCTAACGTGACCTATCGTCTGAAATTCGTTCCGCCCGCACTGGAGGAATGGAACCGACTAGATGGCTCGGTCAAGGAGCCGCTACGGAAACTTCTCAAAAAGCGACTCGCGTCTCCGCACGTCCCAGGAGCCAGATTGCACGGCGACCTGGCGAACTGCTACAAGATCAAACTGCTGAAGCAAGGCTATCGGCTGGTCTACACCGTCATTGATGAAGAAGTCGTCGTCCTCGTGCTCTCGGTCGACAAGCGGGAAGATTCCTTGGCCTATGAGGCAGCCAGGAAACGGATAAAGTAGTGCTATTGAAGGGGCTTTAAAGGAGATTGGAATCATCCGATCTCTTACGTTAATTGGCCCCCAGCCTGATCCAGCGCACGAATAACGATTTCATACTCACCAATGGCGCGGATGCAGCCGGAGTATTTATTCGCAATGAGAGCAGATGAATAGTTTGCAAAACCAGCACGAGTGGATAATCAAGCTGCAACAAATCAGCAAGCATTCGCCATTCAGCTCTGATCCCTTTCCAGTATCCAATTTTTTCTGTTTTTCTGGATTGCGTAACGTGAGGCCAATACGAAATTGCGATTGGAAGTTGACGGGCAATAATCTGCTTGTTCATGAACAATTCGATCCCGAAGCGAGGCAATCCATGAATTTCAGTCAGTACTTCGCTCAGGAGTTCCCTTTTGATCACTCTTTCCCCTGAAACAAAATCCAGACCGATGGCACGAAATAACAAAAGACTGTTTTTACGCAGACTCAAACTAGCCCCAGCAACTCCGGATAAAACAGGCGCTGCGAGAGCCGCAATGTTATTTGCAACAAGTCCTTTGAGGTCAGCATCAAGCAGCATGATGAATTCACCTTGAGCATGGGCCAAGCCTGTCGCCATCGCATGGCTTTTACCTTGATTGATCGGGTAACTAATGAGTTTGACTGTCGGATACGATTTTACGATCTCGGCAGTGTTGTCAGTCGATCCGTCATCTACCACAATAAGCTCGTGCACCAAAGGGTGCGCCGATGCCACATCTAGTACCGCAGCAATTCGTGGCGCCTCATTAAAAGCGCAGATGATGCAAGTCAAGCCAACGCCTCCAGCGGGAGTCTGGGTGCTGGCCAAGCATTTTTCGCGCGGTGTTAAATGGTATAAATCTATTTCAGTTGATCTCATATTTCTTTCTTTGCAGCGAGACTCATCAGGATGTGACTGCATCGACATTCAAGTCAAGAGCATGCAGCAGGCGGTCGGAAAATTCAGCGGGTGACGTAGAGAGAAGATCCCCTGGAACGCCAAAGTCCCGGGTCAAGCGAACGCTGTCTTCGAAGCCATAGGCCACGACAAACGGATGCATTCCGGCCCCGACCGACGCGAGATAATCACTGTATTCATCCCCGCACGCATAGGCACGCGCTGGATTAATAGCAAAGGACTCTCTGGCAAGCCTCAAGTGAACCGTTTTATCCTCGCGAAGGGGAATACATGCAACAAAATCAAACTCGCCAAGATCAATGCCGTAGCGATTAAACAGGCATTTCAGTGTTGCTTCAGGTTCTATCGTGATATTTCGTGTCACAAGTCCCACACGGACATCAGGGGCATCTAGCAGCGTACGCAACAGCGACTCAATCCCGGAATACAAACAGGCTTCTTGTCGATAGACTTCGGTTAACGTTGCCAACAGTTTCATGCGATTCTGCTTGCCAAACTGGCGGCGCAAGTTTGTTGGAAACTCTCTAAGTCCCCCTAGATACTTCAGCAACTTGCGTCGTTTCTGAAAGCGATCAAGATCGCCAATAGCCATTCCGTGATTTAAAAATGTTTTTTCGATCGCATGAAATGCATCAACGGTTGTGCCATCCGCATCAAAAATAACTAGTCGTTCCCGGTTTGTGTATAAGGCCATGACCCTAAACATAAACATTCCATGTGACAATCTTATGAAAATAAATTCATAATTGCTCAGCAACAGGCAATTAAATACGTAATCTGAAGTTCAATAAGACTCGGCTTGGCATCCGCATCACCCTCTGGCCATTTTTAACATTATCGTAACAGTTAAAAATCCGATTTTCTTATAGAATCACAGGCTCATGTCAAAACCAGAGCAACTATTTTTCCAGCTGATTAACACCAATACCGATTACATTGAATTTGTGGTCTCCTACTTTATTGGGGAGGATCAGTGGCTGGTTGATGGCATAGGATGGTTGAAAAAAGATAAACCAAGCTACTATCTTCGTCTCATCAGGCTAAACGGCTTCCCGGCCAGAGGAAAATCATTCAAAGACGCCTTAATCGTCGAGAAAAAATCCAGCCTTATTTTCGAAAATAAATTACTGGCCGAATTTACCCTGACAAACATTGATCAAATGATGACACCTGCAAAAAGACAGCGGAAAAGGTAATTCACCCGCCGTGAACCCGGCTGTTATTTAAGTCCCCATTATGCAAGTTCATATTTTCTTAATCCAAACGACACGAAAATTCAATATATTCAACCTAAGATAATCACGCTAACTATATGAGGTGATTGATATGTTGAAAATTAAGTCCGGGGAACTAAGCTCTGTTTTTCTCGATCGAAAAACATGGAAAAACTGCATGAGTGAGGATGTTATGCCATCTCCCCAATATTGTAAGCAATGCGGAGAATTTTTCATTGAAGCTATCGGTGAAATGCGTCACTGCCCCTCCTGTATCACATTCGATGCAGTAGGTATGAAGTTGCCCTATCTGGAAAGCATGCCGAAATAAATTGTATGCCATTAGCCATTGGGCCAGAGCATTCCTAAAAAAGTGACTCAGGATCTCACCCTGAAATTGAAGAGGACTTACTGGTTTGCGCAATGACATTTTTGTTGGTCACAGCCATTGCGCAGACCCTGTAAACAGATTTATTAGCCTCAATTCTAAGGACGACAGCACCAGAAAAATATTCAAACCTTGGCTGGCCTGCCTGTTTTGATAATATCCAGATCGGTGATTGCCTTGGTCAGCTCTACATCAGAAAGACCAGCCAAGCACTTCAGGGCGGCACGCAGTACTTCACTTTTTTTGACCCCTACACTTGATTTAAGGCATCGCTCTTTAATCGCGGCAAGTTGTGCATAATCGCTCTCCGGCATCGAAAAACTGTCACGCACCATTTTCTCTTTTTTGTGCTTATCCACCTTCACTTCTTTAACGACTACGGCAACAGGAGCAGCCTTGGGTGCCCTCACCACTTTCGCCTTCACGACTTTAGCCTTAACAGCCTTCACGGCCGGAACAACAGCGGCTACAGGTGCTGGATTGGCAACATTTTTTGTTGTTTTTGCAGGTGGTTTTTTTATTTCAGTCATGTCATTTACTCCTCAAAAATCATTATAAATATCTAGCTGGGTTAAACAGTATAAACATTTTATATAATATTTCAAGTTAAAAGTGATGTGATGTAACCTGTTCCAAGCAGGTACCGCACTGCCCCACGGAAATATCCCGGTTTGTCACTCAATGCTGAAGACTAAAAAAATTTCGATGATAGAACTTTTTCTGACTAGCACTCTCAAACGACGAGTGCTAGAATTATACAAACTTGAAGGAGGCCTTATTTCACCATGAGCTATTCCCTGTCACTTCCGATTCCATCTGCAGCAGACAGCGTCGATCATTACCTGCGCGCAATCAAGGCGTTCCCGTTACTCACGGCTGAAGAAGAACATGACTTCGCCACCCGTTTGCAGCGCGACGGGGATCTGGAAGCAGCCAAACATCTGATCTTGTCGCACTTGCGCCTAGTTGCCAGCATCGCGCGTGGCTACGCCGGCTATGGGCTGCCGCAGGCTGACCTGATTCAGGAAGGCAATATCGGCTTGATGAAAGCGGTACGGCGTTTCGATCCTGAACGAGGCGTGCGCCTGGTATCCTTCGCCGTGCATTGGATCAAGGCCGAAATCAACGAATTTGTGTTGCGCAACTGGCGCCTGGTCAAGGTCGCGACCACCAAGGCCCAACGCAAACTATTCTTTAATCTGCGAAGCATGAAGCAAAACATTAGCGGTAGTCTGCACCCGGATGAGATTGCAGAAATCGCGCGTAAACTTGAAGTCAAACCGGCAGATGTGATCGAAATGGAATCCCGCATGGGCGGCCGTGACATCGCACTGGAGTCAAACGGCGATGATGACTCTGATGACAACTGGAGTCCTATTGCCTATCTGGAGGATCAGCGACCGGAACCTTCACTGTTCCTGGCAGATCAACAAATCGAGATCATGGAAACCAAGGGTTTGCAGCACGCTCTGGACAGCCTCGACGACAGGAGTCGCCATATTGTCGAGTCGCGCTGGTTGCGGGATGACGGGGGTGCCACGCTGCATGACCTGGCAGCGGAGTATGGCGTCTCTGCAGAACGCATCCGCCAGATCGAGCAAAAAGCACTACAGAAAATGAAGACTATCTTCGCCAGTCAGTTTTAAAACGCCTATTGCCTGATCGAAAAACGGCTGCCAATGGCAGCCGTTTTTGTCTTCATTTTCAGCTCACGCCAGTATGACGGAAAAGAAGCTAGCCCACGCCCAGGCGACCAAGGCAATGATCATCGTCATCGGCAAATTATCCCAACTGAATATATGCATTTCTCATTCTCCCTTAATTAAGATTGATCCGTCCATTTTAGAGCGAACAGTTGTATTTTTCAAGCCATGAAATGGAATGAGCGGATCATCGTCATCCATCAGGATACGCTGCGCCGGACCTTCCATATCATCGAATTGCCCACTCCTGATCGCCCACAACACGCCTACCGCCGCAAACACTACAAAGACCAGCGTCAGGGCAAACAAAAAAAGCAGTACCGGGCTCATGCTGCTTGCTCTGAAAGTCCGGCTTGATCGGCGATCATCAGCGCTTGTGAGATCGCCGCGCGAATCACTTCAAGATCGCCAAGTTGACCACGGATGCCTTGCTCGATACTTTCCAACTCCCCGATGCGCTCTTCCAGCGTGCCGGTTGCCTTATAGATGCGCTTGATGCTTTCCAAGCGGCGGCGCAACTGCAACTGGTGCTCCCGCACTTGGGATTCCATCGGCGCAATGACTGCATTCAACCAATTATCCACGTCCAGATTGATCGCTTCGAATACATTAATCACCCGACTGGCCAGGGTTTCAAAAAACTTCGTCGTCAAAGTCATCTTTTCATTGGTCAGCATATTCAATGGCGTATTGAAATGTTCATAATAGGAACGCTCAAGTTTGGACAACTCCTTAAGATACCGCAGAGTAGAAAATCCTGGGGGTGTCACCGGCCTCAACCCGTGCTCCTGCGAGAACTTATCATACATCGCATCCATCATGCTCTTGATTTCGGCAATCTGAACGTCTGACTTATCCAACTGACCCTTAAGGTCCCGGAAAAACCCCTGCATCGCCTGCTGGATGCCTCGGGTAAAACGACTCGCCATCATGGCCTCGCGTGTTCTGATGACCTCCCCCTTGAGCGATTCCATGCCCAGGTGAGTAAACAAGGCAGTAGATTGTTGCGAAAAAACGCTACGCAACGCCTGGAAACGCTGCAAACCACGCTCGAAATTTTCCTTGTCCTGTTTGACTTTAGTCATCATGTGCTCGATGACATCTTCATTCTTGCCGCGCAGGCCCTTCAGTTCATCAATTTGCTCAAGCATGCCGGCCAGGCGGGCCTCGAGCACCAGCTTGGAATTATTGATCAGGTCATCAATTTCACCTTGGGTGTTGTCACGCACAATTTCTTTTTTAGAAGGGATCAGTCCGTTGGACAAAGCCTGTTCCAACGCACGCAAACCGCTCTTGACCAGCAATGTTTCATCCCCGCTGACTTTGGCCAGCAAGGCCTTCTGCGCCGAAACCGGGAAGATCTGGTCAGCCCGGAGGCCAAGCATCTCAGCGCTGCTGGTCAGTTGCTTGGCAATCTCGGTTTCGATTTCATGCGGCTGCTTGAGCTCATCCCACAACCCATCGATCTTATTCAAAACCGCCAAACGCCCCTTCTGTTTCCAGCGGGTGCCGCTAATATACTGGCGCCAGACGTCAATTTCAGACTTGGTCACGCCGGTATCAGCCGCCAGGATGAACAACACGGCATGAGCATTAGGCAACATGTTGAGGGTCAGTTCAGGCTCAGTGCCGATGGCGTTCAATCCAGGCGTGTCGAGGATCACCAGTCCCTGCTCCAGCAAAGGATGTGGAAAATTGATCATGGCATAGCGCCACAAGGGGATATCGACCGTGCCGTCTTCATTGAGATTCATGGTGTCATCGATATCCTGCGGATCAAACAGACCTAAACGCGTCGCCTCCTCCACCGTCACGCAGCGGGTGCGGCCAACCTCGCGGAAGGCCTCCACCATGCTGTCAGAGGAATCCACATCAAACTCGATAAGCTTCCATTCCTCCGGATAGCGCTTGTATTCGGTGGTAGTCGCGTTCAGGGCACGTGTCTCGATCGGCAGCAACTGCAGAGACGTCGGCTTGCTCGGATCGTACAGCAACTCGGTCGGGCACATGGTAGTACGTCCGGCACCGGAGGGAAGCAGGCGCTGACCGTAATCGGCAAAGAAAATGGCATTGATCAGTTCAGATTTGCCACGGGAAAATTCCGCGACAAAGGCGACATTGAGTTTGTCTTCACGCAGCAGGTCCAGCAAATGCCTGATGCGCAAATCAATCTGGGCATCCCCCAGTTCCTCTACGCTGAGCCATGACTGGTAATCGCAGATGGCCTTCACCAGCCCACTACGCCACTGGCTGTAAGCGGTAAACTCCTCGGCTAGCCGATTTCCGGTCATCAGACACCTCAAAATAATCAAATTGCTCCCGGCCACTCTAGCATGAATCGACAAATAGTTAAATTAATCAGGCGACTACTCGTTAAAAGCGGGTTCAGTCAGGAGTCCTGTCGGGATTCTGCTATTATTTCGTTTTAAATCACCATCGAAATATGCCATGAGCGGCCTGACCCCCAGCACCCCACGCCCTACCGATATTCGACTACATCAACTGACGCGCAAACTGGAAATCAGCTTCGACGACGGACTCAGTTTCATCCTGCCGTGCGAGTTCCTGCGCGTCTATTCCCCCTCAGCCGAAGTACGTGGTCATGGCGCGGGGCAAGAGATTCTGCAAATCGGTAAGGAATCGGTAAACATCATCAGCATCGAGGCGGTCGGCCTCTACGCGGTCAAGCTAATTTTCTCGGATGACCATGATACCGGCCTCTACTCCTGGGATTACCTGTATGAACTGGGCCTGCAGCAGGAGGCCTTATGGCAGACCTACCTAGATCGCCTGACCGCTGCAGGCATGACGCGCAAGGAGGTGGCATGAAGGACAGCACCACGCACTTCGGCTTCGAAACTGTCGCCGAACAGGACAAGGCAAAGAAAGTCGGGGCAGTGTTCCATTCCGTGGCACGCCGTTATGACCTGATGAACGATGTCATGTCGGCAGGCCTGCACCGGGTGTGGAAGCATTACACCGTGAATACATCCGGCGTGCGCCCCGGTCAGCGCGTGCTGGACATTGCCGGCGGTAGCGGCGACCTGTCACGCTTGTTTGCCCGCAAGGTGGGCGCCAGCGGGCAGGTGATCCTGACCGACATCAATGCCTCCATGCTGGGCGTCGGGCGCGACCGCATGCTGGACCAGGGTCTGCCGGTACCGGCCTTGCAATGCGATGCCGAGAAGCTTCCCTTCCCGGCAAATCATTTCGATTGTGTAAGCGTCGCCTTTGGCCTCAGGAACATGACACACAAGGACCTCGCCCTCAAGGAAATGCTACGCGTGTTAAAACCCGGCGGAAAATTGCTGATACTAGAATTCTCCCGCGTCTGGCGCCCTCTACAAGCCGCCTATGACGCCTACTCGTTCAAACTGCTGCCGGTGATGGGAAAACTGCTGGCGCAGGACGCCGACAGTTATCGTTACCTGGCCGAGTCCATCCGCATGCACCCGGATCAGGAAACCCTGAAACAGATGATGCAGGATGCTGGTTTTGGCCGTGTGGATTTCACCAACCTGTCGGCCGGCGTGGTCGCCTTGCATCGTGGCTACAAATTTTGAAACTGACTGTTGACGCTCTCAATCACCTGTTGCGCCAGAATTCCTGGGCCAGCGAGTTGCTGCGCCCGCATCAAGGCCGCGTTGTCCGTATCGCCCTACCGCCGCTCGCCCAATCCTTGGCAATCGATGCCGGCGGCGGGTTTACTGCCGCGCCGGTCGACGCGCTGGCGGACGCCACCATCAGCCTGAGTCCAGGCGCTGCAATCCGCCATCTATTACAGCCGGGATCTGGTGCCGGGCAAGCCAGACTCGATGGTGACATGGACTTGGCTGTAACCGTTGGCAAGGTACTGCAGGGTCTGGTTTGGGATGTGGAGGAAGACCTGAGCCACATCGTGGGAGACATTCCTGCGTATCAAATCACGCAAGCCGGACAACGCATCAGACGGGAACTGGGACACAAGTTCGAATCTAGCGCCAGCATGCTCGCCGAATACTGGCTGGAAGAAGCGCCGCTAATCGCCAAGGGACGTCATCTGGAGCAGTTCGCGACGGAGGTGGACCGCTTGCGCGACGACGCCGCACGCCTGCAACAGCGCCTGGAATTGCTGGAACAGAAACATCGATGAGAGTGTTTCGTCTGGCTCACATCATCTCCGTTACCCTGGCCTATGGGCTGGACGAATTCATTCTTGGTCATGCCCGTCTGCGACTGCTCAACACCCTGGTACGTGGCTTGCTGTTCTGGCGGAAATTCCCCGAGCCACGCAGTGTACGCCTGCGACTGGCTCTGGAAAACCTGGGACCGATCTTCGTCAAGTTCGGCCAGATGCTGTCCACTCGCCGTGATCAGCTACCGTTCGATATTGCCAATGAACTGGCCAGACTGCAAGACCAGGTCCCGTCCGTTCCAGCCGAACAAGTGCTTGAAGTCGTGTTTCAGAGCTACGGCCAGGCTGCCCATCAGGTATTCGCCGAATTCAATTCCACCCCTGTCGCCAGCGCCTCGGTGGCACAAGTGCATTTTGCGACTCTGCATGACGGCACACCGGTTGCAGTCAAGATCCTGCGACCGGGCATCGGTGATGTGATCGAAAAAGACCTGGCGCTGCTTGACGCCGCAGCCTGGCTGCTGGAAAAACTGACCACCGACGGGCCACGCCTGAAACCGCGAGAGGTGGTAGCGGAATTCGCGCGCCACATACACAATGAACTCGACCTCATGCTTGAGGCCGCCAACTGTTCACAACTGCGTCGAAATTTTGCCGACGGAAAATTGCTATCGGTGCCTGAGGTCCACTGGGACTGGTGCCGAGAACAGGTCATGGTGATGGAACGCATGCACGGCACGCCGATCAGTCAGGTGGGAAAATTACGTGAAATGAATGTGGATATTCCCAAACTCGCGCGTGACGGCGTCGAAATCTTCTTCACTCAGGTGTTCCGTGACGGCTTCTTTCACGCCGACATGCACCCTGGTAATATTCTGGTGGCCGACAACGGCCGCTACATTGCGCTGGATTTCGGCATCATGGGAAGCTTGGGTGACAGCGACAAGCTCTATCTTGCGAAGAATTTCCTCGGCTTCTTTCAACGCGACTACCGGGCGGTCGCCCGCGCCCACATCGAGTCCGGTTGGGTCCCTGCCGATACTCCACTGTCTGAATTCGAGAACGCCATCCGCGCCGTGTGCGAACCGGTATTCGACCGGCCGCTCAAGGACATCTCGTTTGGACGCACGCTGTTACGCCTGTTCCAGACTTCGCGCAGATTCGGCGTGGAGATTCAGCCGCAACTGGTAATGCTGCAAAAGACGTTGCTCAACATTGAAGGCCTGGGACGCGATCTCGACCCGGAACTCGATCTATGGCAAACCGCCAAACCGTTCCTTGAACGCTGGATGAGTGAACAGCTGGGATGGCGCAACCTGCTGAAGAATATTCGCAGCGAGGCGCCGCAGTGGGGAACGCTATTGCCGCAGTTGCCTCGGTTATTAAATACCTACCTGCAGCGCGATGCTGCCGCACCGGTGACATCAGAGTTGCAGCGTCTGGTGCAAGAACAACGGCGCCAGACCCGTTTGTTATGGGCAGTCACTGTCCTGCTTGGGTTACTGGGACTGCTCCAGTGTTTGAGCTTCATGACGTGGTTGCTGGGCTGACCATCTCGCGAACCTTGTCCGGGTCAAGCCGCAACAAGGCGCCGATATCCCGATAATCATCTGGTAGCGCGGCATCATCCCAACCATTAGCGGAATGCCGTGCCAGATTAACGGCCAGCACCACGTTCTCGACCCGCTCCGTCTTTTCCAACGCCGGATCCGACAAGTCCAGCAGCAGTGCCGGCAGATGCCATTCTGTCGCCAGCGCGCGCTGCAACTCGATCCCCCTGAAACCCAGCACCTGCTCCTGTACCACAGTGCTACGCAGGGTGTGATCAAGCTCCTGCCGGTGCCGGATGTCCTGCATCGGTATGGGGTTGAAACACCACATCAGCATTTCGGCCAAATAAGTCAGCAACGAGGTAACACGCACCTCTTCGGCGTGCAGATCGTGCAGCAGCAGAGCCCAGTCGAAAGCATACTGGGCGGAACGTTGCGCCCGGTGCACGGTGTGCAACAAGTTCACCAAGGCGCCGAGATGCTCATGCAACAAATCTTCGACTACAGGTGTCGCCGGCACTTCCCGAAAGAAGGTGCTGAGCCCCATCATCATGATTGCCTGCTCGACCTGCACCAGTTCATGCGACTGGCTGTGATGCTTATGCGCCTGCAGGTAACGCAGTATCTTGGCCGTCATCAGAGGGTCATTGCTCACCACATGCGCAATGCTGCGTGCGTTGAGGTTATCTTCGTCGGCATGCAGGCGCTCAAGTTCGCGCGCCGTGTGCCGGAGTACAGGAATCTCGGCGCCACTCAGAAAAGACACCCAGCCAGCCATATCCTGCGGATTCTGCATCAAAATCTCCCGATCAAGACCACCATGCCTCCGATTGTACCCAAGGCCGGGGGTGCTTGCTAGAATAGCTTTCATTTCAACCTGAACAGGACTCCGTCGTGCTGCTCTGGTTTGTCAAAAAACCCTTATTTCATGCCCTGCAGCCTGACACACCAAGTTCATTCTACTACCACCCTATAAGCAATTAACTTTATATTTATAACCAGCAGCTAGTGATCGGAACTAAGCAACAACTTGATGAAAGGAAGAATATCGTTAGCCACAAACGGGTAAATTATTCTTGCAAGAACGAGAACAGATATAAATATAATTGCCCAATTAAAACTCAGGCTCGTGGCTTTGATTCTCATGGAGGGCGGGATAGAGTACTTCTTGAGTTTGCCTTTTTTAAAAACAAAACCACAATCACAAACAATCGTATTTTCAGGACTTAACAACTCACATTCAGGACATTCTTTAGGCATAAATTACCCCTCACTCAACTTCACTGAATCTAACTAAACGCATTTTTACGGGATAATTGTGATGCGTTGATGAAAACTCCAAGGGTTGGCTGAATAGGGCGATAATGTCAGTTCATCCTTATAGGCGGCTGATTTGGGTGTAGTCCATTCTGGCAGACGACTGCCGACCTGCATCTGAGAAAGATAGAATTTAACGTATTGACATCAATTTTAGGATAATAAGCGACCTATGGAACACCTGTTCGAGTTTAGCTTCCACAACCCGACCAAGATTCATTTTGGCCCGAATAGCTTTTCAAAACTAGGGATGGAAATACCCAAAGACGCTCGTATTTTGATGCTCTACGGAGGTGGCTCAATAAAGGGTAACGGGGTTTATGATCAAGTGATCAAAGTGCTCACAGGTCGCCGGCTCATCGAGTTTGGAGGAATCGAGCCAAATCCAACGATTGAAACGCTAAGCTCTGCGGTAGAACTAGTCAGGTCTGAAAAATTAGATTTTATACTCGCTGTAGGCGGTGGGTCAGTGATTGATGGCGCAAAGTTTGTTGCAGCTGCTGCCCTTTATGATGGGGATGGATGGGATATCGTTAGTGGCAAACACATCGTACAAGAGGCCTTGCCTGTTGGCGCCATATTAACCTTAGCTGCAACAGGTTCAGAATCTAATGCAGCAGCAGTCATTACCAATGCAACGAGACATGAAAAGAAAGTGTATTACGCCGAACCTGCCCGTCCTCGTTTTGCCATCCTTAATCCGGAGGTCTTGACGAGCTTGCCTGACCGGCAGTTGGAGAATGGTCTGGTCGATGCATTTGTTCATGTCTGTGAGCAATACTTAACCTATCCAGTTGGTGCTTTGGTACAGGATGGCCATGCCGAATCCATCATGCGTGCACTGAAAACCCTTGCTGACACCTATGCACACCGCCGTGAACACTCCTGGTGCCAAAACCTCATGTGGGCGGCTAATCAGGCGCTTTGTGGACTGGTCGGCGCCGGAGTTCCCCAAGACTGGGCAACGCATCGCCTGGCAATGGAGTTGACCGTGCTCTATGGAATTGACCATGGCCGCACGTTGTCGATTTTACAACCCTGGCTTTTACGCGAAACCATAGAGGCAAAACGTATCAAACTGGTGCAAATGGGTAAAAGAGTATTTGATCTAAGCAAACCAGAAGCAGAAGACACCATTGCCGCTATTGAATCAATGTACCGTAGTGTCAATATGCCGGTGCATTTGCGCGATACTGAGGTAAATGATCCGCAGGCAGCAACACGCATCATGCAGGCCTTGCGTGAACATGGGAATGCCGCTTTGGGTGGTCATGCAAATCTGGATGAAGCGAAAACGCTAAGCATCCTGCAGGCAGCCTGTTCCGTCTAAATCAAGTAATCCTAAGAAAACTTAATACGCAGCCAACATGCCACAGGCAGTAATTACGTTATGTTAATCCCTATCTCACCCAGAGCGAGAATCTTGATTTTATGTAATTCCTTGTTTTTATTGGCGCTCATGGCGTCTTGGCGATTCAATTTAGTTTTTAGGCTAAACGATCGGGCGGCAGCAGATTGATACGTGCGTAGCTATCTCTGCTGACACTTCGAACAGTAAAACGTTGAGCGCTGCCCCTGCCGGATGGTCTTGATCGGCGTCGCACACACGCGACATGGTTCACCGGTGCGGCCATAGACAAAATACTGCTGCTGGAAATAACCCGGGGTGCCGTCTGCGCCAAAGAAATCACGCAGGCTGCTGCCACCGGCATTGATGGCATCCCGCAGGGTGGCCTGAATTTCCGCAACCAGGCGCTCGCAACGCATCTGGCTCAACTTGTTGGCGGAAGTTTTCGGGTTGATGCGGGCACGAAACAGCGATTCGCTGGCGTAGATGTTGCCAACCCCCACCACCAGATGGGCATCCATCAGTGCACTCTTGATAGGGGCGCTGCGGCGCCGGACTTCATGGTACAGATAGGCGCCATCGAACAGCCGCTCCAGAGGTTCCGGCCCCAACTTGCTTAGCAGGGGGTGCTGCAAGGGGTCACCCGTCGCCCACAACACCGCACCGAACCTGCGCGGGTCACGCAAGCGCACCACGGCACCGTTATCGAGCACCAGATCGACATGATCATGGGGACCGAAAGGCTGGTCCTCGGGCAGATGGCAAAGCCGACCTGACATGCCCAGATGCAGGATTAGCGTGCCGTGATCGAAGGCGAACAACAGATATTTGGCGCGACGCGTGATGCCGCGTATCGCGGCGCCTGCGAGCAGAGCATCGAGATCGCGTGGCACCGGCCAGCGTAGCCCGTGATGTCGCACCACGACCCGGCTGACATGGCGCCCTGCCAAGGGGCGCTCGAGTCCGCGCAACGTAGTCTCGACTTCGGGCAATTCAGGCACAGGGAACTTTCATCTTGCGTTCATCAATTGAAAACACTTCATTCGCTGAAATACTCGGCGTTACGGGCAAGTGTAGTCGGCCATGCATCCTGTTGCCAGAAAAATGTACTTCAATGGTGTGTCAGGCAGGTTGCAGGAGCCCTGAATATGCGCTCATAATTGCTGCAGCCATGATTAACCCTGAACACGACACAGTAAAAGACAAATCACGCACCACGGACATCGTGACGGTGACTCAGACGGCCAATCCATGCCTGAATTGACTCCCCCCAGTCTGGAAATCGAAGACCACGACGGGATAATCTCCATCAAGGCAGGCGGGATATGGTTAGTGCAGACACTGGCTGCGCGCGGCTGTATCAACGGCCTGCTGTCACAACTGACCACCGTGTCGCCAAAAGCCGTGTCACCAAGCGCAGTGCCAGCAAGAGAGGTGCACTGGGACCTGTCCGCGATTACCAGAATGGATCATCTGGGCGCCCAGTTTTTCTGGAATTTCTGGGGCAAGCGGCGACCACAACACCTGCTGCTGGGTGCAGGAGAGGATGCCTTGTTCGACCGCCTGCACCACTTAGGCGATGTCCATCTGCCGCAACCCGCCAAGTCTCGCTTGGCATTCTTCTACGCATTCGGTAAAGGCATGTTCCGCTTTCTTGAGCATGTGCTCGGCTTCATCAGGCTGATCGGGCAACTGTCACTGGACATGATCCGCTTGCTGCAAAATCCACTACAAGGGCCATGGCGCGAAGTCTCGGCCCATGTCTTTCACGCCGGGGCGCAGGCCCTGGGCATCACGGCGCTGGTAGGATTTCTGATCGGCGTAGTGCTATCCTATCTTTCATCGCAGCAACTGCGTCTGTTCGGCGCCGACATCTACATCGTCAACATCCTGGGCATGTCCATCATCCGCGAACTGGGGCCATTGCTGGCGGCAATCCTGGTAGCGGGGCGTTCCGGCTCGGCCATTACCGCCCAACTGGGCGTGATGCGGGTAACAGAAGAGCTCGATGCCATGCTGGTAATGGGAATACCGCATGGCTTCCGTCTGATCTTGCCACGCGTGCTGGCGCTGGCCGTTGCCATGCCACTGATCGTAGTATGGACCGACATGATGGCGCTAACCGGTGGCATGCTCTCCGCTATGAACACACTGGGATTGTCCCCTGGATTTTTCATCGACACCCTGCCGCAAGTGGTAAAACTGCCAAATCTCTGGCTGGGTGAGGCAAAAGGCGTCGTCTTCGGCATGCTGATCGCACTCACCGCCTGCCACTTCGGCCTGCGCATTGAGCCGAACACAACCAGTCTGGGCCAAGGCACAACAGCATCCGTTGTGGCTTCCATCACCATCGTGATCATAGCCGATGCGATCTTCGCTATCCTGTTCAAGGGCGTGGGGATCTGATGCAGAAGCCCCCTGAAAATATCATCGAAATCCGCGGGCTGTGGACGGTGTTCGGTGACTTTGTGGTGCACCGCGATCTCGATCTCGATGTAGAGAGCGGTGAAATAATTTCCATCGTCGGCGGCTCCGGCAGTGGCAAGACCACACTGTTGCGGCAAATGATCGGCTTGGAACAACCGACACGCGGCAGCGTCCGCATCTTTGGTGAACCCATGGAAAATGCCGACCACCGCCAGCGGCTGGAAGCAAGGAAGCGTTGGGGCATGCTGTTCCAGCAGGGTGCGCTATTCTCGGCACTGACCGTATTCGAGAATATCGCGCTGCCGCTACGCGAATTGCGCACCCTGCCGGAAGACTTGATCTCCGATCTGGTGATGCTCAAGCTGGACATGGTCAGACTGAAACCATCCGACGCCAACAAACTGCCATCGGACCTGTCCGGCGGCATGATCAAGCGCGTCGCCCTGGCACGGGCGCTGGCACTGGAACCGGAACTGCTGTTCCTGGATGAGCCGACGGCCGGCCTCGACCCTGAAAGTTGCGAGAGTTTCGTCTTGCTGATTCGCGCGCTGCATCGCGCTCTGGGACTCACCATCGTGATGGTGACGCATGATCTCGATACCCTATTTGAACTGACCACGCGCGTCGCCGTGCTGGCCGACCAGCACGTCATTGCCAATGCGCCGGTGAAGGAAGTGATCGCACTACCGCACCAGTTCGTCAAACAATTTTTCCTAGGCGAACGCGGACAACGCGCCATGGAAGTGTTACGGGAGTATCCTTTTATCGTTTAGTCTGTCAATAAATTAGGAAACTGCCAGGACCCCCTGTAAGGAATAAGCATGGAAAATAAATCACATGCATTGATTGCTGGACTTTTCATCCTCGCGCTCGGCGTCGGGTTGGCACTGCTCGCCCTGTGGTTCGACCGCGATACACGGGAGCGCAAGCCCTACGAACTGGTCACACAGGCGTCCGTCGCAGGGCTGTCGCCGGAGTCTGCGGTGCGCTATCGGGGCTTGAGCGTGGGCCGGGTCGAGGATATCCGTTTCGACCCTGCAGTACCCGGCCAGATCTTGGTGCGGATCGCGGTCGAGACTGGCACCCCGATCACGCATTCCACCTTCGCCACCCTGGGCTATCAAGGCGTTACCGGACTGGCTTATGTCCAGTTCGACGACAATGGCACTGCCCCCACGCCACTGCAAACATCACCGTCCAGGGTCGCACGCATCAACATCCGCCCCGGACTGATAGACAAACTGGCAGGCAGCAGCGAAGGACTGATGTTGCAAGTCAATGAAATCAGCGTGCGCCTCAACAAGTTGCTGGCGCCTGAAAACCAGAACATCCTGATGCATACCGTAGCCAGCATGGATGAAACCATCACACGCTTGGGCCGCCTGCCCGGAATACTGGAACCGACCCTGGCCAGCTTGCCGCCCTTCATCGCCGACACGCGCAAGACCTTGGGGTCAGTCAACGGCATGGCGCAAAATTTCGATGCTCTAGCCACAAGATTGCAGGGGTCAGGGGGCGCGCTGGAGAGAATAAACAGCAGCCTAGACCATCTGGACGTCACGGCGGGCGTCATCGCCACCAGTGCATCAGGGCTCGACGCCATGACCTCCAGCATGAACAACGATACCCTGCCACGCATGTCTCATTTGGCGGATGAGTTGGGCCATACCGCCCGTGGGATAGACCTGGCCATCGAGAATCTTGGCGAAAACCCTCAGAGCCTGATCGCAGGAGAAACAAAAATCCAACCAGGCCCGGGCGAACAGGGTTACAGGAGAGAATGATGAGAAAAACATGCACCATGGTGCTGAGCATGTTGCTGGCTGGATGCATCGTACCGGAGCCAGGCATCCGGCCGAATGCTTACGATTTTGGCCAGCTTCCGGCCTTCGCGCCTGATGCCAGCGTCGTTAGCCTGCCAGTATTGGCGGTAGCTGACATCTTGGCACCGCGCCGCCTGGACTCAACCCTGATTTATTACCGACTCGCTTTTAGCGACAACCAACTGGCCAAACCCTATGCCGACAGCCGCTGGAGCATGCCACCACCGCAACTACTGACACAGCGCCTGAAGAACCGTTTAGCGGGTAGCGCCAGGGTGCTCGGAACGACCGACGCACGCACTGATCTGCGCCTGCTAGTGGAACTGGAAGAATTCGACCAGATATTCGACACGCCCGACAGCAGTCACGCCTTGGTGCGCCTGCGCGCCAGCCTGATCCGGGGCCAATCACTGCTGGTGCAACAGACTTTTGCCGTGGAAAGTCCAGCGGTCACCAACGATAGCCCAGGCGGCGTGCATGCGCTAACCCGGGCCACGGATGCCGCGCTGGATCAGCTGGCCATCTGGCTGGAAGGCCATCTCCACTGATGGATGACACTTATTTCACCGCACGTGGCATGCGGCCGCTAGGCCTGGCGTCAAGCTTTGCCGATGAGATTCACCGGTTGATCGCCAAGGTCGTTCTGCTGGAAGATTTCACGCTGGCCGAAATTACACTGCTCGGCCAGTTCATGCCGGTGTTCGAGGCGGACATCGGCACCACCATCATCAGCGAGGGAGATCCCGGCGACTTCATGGTGATATTGATCCGGGGACTGGTTGACGTATCCAAACTCGATCGTAGTGGGCAGGCATCTCGCATCGCCGTGGTACAGGAAGGCTATGCGCTCGGCGAGATGTCCATGCTGGATGGGGAGCCACGCTTTTGTTCCTGCACCGCGCTGGAACCCACATTCTTTGCGGTACTGGCCCGCTCTGAATTGACCGAGTTGATCCGCAGGCAACCAGGCATCGGGGCAAAAATACTGATCAAACTGGTCCACGTGCTGTCCCAGCGCTTGCGCAACACCAGCATGAAACTGCTGGCCAGCAACGAAAAACTGACCTGAAACACTGACAACCGGCGTTGCAAGCACGACCGCCACGATCAATGTAGTACAATTGACAGCAGACTTCCCTTGGCGTTTTCTTTCATTAAGATAGGACTTGAATCATGTATACGGAATTATCAGATCTGGACGGCGAAGTCAGCCGGGAAAAACTGATGCGGGATTTGCGCATCGTGGTATCAGATGCAGAGGAGTTGTTGCGGGCAACAGCCAACCAGGCCGGCGAAAATGTGGCCGCCGCGCGTGAACGCATCCAGGAAAACCTGGACACGGCCAAGGAGCATCTCGTTGCGGCACAGCAACACATCGCCCTGAAGACGCGAGAGGCGGCAAGGGCCACTGACGAATATGTGCATGAGAATCCGTGGAAGGCCGTCGGCATCGCGGCCGGATTTGGCCTGATCGTGGGCATGCTGATTTCGCGCGGCCGTTAAGCCATGTCGGCATCGGGCCCTGGCCTGATGGGGTCAGTACGGCGTTTGAGCGCAACCCTGACCCTGATCGTTTCAACGCGACTGGAACTGCTGGCGAATGAGTTGCAAAGCGAGCGCCTGCGCTTGACGCGCATGGTGCTCTACGCCTCATTTGCATTGTTCTGCTGCGGCATGGGCCTGTTGTTGCTGACCATTTTCATCGTCGTGCTATTTTGGGACACGCACCGCCTTGCCGTACTCGGCAGCCTGAGCCTGCTATTCTTTGCAGCAACCGGCGTTGCACTATCGCTACTACGCAAGCTGACGCAAGAAAAATCCACCCTGTTTGCCGCAAGCCTGGCTGAACTGGCGAAAGACCGGCAGCAACTGCATGGTCACCATGAATAGTCAGGAACTCGCGCTGATGCAAAAGCGTGACGAACTGCTGGCGCGTATCGGCAGCCAGCGCACTCAGGTGGCTGCCATTGGCCGGCAATGGCGAGCCCCGCTAGAGGTGGCTGACAAGGGCATCGCCGTCATCCGGTTCTTGCGTGCAAACCCGGTGTGGCTGGTAGCGGGCTCGGCGGCGGTATTTCTTGTCCGGCGTCGCAGCTTGATTGGCATGGCCCAAGCCGGATGGCGTCTATGGAAAATTTACCGCTCGGCAGGTTCTTGGGCAGCAACCATCACCCGGCCCGGCAACCATCCTCCGGCAGCGTAATCCGGGGGAAAAAGACTGCCGAACAATACTACCAAGAACCCGGATTACTGCCATGTTGCGAAGATTTCTCAAAGCCCGATCTGAGCCCGCAAATTTCGCGGCGCTGCGCAGAATCGACCTGTTCCACGCCTTGAACCGCAGGGAGTTGCGCACGCTGGATAGTCTGCTACATCATCGCAGTTACTGTCAGGATGAAATCATCTTTGATGAAGGTGAAGATGGACAGGCGGTTTACTTCATCCTCTCCGGTCATGTCCTCATCAGCCGTCAGAGCAGGCCTGTGGACGGTGCCATCGCCGAACTGGGTCCGGACCAGAGCTTTGGCGAAATGGCCATGCTGGACGATGCCCCACGCATGGCACAAGCACGGGCGCGCGACGACTGCAGGCTTGCCGTCCTGTTTCGTGATGACTTCCTTGGCCTGTTGCAAAGCCATGCCCTGATTGCTTCCAAACTGTCGCTGGCACTGGCCCACATGCTGGCCAGGCGACTGCGCGACACCATCAGCCGGGACGTGGTCTGATGGCAAAACATCAGGATGGCAGCGGGCCCCTGACCTGGATCGCCGTCATCTTCACCACCTGCATCCTGCTGTTTCTGTTTCAGAAGATTCTGTGGCTGGTCGTGCCATTCATGCTGGCCTTCGTGCTGTACTACCTGATTTCACCCTTCACGCACAAACTGATCATGGCAGGCCTCAGCCCCGAACTGGCAGCAATCGGATTAAGCGGTATATTTCTGCTGCTGGCTGGCGCCTGGCTACTGGTACTGTACCCACTCGCCATTGCTCACGCCGGACTGTGGCAAGATGACCTGCAGCGCTATCTGCTGGGCGGTACTGCGGCGCTGGAAGCTGCCGTCACGACGTTAAAATTCAAGTTCGCCTTCTTACGCAACATGGACATGGGTGGGGATTACCGCCAGAATCTGCTGGACCTGTCCAGCCATTTTTCCGAAAAATACCTGGGGCAGATGATTACCACCATCGCCGCCTGGCTGCCATCACTCCTGCTGGCACCCATCATCACTTTCTTTCTGCTGCGAGACGGTGTCCGCCTGCGCAAATTCATCATCAGCGCCGTACCCAATGCCTATTTTGAGAAGACCCTCTACTTGATGCGTGCCATCGACCGTACCGCACGCATGTATTTTCTCGGCCTGCTAAGCCTGGTCGCCATAGATGGCAGCATGCTTTGCGGTGGCCTGTGGGCTCTGGGCATCCCTGCAGCGCTTACGCTGGGTCTGCTGGCCGCCCTGCTGGGCGTAATCCCCTACCTCGGCCCCCTCCTCGGTTGCGCCATTGCCCTGATGGTCACGGCAACGGACTTGCCGGGCAATCCTGCCATGCTGTACTGGGTGATTGGACTGTTTGCACTGGTGCGCGTGATGGATGACTTCGTGTTCCTGCCATACGTCATGGGCCGTAGCATGCATATCCACCCGCTACTGACCTTGCTGATGTTTTTCATTGGGGAAGCGATTGCCGGGGTGTCCGGCCTGATACTGGTCATTCCGGTGCTGGGAATCATGATGGTGATTGGGGAAACGGTGGAAGCCATCCTGTCCGATGACCGATTACGCGTACGCCACACCCATGCAAGGCGACTGGAACGCGTAATCGCAACGGGCGACCTGACCCTGGATTAAGTTGTAAAAAGCAACAAGGTGCAGCTTCAGGGGAATGCCCTGATCCCTGGTCTTTACTTGGCTGCGCCCACGGGCGGGTTGAGAATCTGGAATCCGACATCCTGCGGAAAGTGGTAACGCAAGCCTTCGTCCGGGCGCGCCAGGATCAATTCAGGTGATTCGCCCTGTTTGTCAAGGTGCAGGGTCTTGCCATTTTTTAAATGAATCTCAAACGACGGTGACTTAGCCCGGAGATCTGGCGTGTAAGGCTCGACCGAGAGGGCGATCAAGGTTCCCCAACTGTCGGTGAACCAGGCGTTAATCTCCTCCTGTTTCGGTTTGGTGTCAGGCCGGATCACCTGCCATTGGCCCTTATCCTGGTCGAGACGCAGACCGTGATCTTCCCACTGTTCGAGTCTGGAGAAGTCGAAACCGGCGATCTTTTCGGTGGCGCCCAGCAAGTTCTTATCAATCAGCTCGACAGGTCGAATCGATGCCGCCTCCGAATAACGGCTCTCCACCAGAAACACGGAATTGCGGTTGCCGACATACTGCATGCCGCTGACCGGATTATAGGTGCCGAAAGTGAATACTTCCTCGCCCAAACGGAGCACCAGCGCCGGGTGATCAAGACCATATCGCGCGGGGTCACTAGCATCGAACTTGTCGACACTGGTCGCCGTCAGAATGGACAGCACCCCATCCACCGCCGCCTGACCGGCGCGAGCGGCAAACGGCTGCAGCAGGAACCACTGGCCAGCACGCCGTTCAAAGCTGACTGCCTTCTTGGCCGGAAACTCGATGCTGATCTTGGCCACAGCCGCAGGCGCCAAGGTCGATACCGGAATCGCCAGCGCCTGTTTTTCCTGTGGATGGGGCGCAAAATAAAGCGCCAGCGCTACGCCCACCACCACCACCAGCAGGCCCAGGTTGATCAACCAACCGGACTTCATCGCGTGCGTCTCCTGCGCCAGATCATGACCCCGGAGATGACGAAGGCCAGCGGCAACAACACGATGAAACCGCCGAAGATAAGCGCGCCTTGCAACTTGCTGTAGGTAACCGTTGTATCCTTCATCAAGTTGGGCTGGATGCTGATCAGGTTGTCATCCCCCGCCAACCAATTCACCATGTTAACGCCGATCCCCAGATTGCCGCCGTTGGCGACGAAACTGTTGGCCAGGAAGCTGCCATTACCGACTACTACCACGCGCTGTGTGATGTGTTCGGCACGGCGTTGCATCGCCACGGCGATATTGACCGGACCCGCCACATCGCGCTTGTTGTCAAACTCAATCTTGCCATCGAGTTTGCCGTTTTCTATCCAGCCATTCTGCGCAACGGAAATCAAGCGGGTGACTTCCCAGTCGCCGTTGGTGTCATGCACATCGATCTGACGTGCCTCGGGGAACACAGTCAGCAGGCTGAAATCCTTGGTGATCGCATGCTCAGCGTACTGACGACCGATCACGGTCTTGGGGTCGATACCATTCTGGGTGGAGGTCGGATCGACTGCAATGCCCGGAGTCAGCGTCAAGCCCAGAAAATCGGCGAGCGGTTGCAAGCCATGCAGAGAACCCGGATCGATCAGCCACAGCAAATTGCCGCCACTGGCGACATATTTCATGATCTTCTTGACCTCCGCCTCCGACACATCCACCTGAGGTCCAGCGATCACCAGCATGGCACCATTACGCGGTACCTCCTGCGCGATGGTGAGGTCAGGATTGGCCAGCTTGAAACCCTTGGTGCCCAGTTGATGGCCAAATTCACCCAGATCGAAATTCTTTTCACCGATCAGGCTGCGTTCGCCATGACCATCGAGATACATCACGGCGCGGGAACGCGAGCGTGCCAGGCGCACCAGCAAATTGGTCAGATCGCGTTCGGTATAGGCCGGCACCAGGTTCTCGGAACGCTGCTCGAACGCCACCACCAGTTCTCCATCCTTGCGGATGCCGGCTTCCTGGGCGCGCTTTGGTTCTTTGGTGGTATTGACAAAGGTGAGCCGAATATCAGGCTTGGCACGTTGATAACGCGCCACAAAGTCATTAATCTGTTTCTTGCGCTCGGCATCATCATTTTCCACATAAGCCGTGATCGTGACCGGCCCCTTGAGTTTCTTGACAACGTTGGCACTGCCATCGGTCAACTGGTTGCGCGCACTCTGCGTCACATCCCGTTCAACATGAAAACGCTTGGTGGCGAAGCCCAACAAGGCTATCAGAGTCAGAAACAGCACCAGGAACAGCCAGTTTTGTACGAATAACTGGAAACGGATTTTCGAATGGTTTTTCATGATCTTTATCCGCGCAACCTGTCAGCATCCAACCGGCGCACCGTCAGCACCAGAAAAGTCGCAATGAACAGAACGAAATAACTGATGTCGGCGCTGCTCAGCATGCCATTGGACAAGGGCTCGAAATGCCGCATCAGCGACAGATAATTGAGCGGGCTCTCCGGGTCGGCGGCAAAACTGTCGATAATGATCAGGCCCAACAGGGCGATGAAACTGATGATGGCCGCAATGATCGGTTGCTGCGTCAGGCTGGACATGAAGATGCCCAGCGCCGAGAACGCTGCAGCCATCAGCCACAAACCCAAAGCATTGGTCAGCACATGGGCGGTATCGAGGTCAGTGGCCACATGCATGGACAGGGCCATCGCCACCAAGAGCATAACCACCACCGTGATGAAGGTCATCAGGCCGACGAACTTGCCCAGCACAATCTCAAACAAGGATACCGGTGCGGAAAACAGAAACACCAGGGTCTGGCTCTTGCGCTCCTCCGCGATCAGTCGCATGGTCAACAGAGGCACCGCAGTAAGCAATACCAGCACCGCAATACCGAATACCTGTGGCACTACGAAAGCGGTAAAGCCCATTCGCTGCTCCGGCGCCATGGCGCCCTGCATGGAGACAAAATAACGATCCACGCCATTGGCGAAGAATAGGCCCAGAAGTAGTTGCAACATGGCCAGTATCACCCATGCCATGGGGGATGCGAACAGACTGCGCAGTTCCTTGCCTGCGATCACGAAAATCATTTTCATGCGGTTTCTTCCAATTGGGTCAAATGCAGGAACACGTCCTCCAGCGAGGTGGCGTCCGGAGCGACATGGTACAGCCCCCAATCATTCGCCACCGCAGCACGCACCACGCCCTCGGCTACACTGTCGGTCGCGCCGGATTCCAACAGGCGAAGCCGTATCCTGTCAGCAGTAATCTCGGCTGCGGCCACCCCGTCCAAGGCCTGCAGGACATCCACCCCAGGCGGACGACGCAGGGCGACGATAAGGCTGCTGCTCTTACGACTGGCTCGCAAATCATCGATCGCGCCGCTGAACACCAGTTGGCCCTGATGAATGATCTGCACGTGGTCGCACACCATCTCGACCTCTGGCAGGATGTGGGTAGACAAGATCACGCTGTGCTCGCCACCCAACTCCTTGATCAGGGCACGAATGTCGCGGATCTGGATTGGATCCAGGCCGCGCGTCGGCTCGTCCAGCACCACCACCATCGGGTTGTGGATGATGGCCTGGGCAATGCCCACGCGCTGCTGGTAGCCGGTCGACAGGTTTTCGCACAGGCGACCGCCCATTTCAAGCAGTCCGGTGCGCTCCTTGGTCTGCGCCACGGCACGTGCCACGTGGCCTCTTGACACGCCGTGCATGCGGGCGGCCAGCGCCAGCATCTCGTCCACGGTCAATTCCTTGTATAGCGGTGGCGTCTCCGGCAGATAGCCGATCAGCGCCTTAGCATCGCGAGGATTTTCCAGAATATCGATGCCACAGATCCTGACCGTACCGGCGGTCGGTGCCAGGTTGCCGGTCAGCATCTTCATGGTGGTGGACTTGCCGGCGCCATTAGGGCCAAGGAAGCCCAGCACTTCTCCCTTATTCAGGTTAAAGTTTACGTCCCGCACCACGGCATTGTTGCCGTAAGTACGCGTCAGATCGCGCACCTCGACGGTTACTGTATCCATAATTTTTTCCGGCTTTTTCGAGGGCTGCTAAATTAAAAAAACGCCTGACAATTGTCAAGCGTCTGCAAAAATTGGAAATTTGAACCAAACAGGCTATATTCGCGTTCATTATGGGTGAACTTGTTGCCCGTGTCACGGACTAACGAATCCTGACCCTCCTCTTCAATTGACTGCCAGAGCCTCTCCAACACCATGCCAAAAAAGATCCATCTGATGCGCGTTTCTGCGACT
Organism: uncultured Methylobacillus sp.; assembly: GCA_903824575.1. GTDB lineage: Bacteria > Pseudomonadota > Gammaproteobacteria > Burkholderiales > Methylophilaceae > CAIJXJ01. The sequence continues at coordinate 30,972 of CAIJXJ010000170.1, forward strand.
CTCATTGCGCTCCTCATCACCAGCGTCAGTCCCTTCGCACACGCGGCATCCGCTGGCAAAACGCCGGTCACCGGGCTGTCCAGTGAATTCATCTACAAATACCTGATCGGCGAGATTGCCGGCCAGCGCGGCGACATCGGCCTCGCCGCCAACCTGTTTTACGACCTGGCAAAATCCAGTCGCGATCCGCGACTAGCCGCGCGTGCCGCACATGCCGCCGCGTTCAGTCAACAGCCACAACTGGCCTTGCGTGCGGCCAGCCTGTGGGAAGAACTGGATCCAACCTCAGCCGAAGCGGCACAGGCAAGCACCCAGATTCTGCTGGGGACCGGCAATCTCACCGACGCACAATCGCATTTGAAGAAAATGCTGGAGACGGATGCCACGCGTGCCAATCTGTTTTTGTCTCTGAATGGCCTGCTAGCGCGCAATAGCGACAAGTCCGCAGTGTTGAAGCTGCTGCAATCCCTGGCCAAGCCCTATCCCGAACTGGCCGAGGCCCGCTTTGCCGTCGCCCACGGCGCTTGGGCCGCTGGCAAACCTGAGCTTGCCCTGCCCGAACTGAAAGCCGCCGAACAACTGCGCCCGGAGTGGGAGTTACCAGCCCTGCTACAGGGCGAAATACTGACGCGACAATCCATAGCGGACGCTTTAAGCTTTTATCATGATTACCTGGCCCAGCACCCCCTGGCCAACGATATACGTCTTTCCTACGCCAAACTTCTGGTCAATCAGAAGCAGTTCGATCAGGCCCGAGAACAGTTCGCCCCGCTGGTTGAAACCGCAGCCAGCAATCCGGAGCTGGCCGTAGCTGCAGGCTTGCTATCGGTGCAACTGAGCGATTATGCGCAAGCCGACCACTACTTCGAACAGGCGCTGATGCATGGATTCAAGCATCCGGACCAGATCTACCTCTATCTCGGACAATCAGCTGAACAGCAAAAAAACGATGACCAGGCACTTGCCTGGTATCAACACGTGGACGAGGGCGAGCAATACTTCGATGCCCGGTTGCATGTCGCTAACATTCTGGCACGCCAGGGCAAGCTGGATGACGCCCGTAAACTGCTGCATGAACTGCCAGAACTCACCAACGAGCAACAGGTCGTGGCAACGCAACTTGAAGCTAACATTCTAACCCAAGCCAAGAATGAAAAAGAGGCCTATGCGTTGCTGGAGCACGCGATCACCACTCTGCCCAATACGCCAGAGCTGATCTATGACTACGCCATGCTGGCGGAAAAGATGCAACACTTCGACGTCATGGAAAAACAGCTACGCACCCTGATTGTCCTCAAGCCCGACTTCGCACAAGCCTACAACGCCCTCGGTTATACCCTGGCCGATCGCAACGAGCGGCTCACTGAAGCGACCAAACTGATCGAAAAGGCGCTAACCCTTAGCCCCGATGACTACTACATCCTCGACAGCATGGGCTGGCTTCAATACCGCCTGGGGCAACTGGATCAGGCCGCAGACTACCTGCGGCGTGCCTATACGGTGCAGACCGATCCGGAAATCGCCGCCCATCTGGGTGAGGTGCTATGGCAGCAGGGCAAGCACGATGAAGCTCAGCAGACCTGGTCGGATGCACTACGCGAGTATCCAGACAACGAGTTGCTGGTAAACACCACGAAGAAGTTCGGGCAGTGAGACTAGGGACTTACCTGCTGCCAGCGTTGCTGCTGGCCGCCTGTGCTCCGCTACAAACACTGCCGCCGGCCTCACCCCCGGCAAGCTATCAACAGCATGTAGCGCAGACCGCCAGCATAAGAAGTTTCGCGATGAACGGGCGCATCGCCGTCCTGACCGAAAAGAAAGGCTTTTCAGGCAGCCTACGCTGGCATCACCATGAGGACGGGGACGATATCGGATTCTACTCGCCGATCGGCACCCAACTGGGTCAATTGAGCGTGGGAGCAGACGGCGTAACCCTGACCACCAGCGACAAGCAAACCTATTCCGCACAGGATGCCGAAACACTGACCCAGAAAACACTGGGCTGGAGCCTACCGATGTCCGGCCTGTCGGACTGGGTACTCGGTCGTCCCGGGCCTGGTGCCGCCGAAATCCTGGCCTGGGACGCTGAGGGCCGCATTCAGCACCTGCGCCAGAGTGGCTGGGATATCGAATATCCACATTACCAGACTCTGGACGGCCGACAATTGCCAGGCAAAATCGTGATGAAAAGCCAGAAACTGGACCTCAAACTAGTGGTTGAGGAATGGGTTGGCGTCGGTGAATGACTTTGAAAAAAATTGAATCCTTTCCGGCGCCAGCCAAGCTTAATCTATTTTTGCATGTATTAGGACGACGTGCGGACGGCTATCATCTGCTGCAATCGGTATTTCGTCTGATAGACCGGCAAGATACGCTGCATCTTCGCGTCACGGATGACGGTCAGATTCGCCGCCTGGCAGATGTCCCTGGCGTGCCGGCGACGCAGGACTTGTGCGTGCGCGCGGCCCGCTTGCTGCAGCAGCACACCCACTGCCGCATGGGGGTCGATATTCGTCTGGAGAAAATCCTGCCCATGGGCGGCGGTCTTGGCGGCGGCAGTTCCGACGCTGCCACCATGCTGCTCGCGCTCAACCGCCTGTGGCATCTTGATCTACCACGCGCTGAACTGCAGGTACTTGCGCTCCAACTGGGGGCTGACGTGCCGATCTTCGTGTTCGGCCGCAACGCCTGGGCCGAGGGTATAGGCGAACAACTACAGCCCATGACACTACTCCCGGCCTGGTATGTGGTACTGGCGCCAGACGTTCACGTGGTCACGGCTCAAGTATTTGCCAGTGAGCAATTGACAAGAGACACGATTCCCGCGAAAATGGCGGCCTTTTTCAAGGGCTACGGTCATAATGATCTTGAACCCGTGGTGTACCGGCAGTATCCCGCTGTAGCGAGTGCGTTGGACTGGCTGAAGCAATTCGGCGACGCGCGCATGAGCGGTTCCGGGTGCTGCGTTTTTCTGGAATGTGACAACGAAGTCGAAGCGAACCGTATTTTCGCGCTTAAACCAGCGCAAGTATCCGGGTTTGTAGCGCAGGGGTTAAACCAACATCCCCTGCTCGATTTTGCTGATTAGAATAGCCCTGCAAAGTTTATTGGGGAGTCGCCAAGCTGGTTAAGGCACCGGATTTTGATTCCGGCATTCGAAGGTTCGACTCCTTCCTCCCCAGCCAATAATAAAAAAGCGTGTAACTAACCCCTACACGCTTTTTGTTTTTCACCAACAACATGAGGATTTCACCGTGGTCAACGGCGACATGATGGTATTTACCGGCAACGCCAATCCACGGCTGGCCGAAGAGGTGGTCAACCATCTCAATATCGATCTGGGCAAGGCCACAGTGGGGCGCTTCAGCGATGGTGAAGTCATGGTCGAACTGCTGGACAACGTGCGTGGCAAGGATGTTTTCGTCCTGCAGTCCACCTGCATGCCGACCAATGACAGCCTGATGGAAGTCATGGTCATGGTCGATGCCCTGCGCCGCTCCTCCGCCGCCCGCATCACCGCCGCCATCCCCTATTTCGGTTATTCACGCCAGGACCGGCGCCCGCGTTCCGCCCGTGTCGCCATCACTGCCAAGGTTGTCGCCAACATGCTGACCAGTGTCGGCGTCAACCGCCTGTTGACCATGGACCTGCACTCCGATCAGATTCAGGGCTTCTTCGACATTCCGGTAGACAACATCTATGCCACCCCGGTTCTGCTTGGCGACCTGTGGAAGCACAGCCATCCCAACCTGGTCGTGGTGTCTCCCGACGTCGGCGGCGTAGTGCGTGCACGGGCGCTTGCCAAACAACTCAATGCGGACCTCGCCATCATCGATAAGCGCCGTCCCAAACCCAATGTAGCCAAGGTGATGAACATCATTGGTGAGGTCGAGGGGCGCACCTGCGTCATCATGGATGACATGGTCGATACCGCCAACACCCTGTGTGAGGCCGCCAACGCGCTTAAGGAGCATGGCGCCATCAAGGTGGTGGCCTATTGCACCCACCCGGTGCTGTCGGGTACCGCCGTCGAGCGCATAGCCAATTCGCGATTGGATGAATTGGTCGTCACCAACACCATTCCGCTACGCGCGGATGCCGTTGCCTGCGCCAAGATCCGGCAGTTAAGCGCAGCCGAGTTGCTGGCAGAGACCATACGCCGCATCAGTCGCGAGGACTCGGTCAGCTCGTTATTCATGGATTAACAAAAAAGTTGTCAGCGCTCAGCTTTCAGCTTGAAACAAAATTCAGCGGTCGGCGTAAGGCTTGCTGCGAATAATTGGTTGCCTGGTCGCGGGCAACCTTAATCAACCAGAAGGAGTAGTAAAATGGCAATCGAAATCAACGCAAAGAAGCGCACAGCGCAAGGAACGGGTGCGAGCCGCCGTCTGCGCCGTGCCGGCAACGTCCCGGGCATCATCTATGGTGCTGGCAAGGACGCTGTCAATATCGAGCTCAACCACAAGGAACTGTTCCTGCAATTCCGTCACGAGACTTTCCACGCCTCCGTGCTGAATCTGAACGTGGATGGCAAGGCAGAGCAAGTGCTGCTGCGCGACTTCCAACTGCATCCGGTCAGGAATGACATCGCTCACATTGACTTCCAGCGCGTCAGCGCCACCGAAAAGATTCACGTCAAGGTGCCGTTGCATTTCATCAATAACGACATCGCTCCTGGCGTTAAGCTAGCACACGGCATCGTTACCCACATCCAGACCGAAGTTGATGTCACCTGCCTGGCGAAGAATCTGCCGGAATTCATCGAAGTCGACCTGGCCAACTTGCAAGCCGGCCATTCCATCCACCTATCCGAACTCAAACTGCCCAAGGGCGTGGAGTTCGTCAAGCTGACCCACGGTGATGACGCAGCAGTTGCGACCATCCCGGTGCCACGCGGTGGTGTAGTCGTTGACGAGGAAGCCGCAGCAGAATAAGGTGGCATCGGCATGAAAAAAACGCGCGTTGCGGCAAGCCGGGACGCGCGTTTTTTATTTAGAACCCCGTGGTTAAGTTTCAGCCCTGGACCTTGGAGCAACAGACTTCAGCATGAATGGAATCAGACTCTTCGTCGGCCTCGGTAACCCTGGGGCAGAATATGAAACCACCCGTCATAATGCCGGGTTCTGGTGGGTAGATGAAGTCGCCCACGACACCCATTCCCGCCTCAATGCGGAAGCTAAATTTTTTGGCCGTACGGCACGTTCCAAGGTCGGCCCGACCGACGTCTGGCTATTGCAACCAACCACCTTCATGAACGCGAGTGGTCGCTCGGTGGCAGCACTGGCACGCTTTTACCGAATCGAACCGGAACAGATTCTGGTCATTCATGACGAACTTGATCTGGCTCCCGGTACCGTCAAGCTCAAGCAAGGTGGGGGCAACGGCGGGCATAATGGCTTGAAGGACATCGCGGCCCAACTGGGCACGCCAAATTTCTGGCGCTTGCGCCTCGGCATCGGCCATCCGGGTGAACGTAACGCAGTCGTTGATTACGTGCTAAATGCCCCATCACGGACCGATGCCGGATTGATCGAGGACAACATCCATCTCAGCGCCCAACTCCTGCCCATGCTGGTGGCAGGCCAATTTGAGGCCGCCATGCTGAAACTCCACACCAAACCAAAACCTGCATAAAACTCAGGCGACCTTACCCTATCCACCGAAAACAGCAAACCCCGATGTTATCGCCGCAAGCGGCAGGCTGTCGCTCCGGGTGGATTGAAGCTCCATTCTGAGATAAAAAGAAATCCATCCTTGACGGCCACCAACATCATCAAGTCGCTGGCGTGGACCAATTTGCCGGGAACTGCTGTATGCGCCTCGGTCCAGGCTCTGGCGCGGTGAATGAAGATGACAGTGTCATTGATGGTCGCCATACATTCCAGATCACCGAAGGCACGGATTTTCCGCATGATCATCTCGACCGGCTGCGTGAGGTCGAGGCTGCGATCCGCTTCGGTCCATCTCGGCCAATAACTGCCACCCACCTGCGGCCTGGCTGCCTGCCACAACGCAGCACAATCCCCGGCAATGCGTTCGGCCAGCCGACCGGCCGCCATCTGTGACTTGACGAACAGAGACTCGTGACATTCATCGGTGTCGATACAAAAAACCTCTGCATCGAGAATATCGCCGTGATCGAATTTTTCGCTAATCTTGTGACAGCTCACCGACCAGCTGCTGCGATCTTCAAGGATGGCCCTGATCAAGGGATATGGCCCGCGCGCCTCAGGTAGCGGAGACGGATGGAAATTCACGGCGTACTTCAGGAACGGGCTCCATTGCGGTATTTTCCAGCTGTAACTGGCCACCACCAGCGCTTCACAACCCTGAGCACCCAGCGTGACCAGATCGTCATGCGTAATCGGAGACTGCTGCACTGACGCTCCCAATTGCAGTGCACGCTCGACCACCTGCTTGTTGTCATGCATCCAGTTTCCCGGGCAGATAAAAAGCTTGCTCAACTTCCATCCGGCACGTAGAAATGCTTCGAGGACACACTGATATCCATCACTGGTCGCCAGGGCGAATTGCATCGGAACAGGTTGCCCGGCTGGCATCATCACCCCGCGCGTGCATCACCCCAGCGATGGGTGCAGCGATCATCTCCAATATAGTAGGTTTCGCCGTTGTGATCGACACAGTAATCAGGCGACACAATCATCTCCGAGAAAGTCATGCCGGCACTGATGCGCGTGTACTCGAACAAGATGGAACGGACCACCTTTGCATTCTTGTAGATGTGCGAACCGTGCGAAATCCAGCAAGGACCGATGATCTCTGCCCCCGCATCAATCTGCGTTCCGGAATCGATATACACCGGCCCCTCGATCCTGACATTGTCCCAATCGATGCGCGTATTGAGTCCCACCCACACCCCCGGTTTGACTTCCTTGCCCGGCATTTCCATGTGACTGATCTCGCCGCGCAACACGCGCTGCAACACCTGCCAGTAATCCGAGATGCGGCCGATGTCGATCCAGTTGTAGAAACGATTCTGTGCATAAAAAGGCAAGCCACGCTCTACCAGCAGGGGAAAAAGCTCACTGCCGATGTCAAAATTCACACCAGGCGGAATCAGGTCTATGGCCTCCGGCTCAAAGAAATAAATACCGGTGCTGGCCAGGTTGGAACGCGCCTCCTTGGGTGTCGGTTTCTCCTGGAACGACACCACACGGCCGTCCTGATCGGTCTCAACCACCCCGTAACTACCCACTTCGCTGTTGGGCACCTGCATGGTGACAACGCTCACAATCGCATTCTTCTGCTTGTGCTCATAAAGGGCGGCACCGATGTCGAGATCGATCAGAGCGTCGCCGCACATGACAAGGGTAGTGGTGTCAAAGAAACCGCCGAAATCCTGGATGTGCCGCATACCACCGGCCGAACCGAGCGGCTGCGGCTTGACCTCGCCGTGGTCATACACGCCTTCGTAGGAATAGCCAATCTCGACCCCCAGCCTCTGGCCGTTGCCGAAATACTGCTCAATCTTGCGGTGCAGGTGTGCCACGTTGATCATGATTTCCCGCACCCCATGGCGTGCCAGATGCTCGATCAGATACTCCATCACCGGCTTGCCCAGAATCGGAATCATGGGCTTGGGCAGGTCCCGTGTCAGCGGTCGTACGCGTGTGCCCTGGCCGGCGGCGAGAATCATGCCCTTGAGTGGTGTCGTCATCTTAACTTTCCCTTTCTTCTAAACTGTAGTGTGCGTCTTGTAAAGGCAGGTTGATTCGATCATGCCCGGCCGTAAGTGTCATCGAAGCGCTCGATATCATCTTCGCCCAGATAGCTGCCGGACTGAACCTCGATGATCTCCAATGGAATCTTGCCGGCGTTCTCCAACCGGTGTTTGGTACCGAGCGGAATATAAGTCGATTCGTTTTCCGTCACCAGATAACTGGTTTCGCCACACGTAACGCGGGCCGTGCCCTTGACCACGATCCAGTGCTCTGCCCGATGATGGTGCAGTTGCAGCGACAACTTTGCACCTGGCTTGACCATGATGCGCTTCACCTGAAAACGGTCTGCCATATCTACGCTGTCATACCAGCCCCATGGACGATAGACCTTGCGGTGCAACTGCCCCTCGACGCGCCCCTGACGCTTGAGCGCATCAACGATCTTCTTGACGTCCTGAGTCCGGCTCTTGTGCGCCACCAGCACGGCATCCGGCGTTTCCACTACCACCAGATCATTGACACCGACGCAGGCAATCAAGCGGCCATCGGCAAACGCCAGGGTATCGGCGCAATCAGTGAGCAGCACGTCACCACGGGTCGCGTTGCCCTCATTATCCTTGGGCAACACCTGCCACAACGAGTCCCAGGCCCCGACATCAGACCAGCCGGCGGCAAGCGGCAACACCGCACCGGCCGGCAGATTCTTGTCCCCTGCCGCGATGCGCTCCATCACGGCATAATCGATGGAATCGCTGGGACATGCCGCAAACTCGGCCTTGCCGGCACGCACGAAACTGCCGTCCAACTGCTCCACTTGCCAGGCGGCGCGACACGCCGCGAGAATATCGGGGCGACAGATTTCTATCGCAGCCAGCCAGACTGAGGCACGCATCATGAACAGTCCGCTGTTCCATAAGTAATCACCACTATCGACATAGCCCTGTGCCGTTTCGCGATCCGGCTTCTCAACAAAGCGGGCAATGCTATAGGCGTCTGCCGTCGATCCGCCTACAGGCGTGCCGGTCTGAATGTAGCCATAACCCGTTTCCGGACAATCCGGCGTAATACCGAAGGTCACCACCCGGCCGCCATCTGCCAGCGCCGCCCCCTGACGCACGATTGACTGAAACGAGAGGGTGTCGAGAATGACATGATCCGCCGGCATCACCAGCAACACCGGGTCCTCTCCCGCACGCCCCGCTTCCAGTGCCGCCAGAGTCAAAGCCGGAGCGGTATTGCGCCCAACCGGCTCCAGCACAATCACGCCTTCCTTTCCCATCTGCCGCAACTGCTCGGCGATGACGAAACGATATTCCTCATTGCACACCACCATCGGCGCATCCAGTTCGATACCCTCGATGCCATCCACGCGGCGCAACGTGCCCTGCAGCAGAGACTCTTCTCCGATCAGGGGCAATAACTGCTTTGGATACTTTTCGCGGGAAAGCGGCCACAAACGGGTTCCGGATCCTCCAGATAGCACAACCGGCAAGATTTTCATGTATTTTCCAAAGATGATTAAATGAGCTAGTGCGTGAAGTTAAAAGAATCAGAGTTTGCGGTCAATAGTCCGAACAGACCATATGCGCGAGGCCGTTGAACGGCTCTTGTTTTTACAACCCTCGAATCAGCCGCAGGCACTCCGCCGCCAAATGGTTGGCACGCAGCTGTGTATCCGCCTCGGCGTAACAACGCAATTCAGGCGCGTTGCCGGAGGGGCGAAAATGCACGATTTCGCCATTGGCCAAGTATATTCTCAGGCCATCGACCTGATCCAGTCTGCGAGCCTCACTGCCGACGGGACCCAATAGCCTGTCAATAGCTGCCATGTCAGTTGAAAGTTCCAGCAGAATGCGACGGCTGGACTCGAGCGGGAAAGATTGCAAGCGGTCGCTTCCGGTGAAGCGCGCCGGCAAATCCCGTGTCAATTGCGACAAGGCAACACCGTTACCCTTGGCCATCGCCAGGAGGGCCAAGACGGGTAGCACAGCATCCCGCGTCATCAAAGGCGACAAGGTGTGGCCCTGCCGCGTGATGCTCGAACCCAGCAAAAATCCGCCATTCGCCTCAAACCCAACCACCCGTTGACGGCCTGCGGCCAACATCTGTTCCATCTGTGCAATCACGTAGGGCGAGCCGATGCGGGTACGTGCCACCTCAAGAAAAGCGCCGCACGACTCGATGGCCGTATTACAGCTCACCGGCGTAGCAACGGCCTCGGCCTCGAGATAACGGGCGCACAGCAAGCCAACGATATCGCCGCGCAACCATTGCCCCCGCTCATCCCCGATCAGGGGCCGGTCAGCGTCACCATCAGTTGAGATAATGGCGTCAAACGTGTGCTCCACTGCCCACTTCTTTGCACGCTCGACGTCAACTTCCGCCACGGCTTCGGTATCGATGGGTACGAATTCGTCGGTCCGCCCGAGCGAAATCACCTGGGCACCAAGCGCTTCGAGTAACGCGGTCAACAAGTCACGTGCGACGCTCGAATGCTCATAGAAACCAAGGCGCATACCGGCGAGGCCGCCCACTGGAAAATAACCGAGATAGCGGTTAATGTAAGCCTCGCGTGCTGCAGAATCGAGCGGCGGCAGCACCATGCTGTAGCCCTCCATCGGCAAGCAGACGACGGCGTGGTTGATATCGTGCTCATCCTGCTTGGTGATCTCACCCGCCAGGCCATAAAATTTGATGCCATTGCGGTCGAAAGGGATATGACTGCCCGTCACCATGATCCCCGGCAAGCCCTGTTCCTGGGCATGAAACGCCAGCGCCGGGGTCGGGATGGCACCACAGAACACCGGATGCATGCCGGCATGCCGAATCGCGCTGGCACAGGCGGCCGCAATGTGCGGACTACTAGGGCGCAGATCCATCGCCACCAGCACCCGACTCCCCGAGGGGATGGCCGCCACGCGCAGGAAGGCCAGAGTGTAGGCAAAGCAGATCTCGTCCGTCATTGCGCTGACCAGACCACGCACGCCACTGGTGCCGAAACGGACGCCACTTGTCTCCATCAGGTCGCGAATGGAAAGCGTCTTTTCCAGCGTAGTCATCATGCGTTTTCCTTCAACAAATCTAAGGCTGTTTCAACAAAATTATGTGGATTAAATTTCTCAGGTAATCACGGTCGGCTGGTCACGTCCGGTGCGGGCCTTCAATTCGGTCACCTGCAATGCGAGTCCGATCAATTCAGCCAGCGCCACCTGTGCATCAAGGTGATGCCTGGATACGTCCGGCTCATAGGCTTCGAGATAGATGCGCAGGGTCGCACCTTCCGTTCCCGTACCCGACAGGCGCAACACCACACGCGAACCGTCGGTGAAGCCGATACGCACGCCCTGCCCGGTGCTGACGCTGCCATCAACCGGATCGGTATAACTGAAGTCGTCACAGAACTGCACCTGGTAGCTGCCCAACTGGCTGCCCGGAAGCGACGGGAAGCTGTCGTGCACATGCTTCATCAATTCATTCGCTGCCTCCAGTGGCAAGCCTTCGTAGTCATGTCGCGAATACACGTTGCGGCCAAATTTCGCCCAGTGCTCACGCACAATGGCCTCGACCGATTGATCCCGCACCGCCAGCACGTTCAGCCAGAACAGCACCGCCCACAGACCATCCTTCTCACGAACATGGTCGGAACCAGTGCCGAAACTCTCCTCCCCGCACAGCGTGACGCGGCCCGCATCCATCAGATTGCCGAAAAATTTCCAGCCGGTGGGCGTCTCATAGCAGGGAATCCCCAATGCCGCCGCCACACGGTCTGCCGCCGCGCTAGTGGGCATGGAACGGGCAATACCGGCCAACCCCGCCTTGTAGCCCGGTACCCGGGTGGCGTTGGCTGCCAGCACCGCCAGACTGTCGGAAGGTGTGACGAAAAAGCCACGACCGAGGATCATGTTACGGTCGCCATCGCCATCGGAAGCCGCTCCAAAATCCGGCGCGTTATCGCCATAAACGATCTCGACCAATTCGTGCGCATAAGTCAGGTTGGGGTCCGGATGACCATTACCAAAATCCGTCAACGGCACGCCATTCATCACGCTGCCCACCGGGGCCCCGAGACGCTGCTCAATGATCTCCTTCGCATAGGGGCCAGTCACCGCATGCATGGCATCAAACTTGAGGCGGAACCCGCCCGCCAAGAGGGCCCGAATGGCACCGAAATCGAACAGGGTTTCCATCAGGTCGGCATAATCGCTCACCGGGTCAATCACCTGCACTACCATCCCGCCCAGGGGAGTTTCACCAACCACGTCCAGTCCCACATCCACCGCCTCAAGGATGCGATATGCGGTGATCGTCTTGCTGCGGTCGAAAATCGCCTCGGTCACCTTCTCCGGCGCAGGTCCGCCGTTGCCGATGTTGTACTTGATGCCAAAATCGCCGTCCGGTCCGCCCGGATTGTGACTGGCCGACAACACAATGCCACCGAAAGTCTGGTATTTCCGGATCACGCAAGACGCCGCCGGCGTGGATAGGATACCGCCCTGCCCCACCAGCACACGGCCAAAGCCATTGGCCGCCGCCATCTTGAGAATGATCTGGATTGCCTCGCGATTGTAATAGCGCCCATCACCGCCGACAGTCAGCGTGCTACCTGCTGGCGCGCCAATGCTGTCGAAAATAGACTGCACGAAATTTTCAAGATAATGCGGCTTCTGGAATGCAATTACCTTCTTGCGCAGACCGGATGTACCCGGTTTCTGATCAGCAAAAGGTGTCGTTGAAACGGTACGAACAGTCATTACAAAACTCTCCCTATATACGATCTACATTTATACGCTTATCTTACCACCGCCCCAGCGCCCCGGCACGTGCATTTAAGGGGCCAATTTGGTTGACAGGTGACCGAATAATCGTAATAATGCGCGACCTCAAAGGGAGATTAGCTCAGTTGGTAGAGCAGCGGACTCTTAATCCGTTTGTCCGGGGTTCGACCCCCCGATCTCCCACCAGTACTCAAGCGGCCTGCAGCGATGCGGGCCGTTTTCATTTGTGGTCTGGTTGTCACCATGTCACCAATATGTCACCATGCATTATCAATGCATACTAATTCCACCAGAAACCCGCCGGGCAATCTCTAGTGACAGCAACAATTATAAATATCAAATAGTTATCCCTTTTCTCATGACCCGATCTGAGCTAAGCCAACTCCTCGCCCGCAAATTTCCGCAACTGACGCTTGCTGATGCCAACATGAGCGTAAAGACTATTATTGACGCTATTGCAAATAGACTTACTGAAGGTGGCCGGGTGGAGTTACGTGGGTTTGGCAGTTTCAGCTTAAATTACAGACCACCACACAAGGGTCGCAACCCCAAAACAGGCGAAAGAGTTGATGTTCCTGCCAAATACGTTCCACATTTCAAGCCTGGCCTGATTCTCAAGAACAATGTGAACATACCAGACAAATAGACCAGCACAAGCTCACTTGGCGAGCCTGATAGTGCCTAAACTGCTACTCAGTCAGTTCAAATTAGGCAAATATCATGACAAGGCCTCCATCACCGTACCCTCTTGAGCCTGAGAAAATTGTATTGGGCACCTTTATACAAAATGAATCCGCCTATGGGGTATTCAATCTGCTGGAGTACGCCTAATGATAATTGGGGCTGTACATGCTTCACGTAGCCACCATAAGGCAAGCGGAGTTGAAAACGCTCCAGCAGTTGCAGAGTACTTCTCTGTTGAGAAGAACGCCTTAGTCCACGCATTAGATTTGCTAGAAACTGATGACAAGCCTCACTTGCTCATATTGCAACACTTAGGGCGGATTTATTGAAAATTTCAGCATCTCGTAAAGTTGGGGCCGATAAGTTTGGGTGAATAAACTCGCATAATTCGATTTCGTCCATCATGAACACGGCATCTCTCACAATGCTATATTCGTTTATTGACGTAGGCCACATCCCGTTGCGTTCGTTATATTCCGCCAGGCCATACCAGTGCGTAGAAAATTCATCAGTTCCATCGCGGGCCCCTTTAGTGGCAAGGCCAAACTTGTACGTGTAGGCTCCCGTCACTTTTGGTCGCCTTAAATACACCCACCCTGAAAGGCGTTCAGTTGAACCGTCGTCCCATTCGTCTTTGGGTTCGGGATATTTGTAGTCAACTAAAATGCTGCCCCCGTCGGGGTTTGGTTGCCATTCCTTTACATAAACTGCGCCGTTCCATGCTATTGCTGGCTCAAGGTCGCCATCTGAGATTAGGTAATGAATGTCCTTTTCCTCGCATCCCCATCGAGCCAGCAACTCACCAAAAGTAAGATATTTTTTCTCAATCACAAGCGCCCCCTTTCACGCCCCTAAATAGAACCCACGCCGCAGGGTAAGGGAACCCTGTTTTTGCCCTTGAGGATCAATCGCGGGCTAGGCGTAGGTAATCGGTCTGGCTATAACTCAGCCAATGTTCGGTTAATGCTCAATTTCAATGCCGAGTTTCTCAGCATCGTCGGCGCTCAAAATAATCCCCTTGGGGTGCTCATACCGCGTTGATAATTCGCTGCCGACTGGATAGATATTTTCATCCAGGCTGGTAACGTCCGCGCCGTCCTCACGGTGAAATAGAGCAACATCACCAGAATCTGTAATCCGGCCAAAAATATCATTGTTCATTTTATCCCCCTTATTCTTACCTGATACCGTCAGGCTGCGGTTTTGCTCTTTACGCCGCCTTACCGTTAATCGGGATCACATCCGCACCAGCTTTTAGCTTGTCCAGATAGTCCGCCCATTGCTGCATCATGGCCGTGCGCTGGTCGAGAAACTTTGTCCGGTTGTAGGCATTGCCCAGATTGTCCGGCACTTTATGCGCCAACTGGTGCTCGATCACATGGGGGTCATTACCAAGCCGCTCATGAAGGATTGTCCGCGCCATTGCTCGAAAGCCATGCCCGGTAATCTCGGTCTTGGTGTCGTAACCCATCCGCCGTAGTGCCGCATTGATTGCCGCCTCGCTCATGGACTTCTTGGGATCGCGTCCGGGGAACACATAGCGGCCATGCCCAGACAACTCATGCAACTCACGCAAAATGCTGACAGCTTGAGAGGACAGCGGAACCATGTGTTCCGTCTTGGTCTTGGTCACAAAGTAGCGCCAGACAGCCGCATCCAGATCAAAGCCTTCCCATTCAGCCTTCCGCAACTCGCCGGGCCTGACAAACAACATGGGGGCCAGCAACAGGGCGCAGCGCACAACGAATGTTCCCTTGAACCCGTCGATAGCTCGCAGCAACTCGGCCACCTGTGCCGGTTCAGTGATCGAAGCAAAATTGTTCTTAGTCGTCGGCGGGATCGCGCCACGCAAGTCCTGTGATGGATCACGCTCGGCCCTGCCGGTTGCAATGGCGTAGCGGAACACTTGCCCGCAGTTTTGTTTAACCCTGTGCGCCGTATCGAGTGCGCCCCTGCTTTCAGTCCGGCGAATAACCGCCAGTAAGTCCGGCGCTTTAATCTCGGATATAGCCTTCTTGCCAATCCACGGGAACACATCGTTTTCCAGCCGGTTGATGATCTTGCTTGAATGCGACTCGGCCCATGCGTGCTTATGGGTTTCAAACCATTCACGGGCTATCACCTCAAAGCTATCCGCCGCACTGCCATCACGCGCCGCCTTCGTAGCCTTTTTGATTTCACCGGGATCAACGCCGTTCGCCAATAACTTGCGGGCATCTTCACGGCGTTGTCTGGCATCAGTTAGGGAAATGTCAGGATATACCCCCAAGGCAAGAATCTTTTCTGTACCCCCAAAACGGTACTTGAGCCGCCAGTATTTCGAGCCGTTTGGATGTAATAGTAAGAACAGCCCTTTCTCGTCTGCCAGCTTGCGCGGCTTCGCTTCGGGCTTTGCGTTGCGTATTGATGTGACTGTAAGGGCCATTTGGGGGTACATGGTTTCACAAAAAAGATTTGTATCCCCAGTTATACCCCCATGCGCCCCCGAATGCAATAGCATAATGTTGCACGTTATTAAACAAAAAACCCGCTATAGACTAGTGCTGGAGCGGGTTTCGTGTACTTCGTTGCATGGTAAAAAACTGGTACTTTGTGGAGAAGAGGAGGATCGAACTCCCGACCTTCGCATTGCGAACGCGACGCTCTCCCAACTGAGCTACTTCCCCGTTGTCCGTTGCGGACCGAGGTGAATTATACTGCAATTAAATTTCCATCGACTGCCTCAAAAACATGAATGCTCTGCTGAAAAAAATTATCTGGTTGCTGATCGTCGTGACGGGCGCTGCAGCCGTGGGCGGCATCGCCCTGAACCGGGGCGAGGAGATTAGCGCCTTGTGGTTTGTGGCAGCCGCGCTGTGCGTATATGCCCTTGCCTATCGCTTCTACGGCGCCTGGATAGCGGCGACGGTACTGGTGCTGGACGAAACCCGGGCGACCCCAGCAGAGCGCTTCGACAACGGCCGCGACTTCATGCCGACCAATCGCTGGATCGTTTTTGGCCACCACTTCGCGGCGATCGCGGGGCCAGGGCCTCTGGTCGGCCCCACACTCGCGGCGCAGTTCGGCTATCTACCGGGGACGCTATGGATTCTGGTCGGCGCGGTACTGGGCGGTTGTGTGCAGGACATGGTCACACTGTTCTTTTCCATGCGGCGCGACGGCCGCAGTCTGGGGCAAATGGCCAGGGACGAACTGGGACCCGTCGGTGGTGCGGCGTCCCTGATTGGGACGTTGGCCATCATGATCATATTGATTGCGGTGTTGGGACTGGTCGTGGTCAACGCCATGAAGCACAGTCCGTGGGCGACTTCCACCGTGGCGTCAACGATACCGATTGCCATGCTGGTTGGCCTTTACATGCGAAATTTCCGCCCGGGGCGCGTACTGGAGGCCTCGGCCTTGGGTGTTGCGCTGCTGCTATTGGCGGTGGTGATGGGCGGCTGGATCGATCACAGTGCCTGGCGTGGGCTGTTTGACCAAGAAGGCCTGACACTGGCCTGGATGGTGATCGCCTATGGCTTTGCTGCCGCCATCCTGCCGGTATGGCTGCTGCTCGCTCCTCGCGATTATCTGTCCACCTATATAAAGCTCGGCACCATCCTCCTCCTGGCCATCGCAATTCTATTCTTGCAACCCACCATCAAGATGCCGGCGCTGACGCAATTCATCGATGGCAGCGGACCAATCTTCGGTGGCAAGCTGTTTCCGTTCGTTTTCATTACCATTGCCTGTGGTGCCATTTCCGGCTTCCACGCGCTGATCGCATCCGGCACCACCCCGAAGCTGCTGGCCAATGAACGTGACATCCGTCTGATCGGTTACGGTGGCATGGTACTGGAATCCTTCGTCGCCATCATGGCGCTGATCGCGGCCACAGTACTCGAACCCGGGGTCTATTTCGCTATCAACAGCCCGGCCGGTGTTGTGGGCAAGGAGGCCGTTGATGCGGTAGCCCGGATAAGCGCGTGGGGCTTTCCGGTCACGGTGGAACAGATGCAATTGCTCGCCAGCCAAATGGGCGAATCCAGTCTGTTCGCCCGCACCGGAGGAGCGCCATCGCTGGCTGTCGGCATGGCCAGCATCTTTGGTAGCGCATTTGGTGCGGGCATGCTGGCGTTGTGGTACCACTTTGCCATCATGTTCGAGGCCATCTTCATCCTGACCACCCTGGATGCCGGCACCCGGGTCGGGCGCTTCATGCTGCAGGACATGCTAGGCAATCTCTGGCCCAAGATGGGCGAGACTTCCTGGATGCCATCGGTGATGCTGACCAGCGCATTGGTAGTCGGCGCCTGGGGTTATTTCCTGTATATCGGTGTCATCGACCCCAACGGCGGCGTGAACCTGCTATGGCCGCTGTTCGGCATTGCCAACCAGATGCTGGCGGCAATTGCACTCTGTGTCGGCACTGGCATCCTGATCAAGTCCGGTCGCTTGAAGCACGCCTGGATCACCGGCGTGCCCCTGACTTGGCTCGTCATCGTCACCACTACCGCCGCATGGGAGAAGATCACCAGCGCAGATATCCGCATCGGCTTCTTCGCCGCTGCGCGCGATCTGGACGTCAAACTGGCGAGCGGTCAACTACCTGCGGCGAAGGCCGCCGTTGCGCCACAGCTGATTTTCAACCAGCAACTGGATGCCTGGCTGACGATATTCTTTGTCATCACGCTGTGGGTGATCGTGCTCGACATGCTGCGTATCGCTTCCCGCCACCTGTCTGGAAAACCGGTGCCGCCGGTGTCCGAATCGGCGCACATTCCCAGCAGGCTGGTAGAAGACTTTGCACGCGACTGAGGCCTGCCACTGATGCAATCATCCAAGGCTCTAACCGCACAACTGCTGGGAATGTTGCTGATCGCAATCCTGGCCGGGGCAATCCCCACGGTGCTGCACGGCGCCTGGCGCCTGGCCCTGCTCCAGGGGCTTGCTGCCGCCCTATTTTCCAGACCCCTTAAGCAACCGGCGTGGTGGATCCCCATTCACCTGCTTTTTCTGCCCGCAGCCCTCGCCCTCTTGACTCTGGAGTTGCCGGCCTGGCTCTATCTGCTGACGGCGCTATTGCTGTCACTGGTATTCTGGGGCACGATCAAGGGCGACGTGCCGCTATTCCTGTCGTCCCCGGCCGTCACCGATGCATTGCATCAAATTCTTCAGCAGGAACACGCCAGCAGTTTGATCGATCTCGGCGCCGGCATCGGTTCGGTCGCCGTGCCGCTGGCACGACAGCAACCGAACCTGCAAGTCGAAGCCTGGGAATACGCTCCCATCCCCTGGCTGATCACTGCCTGGCGCAGTCGCAAGCTCTCCAATCTGCGTGTCGTACGGATGAGCCTGTGGCAATGCGAGTTATCCCATTGCGATGTGGTGTTCGCCTTCCTCTCCCCCGTTGTCATGCCACGACTGGGGGAAAAAGTACGGCGAGAGATGCATTCCGGCAGCCTGTTCGTTTCGTCCTCCTTCCCGCTGCCGGATTGGCAAGCTGAAACGGTGATCGCTCTGACTGACCCCATGGCCACCAGACTCTATTGTTATCGGGTGCCATGATGAAATCCATCAGGCTCAAATTGCAACAACTGTGGCATGGCCTGCGCCGTCTGAGTGGCGATGATGCCTATGAACGCTACCTGGCGCACTGTTTGGCACATCATGGTGAATCAACGCCGCTGACGCGTGATGCATTCTTCAAACAGTGGCAAGATGAAAAATGGAAAGGCGTGAAACGCTGCTGCTGATATTTTTCTGCGACCAAATTTGTCATTCGCTGACAAATTTTGCGGGGTTCCTGCAAATATTGTTGGAATTCAGGTAAGGAAGCAACATCCGCAAGAGGTCGGCAATCCAGCACCGGATAAATTAAAGACTATCTCATCCGTCCAAACCACCAACACGACCATTCAAGGATCATGACCTGGAGGCCAATGTTGATGCGGTTTTGGTCCTGATTTTTCCAACAATTTGGTAGATGCCTTAAGAGGCCGGTAAAGCGATTAAGGTCTGACTGGCACGGTTCATGCTGAAGCATCACGGTCTCCGCCTTACAAACGACACCGTATATTTATGAGTGCCTGACGAATTGTATCGCTGATGAAGCACTTCAACCCTTAACAAACTATAAGGATGATCATGATGAACAAGACTGCTCTTACCATTGCCATACTCGGTTCCATTTTCTCAGTTTCCGCCATCGCTGATGGCCATGGTTCCTGGGGCAACTGGGTTGCAACTGCCGGCACCACTGTACACAACGAAGCCAATGAGGTGAACGAGGTTCATACACCAAAAGCCCCGACGGCTTACGTTCCCGCAGGCACTTCCAACTATGCTGGCAGCACACTTGCCCTGATCAGCGACAGCGGCACCGGCACCACGGTCAAGTCCGTAGCCACCGGCGCCGTGGCTCTGGCTGTTACCTTCAGCGGCACCGGCGCCACCACTGAAACCGGCTCCATCACCGGCCTGACAGGTACCGCCGGCGCCAAGCTGGGTGACCTGGCCTTCACCGCTACTGGCCTGAATGGCGATTTCAAGGGCACCGTGACGTCTGTGAATTACGCAGTGGCAGCCGTGATTCCAGCAACAGCAACCACGCGCGCCATCGCACCAGGCACCGGCACCATCAGCGGCGAGCTGTCGAAGGCTGTCGTAGTGACTCCGGCTATCGCTGCCACGACAACCACTGCAGCGGTTCCGGCCGTGGTATCGGCACCATTGTCCGTCAACGGTTCGTGGAACTTTACTGCCCTACCAACGCTGAAGGCTAGCGGCACTTTTGCCGGCGTGAAACAATAATCGCTTAATGCTGGAGACTCAAGGGCGCTTAACGGCGCCCTTAGTCTTGTCTGCTAGACATTGAGAATCTCTTGTCACCAAAAATATTAATCTTAGCGCTTTTATTCGGCCTTTGTTCTAGCCACGTTACCATGGCCGCCGAGGCAAATTCAGTTCGATCCTATTGCAGCGAGGCAGCCAGCTTGCCCGTTGACGCCAGCAAATCCGACAGCCTTTATGTCTCAGGCGAGTGTGCTCTCGAGCACAAACAATACCAGGCTGCCATCCAATTATTCTCCGAACTGCTCGGCCTCGAATTCAACCCCGTTTACCAGGCAGAGCTTGGACGGGCCTACCTGGGCGCGCAACAGTACGAACGGGCAAGGGAGCAGTTCCTGCTGGCACTACAAAGCAATCCGCCAGACGATGCACGCAAACTGCTACTCATTTTCATCCAAATGGCGGAGCAGCAAAGAACGCAGGCCAGGGACTGGTTCGCGTCGGTCTCGATCAGCGCCATACACGACACCAACGCCAACAACGGCCCAAAAAATGCCAACGTCACACTCTTCAACCTGCCCTTCATCATGAACGAGGTCAGCATGCCAAAGAGCGACTGGGCCACGCACGCCCAAGCCTCAGCGGTTCAGAACAAGGCCCTGAACAACACCGTCTCTTGGCAGACGGACGCCTCCGTTGACCTATTGGACTATACGACTTACCACAGTTCCAATACCCGCCAGATCGCCGTCGATAGCGGCCCCCACCTGGCCATCAAGAGCGGCGTGATGGATCTCTATCTGCCGGCAGGCATGACCAGGATGACGCTAGGAGGGATGGGCTACACCACGCAGGCCTCTTTCTTGCCCCAGATCAGCCATCTGGTCACCAAGTCTGACTTGCTAGTTTATTCCGCCGGGCTCACCCGCACCCTGTACGACACCAATACGCCAAGAGATGTGACCAGCAGCAGCCTGGGGTTATCCTGGCAGCACGTCCTGGGCAATCTCTGGACAGTCGCGCCCTTGGTCAGGATCACGTCCGAGCACGCCAGGTCAAATTCATTTGATAATTTCGCCACGACCGCAGGGCTCAGCCTGAGTGGCAATCTGCCCTGGGGCCTGCGCTTCAGCGCTTCCAGCCTCTATACCTGGGCAAACTACAAGGCTCCAGAGGCGTGGGCCAGCATGCCGAGACGGGACATCAGGAGGAATAATAGCCTGTCCCTCACCAAGGACCTTGGTGGTGGATACTACGCCAGCCTGTCATTTGCCGATCTGGATACCAGTTCGAATCTGGAGCTTTACGCGACCGCCAAACAGCAATTCCAGCTTCAGATCAGCAAGGCATTCTGAGCTGCAAAGACAAAACACCTCCTGCACTTGATGCCCTCTCAGTTCTTGCAAACAAAAAAATGCCCCGAGACATTACCAGCCACGAGGCATTTTCAATCAGACACTCAGATTCAGATCAGCGTGGCAATGCAGCCGCTTCGCGCGCCAGTTGCGTGATCAGCGCCCAATCACCTCTGGCCATCGCATCGCCCGGGGTCAACCAGGAACCGCCCACTACCACCACGTTGGACAGCGCCAGAAGTTGAGGGGCATTTTCCAGCGATACACCACCGGTAGGACAGAACTTGATGTCGGCAAAAGGACCAGACCAGGCCTTGAGCAGATTCGGCCCACCCGCTTGCATGGCGGGGAAGAACTTGAGTTCGGTATAGCCGTCTTCCATCGCCAACATGATTTCGCTGCCTGTTGCAACGCCTGGCAGCAAAGGCAAATCAAGCTCACGACAGGCGAGCCCTACCGCACTGGTATAGCCGGGGCTGACGCCAAAACGGGCTCCGGCCGCCTTGGCCGCCTTAGCGTCGCTCGCCGAACGGATAGTACCGGCACCGACAATGGCTTCCGGTACCTCAGCGACAATAGCACGCATGCAGTCCAGCGCCACCTTGGTTCGCAACGTGATTTCCAGCATGCGGATACCACCGGCGACCAAGGCGCGGGCCATGGGTACGGCGTGTGCCACGTCGTTCAACACGATCACCGGGATTACAGAGGCGTCCAGCATGACCTGCAAGGAGGTCAGTTTGTCGATTACGGCTGCCATGTAAAGCCTCCTTCTTCTGCAGTCGACGCGTTATGGCGCATCGCATCAAATAATTCACGGCCAAAACCGGTTGCATTCGCTGCACGCAATTCAGGCGGCATGCGGGAGGGTTCACGCGCACTCCACTCGGCGGGATCGACCAACACATTCAATTCGCCGCTGATGGCATCGAGCCGAATGATGTCGCCATCCCTGACCTTAGCCAACGGACCACCGGCAGCAGCCTCGGGCGAGACGTGGATGGCGGCCGGCACTTTGCCGGAGGCACCGCTCATACGGCCATCGGTCACCAGCGCCACGTCGAAGCCCTTGTTCTGCATGGCTTTGAGCGGCGGCGTCATCTTGTGCAATTCGGGCATGCCATTGGCCTTGGGACCTTGCCAGCGCACCACACAGATCAGGTCGCGATCCAGTTCGCCTGCGGCAAAAGCCTCCAGCAGGCCTTCTTGCGACTCGAATACACGGGCCGGGGCCTCGATCACATGCAGATCTTCCGGCACGGCCGAGGTCTTGATCACGCTACGACCGAGGTTGCCACGCAACACCTTGATGCCACCATTAGAACTGAAAGGATCCTCCACCGGACGCACCACGGTGTCATCCAGTGAGTGACCGACCGTATGCCAGTGGATACCACCACGCCCATCAGTCTCGGGAATGCCGGTATATTCGCGGATGCCTTGCGGACGCACGGTCAGCACTTCCTCGTTCATGAGTCCCGCATCCAGCAACTCGCGGATCACGTAACCGGGGCCACCTGCGGCCTGGAACGCGTTCACATCGGCCTCGCCATTCGGATAAACACGGGCGATCAGCGGCACCACATTGGACAGTTCACAGAAGTCATCCCAGTTGATCGAGATGCCGGCGGCGCGCGCTACCGCCACCCAGTGGATCAAATGATTGGTCGAGCCGCCGGTCGCCAGCAACGCGACCATGGCGTTGACGATGCAACGCTCATCGACGATACGCCCGATCGGCGAGAACTTCTTGCCATTGACGATGCCCAGCACACTGCGCAAGGCTTCACGCGTCAATTCATTGCGGAACTCGGATCCGGGCGCCACGAAGGCGGTGCCGGGCACGTGCAGGCCCATGGCTTCCAGCATCATCTGGTTGCTGTTGGCGGTGCCGTAGAAAGTACAGGTGCCTTGGCCATGATAGGCCTTGGATTCGGCTTCCAACAATTCCGTACGGCCAACCTTGCCTTCGGCCGCCAGCACGCGCATGTGAGACTTTGCACTGTTGGACAAGCCCGTCGTCATCGGACCGGCCGGTACGAAAATGGTCGGCAAATGACCGTATTGCAGGGCGCCGATGAGGAGGCCCGGCACGATCTTGTCACACACGCCTAGCATCATGGCGGCGTCGAAAACGTCGTGGCTGAGCGAGATGGCGGTGGACATGGCAATCACGTCACGGCTGAACAAGGACAACTCCATACCAGGCATGCCCTGGGTAATGCCATCGCACATGGCAGGCACGCCACCGGCCACTTGGGCGGTCGCACCAAGTTTGCGCGCCTCCGCCTTGATGAGGTCAGGATAATGCTGGAATGGTGCATGGGCAGACAGCATGTCGTTATAGGCGGTCACGATGCCCACATTAGGGGCATGCTCGGCAACCACCCTGAACTTGTCGTTATCCGGCATGGCGGCGAAGGCGTGCGCCACATTGGCACAGCCCATGCGCTTGGTACCAGGCTTCCTCTGTGCCATCGCATCCACGTGTTGCAAGTAGATTTGGCGAGTCTCGGTGCTCCGATCGAGGATGCGAGCGGTGACTTTTTCAACAGTTGGATTGAGTTTCATTTTTTAAGGTAACGCCACTAAATTTTAATAGACCTGCAATCCTACCCCAAAATGGTGCAGGCTCCCAGCCTTATGTTGGGAAAAAGCCCTGCTCTGTTGACAGGTAATCAAGCATTGGTGCAGCCTGTCCTCAATTTTCAAGGATCCAGCCCAAAACGTCTGAATCAGGTATTTTTCGCCAAACTCCAACGCAACATCCAGATCCCGACAATCAGCATTGGCAGACTGAGCCACTGCCCCATACTCATGCCCAGCGCGAGAGCCCCTAAAAAACTGTCCGGCTCACGGGCAAATTCAACCAGGAATCGACTACCGCCATAGCCGATCAGAAATAATGCGGAAATCGCCCCAACCGGGCGCGGTCGGCTGGAATACCACCACAACAGACCAAACAGCATGATGCCCTCCAGCCCGCATTCGTATAATTGCGACGGATGACGCGGCAGGGCATCCACCTGCGGGAACACCACGCCCCAGGGCAGATCGGTGGTTCGTCCCCATAACTCGCCATTGATGAAGTTGCCCAAACGCCCGGCACCCAAACCGATTGGCACCAAGGGCGCAACAAAATCCATCAAGGCCAGCCAGCGTCGCCCGGTCTTTTTTGCGAACAGCACCATGGCTAGAAGCACGCCAAGAAAACCGCCGTGAAAACTCATGCCGCCGGCCCAGAGCTTGAAGATTTCCAGTGGATGCTGGCTGAAATAAGCCGGCTGATAGAACAGCACGTAACCGAGACGCCCGCCCAGAATCACCCCCAGCGCGCCATAGAACAGGATGTCGTCCAGATCCCGTTCGCTCCAACCAATGTCCGGATGACGGCGAATGCGCCATTTGCCAAGCCACAGCAAGCTCATGAAACCGACCAGATACATCAGTCCATACCAATGGATGCCAAACGGGCCGAGATGAATAGCGACAGGGTCGAACTGCGGATGAACCAGCATGAGAATCAGTCATTAGAATTGAGTTAGAATTGAGCGATTATACGTCATGTTTTTTAGAGGTTTGCCATGCCAAAGTACCGCTCCCATACCACTACCCAGGGCCGCAACATGGCCGGCGCCCGTGCCCTGTGGCGCGCTACCGGCATGAAAGACGAAGATTTTTCCAAGCCCATCATCGCCGTCGCCAATTCCTTCACTCAATTCGTGCCCGGTCACGTGCACCTGAAGGACATGGGCCAGCTGGTCGCTCGCGAGATCGAAAAGGCCGGCGGCGTAGCCAAGGAATTCAACACCATCGCCATCGATGACGGCATCGCCATGGGTCATGGCGGCATGCTGTACAGCCTGCCCAGCCGCGACCTGATTGCCGACAGCGTGGAATACATGGTCAACGCACACTGCGCCGACGCCCTGGTGTGCATCTCCAACTGCGACAAGATCACACCCGGCATGCTGATGGCTGCATTACGCCTCAACATCCCGGTGATCTTCGTCTCCGGCGGCCCGATGGAAGCAGGCAAGGTCAACTGGCAGGGCAATGCACTGAAGCTGGACCTGGTCGATGCCATGGTGGCCGCCGCCGACAGCGCCGTGTCGGACGAAAAATCGGAAGCCATCGAACGCTCCGCCTGCCCCACCTGCGGTTCCTGCTCCGGCATGTTCACCGCGAATTCCATGAATTGCTTGACGGAAGCGCTAGGCCTGTCACTGCCCGGCAACGGTTCGCTGGTCGCCACCCATGCCGACCGCAAGCAGCTATTTTTGCGTGCCGGCCGTACCATCGTCGAACTGGCGAAGCGCCATTACGAACAGGATGACTACAGCGTGCTGCCTCGCTCCATCGCCACCTTCGACGCCTTCCAGAACGCGATGAGCCTGGATGTGGCCATGGGCGGCTCGACCAACACCGTGCTGCACCTCTTGGCGGCGGCGTTCGAGGCCGGCGTGGACTTCAGCATGGCCGATATCGATGCCATTTCGCGCCGTGTGCCCTGCCTATCCAAGGTCGCCCCGGCGACGCAGAAATATCACATGGAGGACGTCCACCGCGCCGGTGGCGTGATGCGCATTTTGGGTGAACTCGATCGCTGCGGCCTGATCCAGCGCGAAGTCCCGACCGTCCATGCAGCCACCATGGGCGCCGCAATCAACCAATGGGACATCCGGCGAAGTGGCGACGACAGTGTCAAGGAATTCTACCGCGCAGCCCCAGGCGGCGTTGCCACCACCATCGCATTCAGCCAGTCCATGCGCTACCCGTCGCTCGATGATGACTACGCGGACGGTTGCATCCGCGACCGGGCCAATGCCTATTCAGAGGATGGCGGCCTCGCGGTACTACACGGCAACATCGCGCTAGACGGCTGTATCGTCAAGACCGCAGGGGTCGATGACAGCATCCTGAAGTTCACTGGCCGCGCCCGCATCTTCGAGAGCCAAGACGATGCCGTGGCCAGCATCCTGAATGACGAAATTGTCGCCGGCGACGTAGTGGTCATTCGTTACGAAGGCCCCAGGGGCGGCCCAGGCATGCAGGAAATGCTGTACCCGACCAGCTATCTCAAATCCAAGGGTCTGGGCCGTGTCTGCGCCTTGCTCACCGACGGCCGCTTCTCCGGCGGCACCTCGGGACTCTCCATCGGCCATGCCTCGCCGGAAGCGGCCGAGGGCGGCCTCATCGGCCTGGCTGAAGAAGGGGACACGATAGAAATCGACATTCCAAATCGACGCATCCATCTGGCACTAAGCCCGGAAATACTGGAGCAGCGCCGCACCGCCATGGAGGCCCGTGGAGCGCTGGCCTGGAAACCGGTGCAGCGTGAGCGACAAGTCTCGGTAGCTCTGCGCGCCTACGCCGCCATGACCACCAGCGCCGCGAAAGGCGCGGTACGCGATATTTCGCAAGTCGAAAAATAAGGCTTTCAATTGCATACGGTTCTGGTACTCGGCGGCTATGGGCATTTTGGCGCCAAAATCTGTCGCGCGCTGGCGGACGAACCGGAGATTCGGCTGCTCATTGCCGGACGCAGACTGATCAAAGCGCAGCGGTTTGCAGTAGAACTCGGACTCTCGGCGCGGCGCGGCCTCTATCTAGATGCCGGATCCCCCAGCCTCTCGGGCGAACTGCAAAGCCTGGGGGTCGATACCCTGATCCATGCTGCGGGGCCATTCCAGGGACAAGACCATCCTGTGGCACGTGCCTGCATTGAAGCCGGCTGCAACTACATCGACCTCGCCGACAATCGTGACTTCGTCGCCAGCATCTCGCAACTCAATATCAGCGCACGCGTGGCTGACATCCTGGTGACGAGCGGCGCCAGTTCGTCACCAGCCCTGTCGGCGGCGGTTGTGGGCCATTTTCTGCCCGAATTCTCACGCCTCGAGAGCATTCACCACACCAGCGTCGCCAGCGCCAGGACCCCAGGACTTGCATCCTTGCAAACCGCGCTGAGTTATTGCGGCAAGGCCTTTAAGCGACCGCAAGAGGGCCGCCTGCAGACCGTATTCGGCTGGCAGAGTCTACATTCACGCATCTATCCGCAATCCGTTGGCAAACGCTGGCTGGCAAATTGCGATTCCCCGGACCTGGTCCTGTTTCCGCAACACTATGCAGACGTCAAGACTGTGACTTGCCAGGCTGGACTGAGTAACCCGGTGCTTCAACTGGCAATCTGGGCGTTATCCTGGCCGGGACGCTGGGGGTGGCTGAAGAATCCCGCAGTTTTTGCAAAACCGCTGCGCTGGCTCGGCCTTTGGCTTGAGTCTCTCGGCAGCACCGATTCCGCCATGCACATGACGCTGATCGGCCTCGACCTAAACGGGCAACCTCTGACGCGAACCTGGCACCTCTTGGTCTCCAACCATCAAGGCCCTCAAATCCCCTGCGGCGCAGTCATTGCCTTGACCCGCAGGCTGATACGAGGCGATGCCGTTCCCAAGGGCGCCATGCCCTGTATCGGGCTGCTAACGCTGGAAGAATACCTGTCCGCCTTGTCGGAACTGGAAATCATCCAGTTGCTCAATTAAATTGCATCTCAACTCACGCTCCAAACTATAAGAGGTCTCACATGGACATCACCGTGCTCAATCAACAATTTGGCCTCGGCCCGGCCTTGCGTTTCAGCGAGGACGCGAGTGGCTTGCGACTGGCCGAGATCGAGAATCCGCTCGCCTGCGCTCGGCTCTGCCTGCAAGGGGCGCAACTGCTGACCTGGCGCCCACGCACCTCCTCCATTCCGGTCGTCTGGCTATCGGACGCGGTCAAACTCAGTCCGGGGAAATCCGGCCATAGCGGCGTGCCCATATGCTGGCCTTGGTTCGGCAACCACGCATCAGAATCCGCCTATCCGGCACACGGCTTTGCCCGCACCAGTGACTGGGAAATCATCGAAAGCAGTCTGGATTCAACAGGTGCCACGCACATCACTTTGCGCCTTCTAGCCTCCAACCAGTGGCAGGAAAATTGGCCGCACAGCGCCACGCTGGAATTATCCCTGATCATCGGCGAGACCCTGAAAATGGCACTTACCACCAGCAACACCGGGAATGAGGCTTTCGTCATTACCGAGGCCCTGCACACTTACTTCCAGGTCGGCGACATAGAGCGCGCACGCGTCACGGGACTCGCCGCCGTCACCTTTGCAGACAAGGTGCAGAACTACGCCCGAGGCGTGCAACAAGCGGACCTGAGCTTTACTGGCGAATTCGACCGCGTCTATCTCGACACCGAATCCGTCTGCGTAATCGAGGACCCAGTGCTGCGTCGTCGCATCCATGTCAACAAATCCGGCAGTCGCTCCACCGTAGTCTGGACACCCTGGCAGGAAAAGGGCGACAAAATGGGCGATTTAGGCGTCGAGGGCTGGCGCCACCTGCTGTGCGTTGAATCGGCCAACGCCATGGAAAATGACGTAACTGTTCCCGCCGGTGGCACACACACGCTGGCGGTAGAATATCGCTCGGAGGCGATGTAATCTCTCTTAAACCGCTACTCCAGACGCAAAAAACGCGCCGAAGCGCGTTTTTTGTCATGCGTTAAAATTATTACTGAATTGCGATGTAGCTGCGATGAAGAACAACATTTGGGCATGCTGGTTGTGACCAACCGGCCCAATAAGCCTTTGCAGCTGCGCCGCCGGTACCAGCAGTCACGTTATTAACAACCGACGCGTTCCCCAAAATGGCCGTCAGCAAATTGCCAGTATTGGTCACATCAAAAATCAGCTCGTCACCC
This sequence comes from uncultured Methylobacillus sp., assembly GCA_903824575.1. Lineage (GTDB taxonomy): Bacteria > Pseudomonadota > Gammaproteobacteria > Burkholderiales > Methylophilaceae > CAIJXJ01. The sequence goes on from CAIJXJ010000170.1 coordinate 59,991, forward strand.
TTGGCTGCAGAACCAGTCGTAGTCTTCAATGCTGCGCCAACACTTGCTGATGCAAGAGGTTGAGCGTTGAAAGTGGTAATGCCGCCGGCAGCTGGGAAAGTATTCAAGCTAAGCGCATCACGCACTTCCCAGGCAAACGCATGGTCACGGCAAGAGGTGTCGCCGGAAACGCCAATGGCTCCAACCTTTTTTCCGCTGCTGCTGTACAAAGCGAGACCACCACCGAACACATTCACACCACCAATATTCTGTCCGACCAGTGGATCCGTAGCAGTGCCGAAGTTGGCAGCTGTGCCCTGATAGGCGCGACTGGCATCAACCGGATTGCTGTGCTGCAGGCCAAACAAGCTGCCGGACGCCACAGCGGTATAAAGATTGGCGGTAGAAATTGCATAATCATCGACGCTGAAGGCATTGGCCGTGTTGGCCTTCTGGGCGGAAATCACGCGGCTACCCAACCACTGCGTATTACCGATTGGCTCGCCGGCCTTGTTTCTAAATACACCGGCACCGCTGCCTGCGCCACCACCAGTTTCATACCCTGAAGTAACGATGTTGCAGATTGCGCCGGCTTCATCCACAAACGTCACCCACATGCCCAAACCATAACCGCCAGTATTGGCAGCAGCAGCAGTAGCCGCTGCAGCAACCAATTGCGTGCGCGTCACATCGGAACACGCGGCCAAGGCTTGCTGTGATGCAATGCCACAAAAAACAGATGCCGTAATTAATGCGATTTTCTTGAATTTCATTCTAAGACTCCCATCGTTAAAGAAATGTCCGGATATGCAGGTCATCAAACACAGCACCCATTCTTGAGATTCTTAAACTCAATGACCTGATGAGTATTAGGCTAGCAATTAATTTCCAAAAATGCAAGCGTGAAACTGTTACATAGCGTTATAAGCTGAATCTGAAATCTATGGTTTCTTGCCCATGGACTCGTTATAAATGAATACCCAATCCCGATAGCTTGATTTATCGGCGAGCGCGGCTTCCAGATTGCCAAAGCCTTTTTGTTTAATGGGTATGCCCATGGCCAGGCTGTGGACGCCCATGACACGACCTTGCGGATCCATGACCAGGCCCCAATTGGCGGTTCCGGTCATGGGATCACGCCAGGGTTTCCGCAAGTGACGCTTGACGTTGGGATACCGGCTGTCTCTCAGCAACTCTTCAAGATTAGGCGGGTAGAGCTTGTCGCCACCGGAGGCGGCGTTGTAATAGCTGCCAATGGCGGCGACATACTGTCTGCCGATAAAAACCAGTTCCCGTTCTTTTTCACGCCGTTGCTCGATTTCCCATAACGTACTGGCACCCGTCAGGCTAAGTGCCATTAGTGCCATGAGAAACAATACACCCAGATAGGTATAACCATTGGCATGTCCGGAGGCTTTGTCCCTAGAGTCCACCGTAGGGGATGCCCTCCGAGGTATTGCCTTCCGCGCCACTCCGGATGTCATAAAGCCCGCCGGTTGGAACATCCGGTGGAGAGGTGGCAAGCCAGGTTGCGCCAGATCCTGTCACAGGGTCAATCGGAATGGCTTTCAGATAGCGCTGCTGTACCAGTTCGTCGAGGCTTGCAGGGTAGCGTCCTTTATCGGCATGAAACTGCGTGATGACTTCCCTCATGACGGACAGATCCTGTTTCAATGCTACCTCCTTCGAAATCTCCAGACTCCGAAAGTAGCGGGGCGAAACAAGGGCGAGCAGTGTGGCCATGATTGCCATCACGACCAGCAGTTCTATCATGGTGAATCCGGAATTTTTGCGTCGCGCCATCATGCTCTCACCATTCACGATAAAGGCTGCCGTTTAGTGCTGTTTCGGGAGAAAGCGAATAAACATCGAACACATCTTTCCCCGCCTGAGGCTTGTCGTAATCACTGTCATAACTGCGCTTGCCCCAGGTTCCGCTGGCGTCCACGGTGGCATCGGGATAGAACGGGTCGCGCGGCATCCTGCGCAGGAACAAAATCTTCTTTTTCTTGTTCGGGTCTTTTGCATCGGGAACACCGAGATAGAGCACCGACAGGTTCGGCGGATAGCCGGACTCGTCCGCCATGCGCGTGACTTTTCCCTCATCCACGGCGCGCTTGTAGGCATCGATCGCCTCCCGTATTTCACGCAACGCGGTGTGCAATTCCTGTTCCTTGTGACGCTTTACCGCCATTTCGAGTGGAGGCGCTGCCAAGCTTGCCAGCAGCCCGAGAATGGTCATCGTGATCAACAACTCGATCAGGGAAAATCCCCGATGCGCGCAATTGGCAAGCGTCATGATACGACTCAGTGCATCCCGAAGGGCAAGCCCAGTGGTTGCGGTTGCCCGGGCATGGGCGTTGCCGCAGCCGGCGCTGAAGCTGGCGCTGCTGCCGCTGGCGCTGCCGCCGGCTGCTGAGGCGGCAGACCGCCGAATTGCTGGAAAATGGCCATCGGATTGATGTTGATGGGGCCACCGGGGCGCCCGCCCCTGCCACCATAAAATTCCGCATTGGCGGCTTCCGGCCGCAACAGGTTGCGTACCACATGCGGGGTGATGAGCAGCACGATCTCACTCTGCTCCTTATCACGTGAATGATTGCCAAACAACCGGCCGACCAAAGGGAGGTCTGACAGGCCTGGCACCTGAGCCGAGTTCTTTGATTCTGAATCGTTGATCAAGCCGGCCAGTATCTGGGTTTCATTATCGGCCAGCATCAGCATGGTAGAGGCGTTTCGAGTCCCCACCGTCGGATACTGCGCGGTTGCGGCGGAGGTCACGCTGCTGACTTCGAGATTGAGCCGGATCGAGACATTGTCATTGAGCATGACGCGAGGCTCGACTTCCAGTTTCAAACCCACATCAAGATAATTTGCCGAAGTGCTGGCAAAATTGCTACCAGACGCCACAGTGGTGTTGATGATGGGAATCTTGTCTCCGATCAGAATTCTGGCTTTCTCCCGACTGATGACCCGGATCTTCGGGTTCGCGAGCAAGGTGGTGTCGCCATCATTGCGCAACAAATTGATCACAGGCGTCGGCGAGATGCCGACTCTATTGCTGTTAATGTTGGTCAGACTGTTCAGAGTCAGCCCTGCCCCCGTAGCAGAGCCAGTAGCGCCGGTAGCGCCTAGTAGAGTCAGGCTGTTAGGATAGGTGACCCCGATATTCGTCACGCGTGACTTGCTGACTTGCAGCACTTCCACATCAATAACGACCTCGGGATTGGGCACGTCGGTCTCGGCGATCAATTTCTCGACCATCTCCAGTTGCTCGAACGGCACCTTGAGGCTGATCATATTCAGCTTGTCATCGACATAGAGTTCCTTGGGTGTTGCCATGGCACGCACATAGTTAGCAACATCCTTGGCATCCGCATGGTTCAGGTAATAGGTACGCAGCGTCAGATCCTCATACAGGTTGGCGCGGCCTTGCGGGAAGATCAGGAGGGAATTGTCGGTCAGCGTTTTCCGACCCATCTGATGCATCATCAGAATGAAGTCGATCACCTCCTCGACAGAGGCATCTTTAACAAAAATGGTCGCCTTCAGGTCAGGCCGGATGGTAGGGTCCAGCACAAAATTGATTTTGCTGGTTTTGGAAATGATCTCGAAAATACTGACGATACTGGTATCCCGGAATTCAAGCGTGACGGTCTTGTTGCCGGCAAACTTCAATTTATGCGGCGTGATCTGGTCTTTGTAGGCCTTGGCCTCGATGGCCTGCATCAAGGTTCGCGCCTCACGGTTCATCGGGTCTTCAATCAATACCGGACGCACCTTGCTACGCGCACCTTCATCATTACCTGCATCAAATAATAATTGAGCCTCGGCGATGATACCCTGATGCCTGGATTGGCTTTCGATCAAGCCCAGCCCGTCCAGGGCGCGCTGATTGTTGGCTTGCAGCTTCAGGACTTCCTCATAAGCTTGTCGTGCCGCATCAAAACTGCCTGACTTCCGAGCCTCATCGGCCGCTGCCAGTAACTGGTTAAGTCTTGCGTAGCCCGCATCGAGTTGCTGCGCGCGCGCGGCCGTATCCTGCGGGTGCTGTTCCATCCGTTTGGTGGCTGCTTCAAGGCTGCCAGCCGACCCATCTTTGCGCATCAACCACTCGTCGCTCACGCAACCATCCAGCAGCAAGGGAAAAGCCAGGCATAAAAAATAAAACTTCAATCCAGACAAACTCATGGGTTTGCTCCAATATTCAAAACTTGTATTTGATTGAGCGGAAGATAAACCAATTCAATCCTGGACGAACTGATTGATTTCACAGCATACATTCCATCCAGCACATCACCCACTTTGATGATGTATGGCTTTTCTTCCCGGTTCAGAAAAACCGATAGTTGACTGCCGTCAAACATTTTCCCCGCATAGGTATAAGGTAAAGGCGGCGCGACCGGTACCAAGTTAACCTTTGGTGGCGGAGGCGGAGGCGGAGGCAAGTTGACCGAGAACAGGGCACCAGGCATGTCTTCCGATTCCCCGCGCTTGAGCGGAATTAACCCTGTCTTTACTGATTCCAGATCTGGAGGCATCGGGCCTTCAGTCCTGCCAGCCGTATCGTGCCGGCGCGGCGCAATCACACCCTCCTCCGGGGAGGGGGCAAAAATTGCCGCAAGCAATGTAGCCAAGGCGGCAGCGGCAATCAGCCATCGTGTTTTATTATTCTTGTCGCTCATTTTTTGTCTTGGAAATAAAGCGTCAAATTGAGTTTAATTTCCAACTGATCTGATCCGGCATCCTGGCGCGACATTTCAATATCTTCCAGGGCGGCATTGGGCAACTGAGCCAGCAGATCGGAAACATAAAGGCGTAGCGTTACGTAATCGGTGACCAGAGGAATGTTGATTTGGTAGCGCCATAACGGGGTACCGGAGAGACGCGTGTACTTGTAATCGACATGCTCAGGAACGATATCATAGCCGTCGGCAAGATCGTTCACCGTTCGCAACTGACTGATCAGATGATCCTTGGTTGGAAAAAAGTCATAAAACTGCGTCAAATCCTCTTCAGGCCGATAGCGCCTGTGCGTTTGAGTCGTTGTGCGCAACTTTGAAAGCTCGCTCTTTTGGGCAACGATCTCGTCCATGGCAGCCCTGCTCATGCTTAAATGAACGACCAGACCCACAATCAACATCAACAGACCCACACCCCCTGCCAAGCCCAGGTTGCCGACCAGGCGGCGCAACTCCCAGCTTAATCTGTTCATGGATGCTCCACCCAATTGGCAGTGAGGGTGAATTCCAAAGGCAAGTGTTCCTCATCTCCAAGAAAATCCTGACTCAACAAATGAGCTCCGACGAAACGCTTGGTCGCCTGCAGGCGCTCCAGATAATCAAAAGCGGCCGTCATATCTTTCGCCCTGGCCTTGATCGTGATCGCAGCCTTGCCGGGATCGGGCTGCAAGGACAGCAAGCCGACATCCGGTGTCAGCGTTTTTTCAAGCCCGGAAAAAATCGTTTCCCACGGCAAGTTAAGGCGGGCAAGCACGTCATTGGCGGGCTTTAATGTTTCTACCGTCTGGCCAGGACTGGCCCCGGCATGGGAGAGCGGGGACTGCTGCCTGTCACTGCGGCCCAGACTTTGCAATTCCCATGAAAGCGCGTTTCTTTCGGCATCGACGAGATGATAAGCGTAGAGGCTGTAACACAAGCCCGCCAGCCCAATTGAAAAAAACAAGGCCCGCAACACACGCACAGTTGGTGATATGGGCTGCTTGAAATCGATCCATACCTTCCTCATTACGCACCTCCCAGGAGATGCAGAGGCGCGCTGCTCGCGACTGGCAAGTCCATGCGCCATCCGGGATCTATCCTGCTAAATTGGCCCTGCAGCGACTCGTCCAGTTTGCCGGACGTTGCCATAAAAATATTTTTGACATCATCTGCCAAACCGGCCAGGCGCATCTCACGCAGCAGGTGCTCCCGCAGGCTGCCCTGCCTGACCGCCTGGAGTGGCAGGCACTGGACAAGAATCGGATTGTGATTTTGCAGATAAAGCACTGTCAGTCGTTCCTGATCAGGAATCAGCAGCCAGAAACCAGATAACTTGATGCGACGGATGACGGCATTAAGCACTGAAACGGCGCATGGCTGTACGGAAGTCAGCTTGCCACCGGCAATCTCAATTTCGGTATTCAATGCCTTCAATAAGGCGTCATCGGTGGCACTGGCAAGCCAGGGCTCGCCAAAGCCCGTATCATCGACGGAAAATTTCCACTGCAATTTAGCCTCGCTATATATTTCGCGAAAACGGGCCATGGTCAGAAGGCCTTGCTGGTTCGCCTGCTGCATGTCATCTCGCCATGGCTGCAAACAAAGCGGCGCAATAGCGGCCGACAGCACGACAGAGACGCGCACAGGACCTGATCGCGTCGTAGCCAGCCAACCGCACGCGGCATCCAGTGCCGGCTGCCAGGAGGGTGCGTGATCCCAACATTCCATCTTCCATTCGGTGACCTGCGCTCCTTTGGTCTTTGCCAGGACCGCATAGGATAAGCCGAGTCCGATGCGTATTTTTTCAGGAAATAAAAGTGACACGGTTGATTTCCTGCAATGTAGTTTCGCCGGATTTTACCAGCCCGAGTGCGGATTCTCTCAAAAAGCGCGTATTCTGCCGGCTCGCCGCTTCCTTGATGGCGCGAATCGATTGCCGCCCTATGATCATCTCCCGCAACTCGTCGTTCAATATCAGCACTTCAGAAATAGCCTTGCGCCCACGGAAGCCCGTTCCACGACATTTTCCGCATCCCCGGCCAGCACGAAAATCAAAGTCGGCCAAATCCATGAGCTTCAAACCTGACTCTTCCAGCAATTGCCTGTCAGGAGCATACGGTATCGTGCATTCAGGGCAGTTAATACGGACCAGTCGTTGCGCAAGGATGCCATTCAATGCCGAGACGAAACTGTAGGGATCGACGCCCATGTGCATGAAACGGCCAAGCACATCAAACACATTGTTAGCGTGCACCGTCGTAAAAACCAGGTGACCGGTCAGCGCTGACTGAATGGCGATTTGTGCGGTTTCGGCATCCCGAATTTCACCCACCATGATCTTGTCGGGGTCGTGGCGCAAAATGGAACGCAAACCGCGCGCAAAGGTCAGCCCTTTCTTCTCATTGACTGGAATTTGCAATATCCCCGGCAACTGGTATTCCACCGGATCTTCGATCGTGATGATCTTGTCCTGGCCGTTATTAATCTCCGAAATCGCCGCATACAGGGTCGTGGTTTTACCTGAGCCGGTGGGTCCCGTCACCAGCAACATGCCGTAGGGCTCGCGACTGAGGCGGCGCAGTGTCACCATGGTGGCGGCATCGAAGCCCAGCGTGTCCAACTTCAATCCCTGCAGTTGCTTGGTCAGCGACGCCTTGTCGAGGATACGCAAGACGGCATCCTCGCCGAAGATGCTGGGCATGATTGACACCCGAAAATCCACTGCGCGGCCACTGGCATGGACCTTGAATCGTCCATCTTGCGGGATGCGTCGCTCTGAGATGTCCAGATCAGACATCACCTTGATCCTCGAGATAACCTGCTCTGCCGTTTCAACGCCCTGAATTGCACCAATCTGCGACAAGGCGCCATCGATGCGGTACTTGATGACCAGTCCTTGCGGTCCGGTCTCCAGATGGATGTCGCTGACTCCAATTTTCAGTGCGTCGTAAAGGGTTGAATGCACCAATCGCACCACTTCACTGGCATCTTCCGAGATTGACTTCAGTGAAATGACCTCGCCATCCTCCTCCGTCGATGACTGCAGCTCATCGCCGCCTGACCAGCTCTCCATCGCCTGCTGCGAATCTTCCTGACGAGCAAAATAAGCCTGGAGATCCGATAGATGTGCCAATCTAAAATCGAAACGCTGCGGTATCCTCACCCAGGCCCAGTCTCGCAGAATATCGTTGAAAGGGTCTGCAATGACCAGAATCAGTTGACCGCCCCCGGTGCGCATCACCAGACATTCGCGCTGCAGACACTCAGCGAAGGGAAGCATATCAAAGTCAGGCTGCCAGGCATGCAACTCGTCCATGGAGGCCACGGCGTAACCGGACACCGTAGCAATCCAGCCCATGAAGCCTGGCTGATCAAGGCCGGTCAACTCCTCAAGCACGGTAATCAGGCTGCGTTTACTCAGGCTGACCACATTCCGGGCCTTGACCAGAATAGCCGGATCAAAATTTATCTCAGACATCGCACTCATTTATTGAATATTCCCGGCCAGTTCAAAAATTGGCATATACATCAGCACAACAATAGTCCCCACGATGATGCCAATAGCGGCCATCAGAATCGGCTCAAAAAGTCTGCTCGCCCACTCGATCCAGCGATTGAGTTCTTCATCATGAAAATCCGCAATATGATTCATCATTTTTCCCATTTGCCCGGTGCGCTCGCCAACGCGCAGCAGTCGTGCTGCCACCGGCGTGGTCAAACCACTGATCTCCGCCGACTGGGACAACGGCTTGCCGGCACGAACCTGATTCTTGGTGTCTGCCAGCCTGGCCTGCAAGCGCACATCAAGCAGGCTGCTGACCTGATCCAACGACGACATCATGGAGTTCCCCGCAGTCACCAGCATTCCCATGGTCCGGTAGAAACGAGAAAGCTGGAATACCCGCATCTTTTCTCCGATAACGGGTAATTGCCATAGCAACTCTCGAAGCCAGCCCCTGAAACCCGGGCGTGTGAAGGCGAAAATAGCTGTGGCCAGTAACGTCCCGAAGATACCGAAAATGAGCATGCCATGCTGCTCAATAAGTTCCCCCCATCGCATCAACAACCATGATGCCGTCGGCAATTCCCGCCCGGAATCCGCATAAATATGGCTGAATTTCGGAATCACGTAAACGAGAAGAAACAGCACCACCATGCCACCAACCCCGATCAGCAACAGCGGATAGATTGATGCTGAGATCACTTTTTTTCGCATCTCATAGACTTGCATCTGGTAGGCGATATAGCGACTCAACGATTCGGCAAGGCTGCCGCTACGCTCACTGGCGCGAATCATGGAAACATAAAGATCGGGAAAAACATCAGACTGAGTCTCAAGCGCAGCGGACAGCGTACGCCCATCATGCAGACCGGAATGGACCGAGGCCAGCACATAGCGGCTCTCATCCCTCGTTTCCTTCTCGATCAGAGTTTCCAGCGCCTCAACAATAGACAGCCCAGCTTCAAGCAAGGCCAGCAGTTCCTTGTTGAACAAGAGCAAAGAGAACTTGCGTTTGCCGCTGAACTTCAAGAATTCAGCCAAGCCTTGTTGCAGAGGTGCTACATCCAACACTCGCAACCCGCGCTCTGCACCAATACGCCCGGCCTCTTGAGGCGACGTAGCTGACAATTCCAAGCTGACATAACGCCCGGCGGTGTTCAGCCCTCTGACCAGAAAATTCATGTTCTTATACTTGCAAGAAAATCTGAAAACTGCGGCCAATTACCAATTGGTCACATCGGCAGCATCGCCGGTTCCACCTGGCTGTCCATCCTTGCCATAGGAAAAGAGATCAAATTCAGAATGCTCACCCGGATACCGGTAAAAATACGCCTTGCCCCAAGGGTCGGGGGGGACATTTTTCTTGAGATAAGGGCCACCCCAGCGCGGTTCATTGCCAGGATTGACATTAAGGGCCGGCAGGCCCTGCTCGGTAGTTGGATAATGACCGGCATCCAGTCGATATTGATCAAGCGCCTTCTCCAGTGCATCGATTTGGGCACGGGCCGCCTTGGTTTCCGATTTTCCAATCTGGGCAAAGTAACGGGGCCCGACATAGCTTGCCAGTAGTCCGATGATCACAAGAACGACGAGCAACTCAAGCAGAGTGAAGCCGCGATGTTGTTTATTCACAGCGTAGATACCTTTAGGTAATTTATGCAGGTGTATTTTAAAAAATGATTGCGCAGGAATTCAAACTTTTAAACTCCCCCTTTAGTAATTATACTGTAATCGCTCTCATGGCTGAGATATCAGCTTCACATCCCCTATTTCCAGATAAACCACAAAACTAAGGACGCTACCATGCTGGCTGCCAAACCATCAACGATCAAAATCAACTTGAGTCTGGCCAAGGCTTCCCGCTCAGACATCCCGATAAAAAGCGTCAAATGATCACTCACGGCGCCTTGCCGCCCTGATCATTTTAAACATGGCCAAAAAATATAGGGTGGCGATGGTCATTGTCAATACTATTTTCATGGGTTACGTCTGCTACTTTTCAATCAAATACAGCAAGTTTTATCTGCCATTTCAAAACTTTGTAAAACTCCAAAGAAAAGACAAAATTTTTCGCTTCAACCTTAGTGCCTGTTCGTGATCAACGATGCCAGAACAACGGCCAAGCAACAGGAAGATGAGGACGATACCCTTCTGTTATAAAATTTAAAAGCATGTAACTGTTACATCAAAATTACCTTTTAAGTCATGACCCATCTGAGGACTTCGCTCGAGCTATGCGTTAAGCTTTGCTACCGATCACTTAACCACCATCAGAAAGCCTTTGGAGCCACGCTTAGGGCAGGGTTACAATCACGGCTTTTCAAAGTTAGCGAGTCCCGTTGAAGAGGCGCTCCGGTTTCGCTGCCATTCACTAAACAACGGGCATGATCGAACGGATAGTCTGACACTTCAAAATGTCAACGACAGGCAACGTTAGTGCATTGATATTTATAAGGAACACAAGTCATGAAGTGCGGAATCGTAGGACTCCCCAATGTCGGCAAGTCAACACTGTTCAATGCCATCACTCAGGCCGGGATTGAGGCGGCGAACTACCCTTTCTGCACCATCGAGCCCAATGTCGGCATTGTCGAAGTGCCGGACCGCCGACTGGATGGGCTTTCTGCCATTGTCAAGCCACAGAGGGTACAGCATGCCATCGTTGAATTCGTGGACATCGCTGGGCTCGTGGCGGGGGCCTCCAAGGGCGAAGGCCTCGGCAACAAGTTTCTCGCCAACATCCGCGAAACCGATGCCATCGCTCACGTCGTGCGCTGCTTCGATGACGGCAACATCGTGCATGTTTCAGGCAAGGTCGATCCCTTGTCCGATGTTGAAATCATCAATACCGAACTGGCGCTGGCCGACATGGAAACGGTAGAGCGCGCCATGAGCCGTGAGCAGAAAAAGGCCAAATCCGGCGACAAGGATGCACTCGCCCTGTGCAGCGTGTTGGAAAAAGTTCAGAAACAATTGGATCAGGGCAAGCCGGTACGTACTCTGGGACTGGACACGGACCAGCTGTTTTTGCTGAAACCGTTGTGCCTGCTCACCGTCAAGCCGGTGATGTACCTCGCCAATGTGGATGAGCACGGTTTCGAGCACAACCCGTTGCTGGATCAGGTCATCAACATGGCCAAAATAGAAGGTGCACCGGTGGTGTCCATCTGCGCCAAGATCGAGTCCGAAATTGCCGATCTGGAGGAAGAGGACAAGGCCATGTTCCTCGAGGAAATGAAGCTGGAAGAACCCGGCCTTAACCGAGTCATTCGCGCCACCTATGACCTGCTGGGACTGCAGACCTACTTCACGGCAGGCGTCAAGGAAGTGCGTGCCTGGACCATCCACAAGGGCGACACCGCGCCGCAAGCCGCAGGCGTCATTCATACCGATTTTGAAAAAGGCTTCATCCGCGCCCAGACCATCGCCTACACCGACTTCGTCACCTATAGCGGCGAACAAGGTGCCAAGGAAGCAGGCAAAATGCGGGCCGAAGGCAAGGAATACGTGGTGCAGGATGGCGACGTATTGAATTTCCTGTTTAACGTCTAACAAAGCCAATCGTTTCACAACATATCACACCACCTCAAAATACCCACGTAAGCCCGGCAAATGCTGGGCTTCTTCGTTCTTACCGTCTCACATCATGCCTTGTCATCCATTATTAAACCGGGTATAGGTTCATACCCGCACAGAATTGTACCGGGTACGGCTAAAAAACCGGAGAATGCGATGCTTACCGATACCCAATGCCGCACGGCCAAACCCAAAGACAAGTCCTACAAACTGCCAGACGGCAACGGCCTATATCTTGAAGTTAAGACAAACGGAGGGAAGGCATGGCGCTACAGGTTTGAACTAGGCGGCAAGGAAAGCATGTTTGCCATTGGCGATTATGTCAGTGCACCAACAGGTGAAACTCCAGAAGCTGCCAAGATAAGAAAAGATGGTCGGCGCTTTACCGTGGCCGAGGCGCGGGACGAACGCATCAAGGCACGGTCGCTGGTCAAGCAGGGAATCAACCCGGCCCACAACCGGCAGCTTGAGCGCATCAAGCGCGAACAGGAAAGCGCCACGACATTCGAGGCCGTAGCGAATGAATGGCTAGCCCTGAAGGATTGGGAAGATGTAACCAAGGCACGCCGGCTAGACATGCTTGAGCGGGTTGTATTTCCAACCATCGGGAAATTACCTATAAAGCAGATTTCGCCATCCGTCATTCTCGACATTCTAAAGAAGGCATCCGACAAGAACGGGCCATCCGTCATGGCGGAAGCAAAACGCACCATGTTTAGGATTTTTGAGCTTGCTACTGAGACTTTTCGTGCCGACTCAAATCCTGTTCACCAATGGAGCGAAGCCCTGCCAAAGAACAAAACCCAGCACAAGCGCCCCCTAGAAGTCGCAGAAATCGGAACATTGCTTCGTGACTTCGAGGGCCATGGAGGACGGCATGAAACAATCGCTGCATTTCGCCTAATGTGGATGGCTCTATGCCGCCCGAGCGAAGCTGTCGAGGCTCAATGGTCAGAGTTCGATCTTGATGCTGCAATCTGGCGCATTCCAGCCGAGCGGATGAAAAACCGCAAAGAGCATACTATGCCGCTACCTACTCAAGCCGTTGAGATGCTGCAAGCGCTGCACGGCATTACCGGAAAGAATGCCCACGTATTCCCCGGACGCGATGATCGATCCAAGCCTATGGCCCTAGCTTCGCTTCGGCAAGCCCTGCATGTACTTGGTTGGTCAGGGAGATTCAGCCCCCACGCCACGCGCACAACAGGCAGCACCAGACTTAATGAGATGGGCTACCCCTCAGACTGGATCGAGCGCCAACTAGCCCACACCGAACCCAATACTGTACGCCGCACGTACAACCACGCCGAGCACATGGCTGATCGCGCCAAGATGATGCAGCAATGGGCCGACATGCTGGACGCATGGAAGAATGGCGAATCAAAAGTTATTCCGATACATGGCAAAGCTGCATAACTGAACCCCATCAATTATATGACAAGTGACAATTGACGCTATATAATAGATGCCGTGATACAGTCATTCAAACATAAAGGGCTTGAAGCCTTCTTCTACACCGGAAGCAAGGCAGGCATACAACCAGCGCATGCAAACAGATTGCAAGTTCAACTAGCCAAGCTAGATACGGCGAAGGATCAGGAAGATATGCGATTGCCCGGCTGGAAGTTGCACCAGTTATCGGGCGACCATGCAGGGCATTGGGCGGTTTCAGTTAATGGCAACTGGCGTCTGACTTTCACTTTTAAAAATGGCGATGCTGTCATCGTGAATTATCAGGACTACCACTAGAGGTATTGAACATGAGCAGAATGCACAACCCGCCACACCCGGGCGCAGTATTAAGGGACGGCGTATTTACGGACTCTGAAGTCACCGTGACAGACTTTGCCAAGCGTATTGGCGTAACCCGCGTGGCCTTGTCCAACGTGCTTAATGGTAAGAGCGGGATCAGCGCAAGCATGGCTGTCAGGCTGGCAGCGGCATTAGGTGGCAGCGCAGAGTCTTGGATGCTTCTGCAATCAAACTATGAACTGTGGAACGCAGAGAAAACTCTCAAGGGCGAAGTGTCCAAGATCGAGCGTCTAGCAGCTTAAAGAGTTTCACCGTCCTCCATGCGGATCATGGGGTAGGCAGCATTAAGAAGTCAAAGGGATAGGTAGGCTTCTACATACTGCAACAAATATCATTGAATATGTTGCGATTGCAACGAAATCGCAACATATTTTATTGACCTGTTGTCGCCAGCGACATAAACTCGGCATGTGTCGCAAAACTTGTAAAATTGAATCATGACCGATTGGCGTCCAGACCAGCCCTATAACGACTTGCCCCCTTTGCCGCCAGCCGCAGAGGTTGAAACGCGCCCAGTACTCAAGCAGTGCATTGCTGCGCGCGCAGCCTTGGCAGAACTGAAACAGGCAGCGGAATTGATTCCAAATCAGGGTGTCCTGATCAATGCGCTGCCACTACTGGAAGCACAAGCCAGCTCGGAAATCGAGAACATCGTCACCACCACAGACCGGCTTTTTCAGTACCAGAGCGCCGGGGAGCATGCCGATCCCGCCACCCGCGAAGCATTGCGTCACAGTAGCGCACTACTGGAAGGGTATCGGGCACTCAAGCAATTCCCATTGAACACTCGCACGGCGGAACAGGTTTGCTCACGTATCAAGGGCATCGAGATGCAGGTCAGGCGCGTGCCGGGAACGGCACTCGCCAATCAAGCAACCGGAGAAGTGATCTACACCCCGCCTGTCGGTGAAGATTTGCTGAGGACAAAACTCGCCAACTGGGAACGCTATCTTCATGAACAGCGCGATATCGATCCTTTGATCCGTATGGCGGTTGGGCATTACCAGTTCGAGGCAATCCACCCCTTCACCGATGGCAATGGTCGCACCGGGCGCATTCTGAACAGTCTGTTTTTGATTCAGGAAGACTTGCTGACGCTACCGATTCTTTATCTCAGCCGCCACATCATCAAGAACAAAGCCGAATACTACCGGCTGCTGCTGGACATCACGCGCAGCCAAGCATGGGAGCCGTGGATTATCTATTTGCTTGTAGGCATTGAGGATACGGCGCGTTGGACGACGACCAAGATTTCAGCGATCCGCAATCTGTCAGCATTGACCATCACGCATGTAAAACAGGCTGCACCGAAAATCTATAGCCGCGAGCTGGTCGATTTGATCTTTGACCTGCCGTACTGCCGAATTCAAAATCTCGTAGAGAGAGACATCGCCGGCCGCCAAGCGGCTTCGCGCTATCTCAAGCAACTCGTTGAAATTGGGGTGCTGGAAGAAAGAACCGTCGGGCGCGACAAGCTATTTATTCATCCGAAGCTGATGCATCTGCTGACGCGGGATGACAACACGATTGCAGCTTACTCATAATGAATTCGAGTAAATCAAAGCGAGAATATTTTTGGCGCATGTATTGCGTAAAAATATCTCCAATCACGCTGCATGCAGCCGTATAAGGTTTCCGATGGAACTTATCGACAACATTAACCGCCTGCTCGGCGACGACTTGAAACAGACGATCAAGCCAGGTGCCCGCTTGAAGATCGCGGCCTCCTGCTTTTCGATGTACGCGTTCGAGGCGCTCAAGGCCGAATTGGAGAAAGTTGAAGAGCTGAATTTCATCTTCACCTCGCCAACGTTTGTCGCCAACGAGGTTACGGATGAGCAAAAGTACAACAAGATCAGCAATCTGATAACGAAACTTCGCCGTCGAGACGTGATTGTGAATACTGGCTCGGATTCAGCGCCCTGTTGGCATCTTGCAAAGAGGCTCGCAGAGAAAAAATAGAAACTTGCAGAGAAACTTTTTTATCTAACACTTATGACTCAATGGGTTACATCTCTCTGCAAATGAATTTGCAGAGAGAGAGAGAGAGAGAGAGAGAGCACGAAAAGGGTGGCTGTTGTAGAGTGCAAAACGGCTTTCGCGCTCCACAAAATTGCAGAGAAAAATAGAGTAATGCAGAGAGATAGCAGAGAAAAATGAAACTCAAATTCAAAACGCAGGCCTATCAAACGGCGGCAGTACAGGCCGTAGTCGACTGTTTCAAAGGACAGCCACCCGCTTCCGTGGAAGCCATCAGCTAGGCATCAGCCGGACGAAAGCTTATGCCGAAATGAAAGCGGGGCGCTTAACGCCGCTCAAAATTGAACGGCGAATTTTCATCCATCAAGACGAAGCGGAAAGGTGGATTGGTTCGCGCCCGCGAGAGCCGATTTCCCAAGATTGACTGACCACAAGGACAGCGGAATCTAGGGTGTTGTAAGCAACGGCATCGGTCTTCGGTGCCGTTTTTCCCTTTGAAAATTTTTTTGGGGGGAAGCGAAAAAATGAATGGCCGTCTGCTAAAAGCACAGAGTAAAATAGCCTGATGGAAAAAGTACGTCTTTCAAAAGTCATGTCCGAACAGGGTATTTGCTCACGCCGCGAGGCGGACAGCTACATTGAGCAGGGGCTGGTTCTGGTTGATGGCGTTGCCATCAGCGAACTCGGCACCCGTATCTTCCCCAACCAGACCATCACGCTGGCAAAGGGCGCACAGGTGCAGCAGCAGGCACGTGTCACCATCCTGTTGCATAAGCCCATGGCCTATGTCTCGGCTCAGGCGGAAGATGGTTACTTGCCGGCGGTGTCCCTGATCAACGCGGCCTCGCGCTTCTCTGGTGACAAATCACCGCTCCGCTTTTCCCCCAGTCATTTCAAGGGCCTTGCCCCCGCCGGTCGACTGGACATCGATTCCACCGGCCTGTTGGTAATGACGCAGGATGGCCGCATTGCAAAACTCCTGATCGGCGATGAATCCAAGATCGAAAAGGAATACCTGGTGCGGGTGACGGGCACACTGTCGGATCGTGGCATGCGCATGCTGAACCACGGCCTGTCGCTGGACGATGTGCCATTGCGACCGGCCAAGGTGAGTTGGGCCAATGAAGACCAGTTGCGCTTCGTGCTGCGCGAAGGCAAGAAACGCCAGATCCGCCGTATGTGTGAACTGGTCGGACTGGAAGTGGTTGGACTCAAGCGCGTGCGTATCGGACAGATTTCACTGTCGGACCTGCCGGTCGGACAGTGGCGCTATCTGGGCGAGAAGGAACGGTTTTAATCTGCGGCCACCCGCCGCCGCGAGTGCAACTTTCGAACCATCCGCCTTTCGTGGCAGAATATGTCCAATCCCCAAAAACTGACGGCGGTCACGTCATGCAAAATCATAAAGAAGCCGTTCGGAAATTCTACGACGCCATCTGGAACAATGACGAGAAATCCATCATTCCCGAACTGTTGTCAGAGGACTTCAGCTTTCGCGGCTCTCTGGGACCCAAGCACCGGGGCCATAAGGGCTTCATCCAGTACATGGATTTCATCCGCAGCGCACTCGGCAATTATCGCTGCGAAATCATTGACATGGTGGCGGAGGACAACAAGCTGTACGCACGCATGTTGTATTCAGGCGTGCACAAGGGCGAATTGTTCGGCTACGCACCGACCCACGGCAAGATCAAATGGGATGGTGTCGCCGTGTTCACCTTCGACCAGGGGAAAATAGCCGAACTTTGGGTCCTGGGTGATGTGCACGACGTCATCCTGCAACTGACACGCTATATGGGCTGACGGGGCCTAATAATGCCGGGGCGCTGGTTTCTTGTAAGCGCCCACCCTGGCCTTGACTTCGCCTGCGGGCTTCTTGCCTGCTGCCGGGAAATGACCGGTCTTTTTAGGCGCGACACCGGTGCCGAGCGGTTGCCACTCCGGGATCAGGTGCTTCTTGCCATTGCCAATCAAATCCATCCGCCCCATGGCCTTCAAGGCTTCCCGCAACAACGGCCAGTTGGCGGGGTCGTGATAGCGCAGGAAGGCCTTATGCAGGCGGCGCTGGCCGGCGGCGCGAGGAATCGGCACATCTTCGCTGTCTTTAGTCACCTTGCGCAGCGGATTTTTGCCGGAGTGATACATGGCGGTGGCCATCGCCATCGGCGTCGGCGTGAAATTCTGTACCTGATCCAGGCGGAAATTGTTGCGCTTCAACCACAGCGCCAGATTCAGCATGTCGGTGTCGGTCGTGCCCGGGTGGGCGGCAATGAAATACGGAATCAGGTATTGCTCCTTGCCCGCTTCCTTCGAGAACTTATCGAACATCTGCTTGAATTTGTCATAGGCCCCCATGCCCGGCTTCATCATCTTGGACAGCACGTTCTGCTCGGTATGCTCGGGCGCAATCTTCAAATATCCACCAACGTGATGCTGCACCAGTTCCTTGACGTACTCGGGGGACCTCACCGCCAGATCGTAGCGCAGGCCTGAGCCGATCAGGATCTTCTTCACGCCCTTAATCTGACGGGCCTTGCGATAGAGCTGAATCAACGCTGAGTGATCGGTATTAAGGTTATCGCAGATGTCCGGATAGACGCAGGACAGCTTGCGGCAGGAAGCTTCGATTTTTTCATCCTTGCAGGCCAGCCGGTACATGTTGGCAGTAGGCCCCCCGAGGTCGGAGATGATGCCAGTGAAACCTTCCACCTTGTCGCGAATCTCCTCGATCTCGTGCAGGATGGATTCCTCCGAACGGCTCTGAATGATGCGGCCTTCGTGCTCGGTAATGGAACAAAAGGTGCATCCACCAAAACAGCCACGCATGATGTTGACCGAAAAACGGATCATGTCCCAGGCCGGAATCTTGGCCCCGGCATAGGCCGGATGCGGGCCGCGCGCATAAGGCAGGCCGAACACATGATCCATCTCTTTTGTCGTCAGCGGAATCGGCGGCGGATTGAGCCACACCTCACGGTCGCCATGGCGCTGCACCAGAGCGCGCGCATTGCCTGGATTGGATTCGAGATGCAACACGCGCGAGGCATGGGCGTACAGCACCGGGTCTTTCGACACTTCCTCATAGGAAGGCAGGCGCACCACCTGATGGGCGCGATCAAGCCTTGGCTTGCGATGGATCTGCACCGCTTTGACGCCGGGTTCCAACTTGGCGTCAGTGGCGCAGGCTGCCCCCTCGCCCATCTGCATGACATAGGGATTGATATGCGGCTCGACGTGGCCGGGCCGGTCCATGCTGCTGGACGCCACCTCCAGCCAATCCGGGGGGATGCCCTTGCGAAGGAAAGCGGTACCGCGCAGGTCGGTGATCTCACGTACCGGTTCGCCCTTGGCCAGGCGATGCGACAATTCCACCAGTGCGCGCTCAGCATTGCCATAGAGCAGGATGTCGGCCTTGGAATCCACCAGCACCGAGCGCCGGACCTTATCAGACCAGTAATCGTAATGGGCAATACGACGCAAGCTGGCCTCGATGCTGCCGATCACTACCGGCACCTCGGAATAGGCCTCACGGCAACGCTGCGAGTAAACCAGAACCGCGCGATCCGGGCGTTTTCCAGCTTCGCCGCCTGGCGTATAGGCATCATCCGAGCGAATCTTGCGCTCGGCAGTATAGCGATTGACCATGGAATCCATGTTGCCGGCAGTGACGCCGAAATACAGATTAGGCTTGCCCAATGCCTTGAAGGCTGCCGCCGATTGCCAGTCAGGCTGGGCCAGGATGCCGACTCGAAAGCCCTGTGCCTCCAGCAGGCGCCCAACCAGAGCCATACCAAAGCTGGGATGGTCGATGTAGGCGTCACCCGTCACCAGAATGATGTCACAGGAGTCCCAGCCTAAGGTGTCCATTTCAGCCCGTGAAATCGGCAGGAATGGAGCCCGTCCGAAGCGGCTGGCCCAGTAAGGTCGGTAGGAAGTCAGTTCACGCGGCGTTTGCATAGGGCGACATTGTACGCTGTGGCCGCAATGCTATCGACCCGGGGGTGGATGTGGCTATTGCGGCGCAACATGAAATCCTGCATACCTGCTGAAAACGGGTGGACATTCCGATAGCCAAAACAGCTAGAACAATTCAGGCTCCTGTGCGCCATCACTACCTCGCAGGGCGGCCTGAATCTTGTCGAACGTTTCGTCCGATTTTGAACTGGTTAACTCCAACAGGCTGATTATTTTTTCAACGGACGCATACATGGCTTTGCTGATGCTCACTTCCTGATCGCGACTGGTACCCAGCCAGGCATAGGTTTTCTCGACCTGATCCACCAATTCCTGCAACAACAACCGGGTATCTATCTGCGTGCTTTGCCCCAGCTTGCGTAAAAACTCCGTTTCGAAAAAAGCCGTACTCATGGCCACCTGAAGCTGTTCTGCCATAGCACTGGAGGCCTGCCGTATAGCGACGTTGCCACACAGGGTGTCCGTCATTTCGGCAAGAATGGTGATATTGTCCCTAATACGACCCGTCTTTTCCGACTCGTCCAGAGGCATGTTACTCACGATCACCGAGACATGATCATAATTCACCACCAGTTTCTGCTTGAACTGGAATATCCGCCCCATGCTGGACGCCTGCTCCAGAACGGAAGCTTCAATTGCGCTGGCTGTCCCATGGGACGCCAGAATCGTGACCTCATCATTGGCACGGATCAGCAGACTGCTCTCCAAGCCAAAATCACTGATTGCTGCCAGCAATTGCCGCCCCAATTCCGTTGACGTATTACAGGCCAGGCTGGCCTGCATGAATTTTTGCAATACACCGCTCTCACCCACGGCCGACAGAAAATTCATCGCCATGCTATGAAGCGAATCTTTTTCGCTTTTCAACTGATGCTGTGAGTTTTTTCGCATGATGGCGAGCGACACCTTGCGCAGCAATATTTCTTTAGCCACTGGCTTGGTGATGATGTCATCGCCACCTGAGTCGAAAGCAATCAAATGCTCGTCCAATGACTCATTAGAGGTGGCAAAGATGATCGGGATATCGGTAAACTCGCGTAATCTACGGCAAGTTTCATAGCCGTCCATGTCAGGCATGACGACATCCAGCAACACGAGATCTGGCAAGCGCTCACGGCAAATTTCCAACGCCTGCAAGCCGGAACTGGCTGTCTCAACATCGAACCGGGTTGAAAGTGCGCTGCGATGTATGGTGCGCGTCACGCTATCATCATCCACAACCAGCACCCTTCCTGTCACATCAGGCACACTATCCATGTTTGAAAAATCAACTTCCACTTCCTGCCTCCTGCAATTTATATCCAATTCAGTAACCAATGGCTACTCCAGTTGTGCCAGGACGGCCAACTGGAACGATCCATTCACGTTTCTAATCAGTCAGTAACATACTCCCAACCATGCAAACCTGCCAGATCATCACCAGATCATCAACCACGTTCAGGCAGGCAGATTGTATTTTGACTCAACGCTGTCGGGCACAACCACCTCCTCCAGCACAGAACAGATGCGTTCGAAATCCTGATTCCGCAACCACGGGCTGTTCGTGATGATGAACATGCGAGCCGCAAAATCACGCGCATTCGGTACCTCCGCAGTCTGAAACAAGGCCGACAAATAGGGGTAGTCCGGCAAGGCATGGATAAACAGCCGTCCGACGCCAAGACCCGCCTGCCACAAGCTTGCGAGCACATGATCTCTGGCCGCTTGCGATGGCATCAACATCATGAAGAAGGGCCAGGTGCCGGTGCCGCCCGGCGCATCACGCATCAGGGTGACGCCGGGTATTGCGGCCAGTCGAATTTTTCGCGCCTCTGCCTGCCGAGCGGTCTGCTCCAGAAAATCAGGCAGGCGTTGTAGCGCCCGCGCACCTATAGCCTTGCGCCAGGCACCCACCCGGTGCAAAGGAATATTCGCACTACAATCGTCGCCGACCGCCTCGATCAACTGGCCTTTTTTCAGTCTTCGTCGTAAAGACATGCCAAAGGCCAGGCCCATCCCGGAGGGACGATATAAGCCCAGATAGCCGGCCAACTCCAGCATACGGCGCAGTTCCCATCGCGTGCTGAAGGGAGCAATTCCAGCGCTCGTCGCGCGCAACTGTCGGCGCAGCTCATCCTGGCCTGCCACCAGAACGCCACCGCCGAAGATGGTCAACCCCTTGCCAACGCCGAGGCTGTAGAAGCCGATGTCGCCGAAGCCACCCACCGGGCGACCCTGCCACGTCGCACCCAGGGATTGCGCCGCATCCTCGATGACATAAGCCCCTCGGCCCCTGACAATGCCTGCCGTGACCTCGAGTTCGGCCACGCGGCCGCCAAGATGGGTGATGAGGACAGCCAGGGTATCCGCATTACAGACCGCAGCAAGGGAGTCTGGGCAGAGATCGAAGTGATCAGGTCGGGTATCGCATAGCACCGGCGTCAAGCCGCAATAGGCGACTGCAAGCGCCACCAGAGGACAGGTATAGGCTGGAATGACGACGGAACGGCGAGGGCTAAGCTGCTTGAGTGTGGTCAGCGCAACGACGAGGGCCGCCGTGCCGGAACACTCGATCTGCACCTCAGGTTGATGCAGATAGGCTGCAAGCCCAAGTTCCAACGACCCGCCGCGCGGCAAAAAATCCCGCCATGACATCGGCAACCCGGCCGTGGGAGGCACCTCCCACAGGCGTTCAGCCATGCGAAGCCCTGGCCTCGCTCAGGCTCAAAAACACGATACCAACGATGATGCAGAGCGCACCTGCTACCTGCATCAGGCTGAAGTGCTCTCCGAAATAAACGACAGAGATGAACAACACGGCGACCACGCCAAGATGTGAGGCGGCGAAAGCCGGTCCTATGGGTGCATGCTTGAGCAGCGTCATCCAAGCGATGAACGCACCGAAATAACCTGCCACTGCCCCGTACACCCAGGGATTATGCGCCACCGCCAGCACCCAATCGAGGTTCATGACAAATGCACCAGCGTGGGATGAAGCCAGTTTGATCGAAACCTGAGTCAGCGTATCGAACAGCATCAGCACACCAAAACCAATCGCGTAAAAATAGAGTTTCTTCACGCAAAGCCTCCCACCAACCCCACCCCCAGGGTGATGAGCAACATCCCAAGGATGCGCATGGGGTCAAGTAACTCATGGAAAACCAGCCGACCGGCGACCATGATGGAGACCATGTTGATGGCCCCAAGCAACACACCGGTCGAAAGCGGAAGCATGGACAGCAACACCAGCCACAAGGCGAATTCCAGACAAAAACATAAGATGCCGATCCAGATCGGCATCGAAGACAACATCATCTTCCAGCGATGCCACTCATTTTCATGCTCGATGATGGCGGCATGCTTGAAAGCCATGTGGCCAGTCGTGTCCACGATGATATTCAGCACCCAGACAAGAATGGCGAGATTGGACAAGAAAATCGCCTGGGCGTCAGACCTTGCGTGCGATCAATACGCCGCTGGTACCGCCAAAGGCAAACGAATTGGACATCACGGTATGTACCCTGACATCACGACGACCGAAATTCGGGATGTAATCGAGGTCACATTCCGGGTCTGGCACGGCCAGATGCGCGGTCGGTGGCAGGGACTGCTGCTCGATCGCCATCATGCAGGCGACGAACTCAACAGCACCGGAGGCGCCCATCAGATGCCCTGTCATGGACTTGGTCGAACTGACCGGAACGCCAGTGCCGCACACTTGTCTGATGGCGGCGGACTCGGTAACATCATTCAACTTGGTACCGGTACCGTGGGCATTGATGTAATCGAGCTGATCCGGCGTGATGCCGGCTTCAGTCAAGGCACGGGTGATGGCGCGGGCCTGACCATCAACGGATGGCTGGGTGATATGGGTGGAGTCTGAACTGCTGCCATAGCCGATGATCTCAGCGTAAATATGCGCGCCCCGCGCCACGGCGCGGTCCATGTCTTCCAGCACCACCATGCCGGCGCCCTCGCCTAACACCAGTCCGCTGCGGTTGGCAGAAAACGGCTTGCAGGAGGCGGACGGATCGTTCTTGTCTTCATCCGCCAGGGTACGCAACGCTTCCCAAGCCTTGATGGTACCGAAAGTCAGCAACGCTTCACTGCCCCCGGCCAGCATGACATCGGTATAACCATGACGAATCTGTCGAACGGCCTCGCCGATGGCAACGGCCGATGAGGCGCAAGCGGTGCAATAGGTGAGCCCTGGCCCGGTAATGCCGAGTTCCAGGGCAACCTGAGAACCGGCGGCGTTATTCATCGCCATCAACACGGTAAACGGCTTCAGCCGGCTGGCCTGGTCACGATACAGGCGCACATAACCTTCCTCAATCGAGGCAGCGCCGCCCATGCCGGTGCCGAGGTGAACGCCGATACGCTCGCGGTCCTCGGTTTCCAGATCGATGCCGGCATCACGAATCGCCTGCTGACTCGCCACCACGGCAAATTGCGTAACGCGATCCATGGTCGCGGCCTTGTTCTTGACGAAATGCGCGAGCGGATCGAAGTCTTCGACCCAGCCGGCGAGTTGCGCATCAACCTTGTCGATGAATTCGACCTGCATGCGGCGAATGCCGGAACGGCCAGCCATCAGTGAAGAGAAAAAAGTCTCGGCATCATTGCCCACCGGCGAGATGACGCCAAGTCCGGTTACTACGACACGTCTCTGCATTATTTGGCTTGTTCCGCGCGCAGACGATCAATCAGGTTCACCACATCCTGCACCGTCTTGATGTCCACTTCATCGTTGGGCACCTTGATGTCGAATTTTTCTTCCGCTTCAAAGATGATGTCGAAAGTATCCAGGGAATCGATTTCAAGCGACTCAAAAGTCGCATCCAGCGTGATCTCGCTGGCAGCTTTGTCGAATTTTTTGGCGATAATATCGCGCAGGGTTTCAAAAGTATCCAAAACAGTCTCCTATGCCGGCAACACGTGATGTGCCGAACATTTCTTGAAAAATTCCGCCATGCGGCGAGCGACATCGTCGCGCCGCTTGTCGAGGGTCAGCACATGATACGTATCATCGACGAAAAATGTTTCAATTTTTCGCGAGGCTATCGTTTTCTCCACAAAATGCGCATTCTTGAGGCTGGCGGTGTCGTCTTCCGTCGAATGCACGATCAGGGTAGGCACGTGCACATGCGGCAGGGCCCGCTTCGCCACCTTGATCAAACGCGTACTCTCATAGATGGTGACGCCGGAGGTACGGAAGATGCCAACAGTTTCCGTCGCCAGGGCGTCACGATTCTGCAACACGGCATGCACCATGGCACGGGTGCGTTCGCACTTGATGCCGTAGGGCGGGGTCTCGTCCCAACTGAGGAAAAACCGCAACGGACTATGCAGCACGATGGGCAGGATGATTTTCCGTTTCCAGCGCGGCATGTTCCAGCCATCGTAGAAGAAGGTGGTGGAGAGCAAGCCGATGCCATCGACGCGCGAACCCTTTTCGCGCGCCAGCAACAAGGCAATCAACGCCCCCATCGACAGGCCCGCCACGTACACCCGGCCATGCTTGGCCTTGAGAGCCTCGAAGGAATCACTGATGCCGCCATACCAGTCCTGCCATCTGGACTGGCGCAAATCCAGGGCTGAGCCACAATGCCCGGCCAGGGCCGGACACATGACGGAGAAACCCTGCTTGAGCAAACGCTTGGCGATCGGCTTCATCTCGGCAGGTGTGCCGGTCAGGCCATGGATCAGCAGTACGGCATCTGCTCCGGCTTCATCGTAATAACCGGTGTTGCCGAGACAGTCCTCAATCGATCGCGTCATCAATGCAGCTTACTCGGCGCCGTTGCGACGCAGTAACATCTCAAACAGATGGATGCCTAGGTCGATTTCTTCCTCTGAAATTAACAGCGAAGGGGCCAGCGTAATAACGTTCTTCTCATAGCCACCAATATCCAGCACCAGGCCGTATTTCTTGTCACCAACCAGAAGGTCGCCCTTCAGGCCTTCGTTGAACATGCGATCTGCCAGCGACCGACTGGCGGTGAAGCCATCCGGCTGACACAATTCGATGCGCAGTGCCAACCCCAGGCCACTGACGTCCCCGATCACCTTCCAGCGCGACTTCAATTCATGCAAGCGCTTCAGGAAATAGGCGCCGCGCGCCAGCACTTCCGGCTCGAAGCTTGGCTCCTGCGTCATCTTCAAGACTTCCAGCGCAACGGAGGTGCCGAGCGGATTGGAGGCGAAGGTCGAATGGGTGGATCCCGGCGGGAATTTTTCCGGAGAGATCAGTTCCTCGCGTGCCCAGATGCCAGACAAGGGGTTCAGGCCATTGGTGATGGCCTTGCCGAATACAAAGATGTCCGGAACGATGCCGAAGTTTTCCCACGACCACAGTTTTCCCGTGCGGTACACGCCCATCTGGATCTCGTCCGCCACCAGCAGCACCTTACGCTTCTTCAGGGACTCCTGCAGCTTGGCCATGTAGCCCTCGGGCGGGATAATGTAACCGCCAGTGCCCTGCATCGGCTCGATGTAGAAGGCGCCGAACTCACATTCTTTCGCCTTCTCGTCCCACACCGACTGGTATTCGGTGTCGAACAGCTTTTCAAATTCCTTGTGGCAATAGGTGTTGCAAGTTTCCACCTTCATGTCGTACGGGCAGCGGAAGCAATAAGGATAAGGCACGAAATGCGCACGATCGGCAAAATTTCCGAAGCGGCGGCGATAGCGGAAGCTGGACGTGATGGCGGATGCACCCAGGGTGCGACCGTGGTAGCCGCCCATGAAGGCGAACTGGTGAGTCTTGCCGGTATGATTGCGCACGACTTTAAGCGAATCTTCCACCGCCTGTGCGCCGCCAACGTTGAAATGCACGCGGCCCTTGACGCCATGCTTTTCTTCCATGTATTTGCAAATGATCTCGGCCAGGTCGACCTTTTCCTTGTGCAGGTACTGGCTGGCCAGTTGCGGTAGCGTATCGATCTGCTTGTGCAACACGTCGCTAATGCGCTTGTTCTTGTAGCCGAAGTTGACTGCCGAGTACCACATCTGCCAGTCGAGATACGGCGTATTGTGTTCGTCAAACAGGAAGCTGCCTTCGCAGCCCTCGAACACCTTGGGGGGGTCCGCGTAATTAACGGTATCGCCATGCGAGCAATACTTGTTGTTCTTGTCGAGAATCTCGATGATCTTCTTATCCATGTGTAAACACTCTCAAATAACGGAATTTTAAGGATGGGGCACCGTGGCCAACCAAACACCGTTATTCCGGATAAGCACTAAGCGATTTCCGGAATAACAAATTTCATCAGATTTGCTGGTTTCTTCAGGCAGACTGCGCAACGCGACGCTGTGGCGCTTCTTGTGGCCATGACTTGACGCGGGTCAGCACGTCGGCGAAGGTCTGAAATTTGATGTGAGCGATGTCGTTTTCTTCGCAATACTTGATCAACGAGCCCTTGGCGAACACGATGTCGGCCTCTTTCGCCAGGCACGCGTCCGACTTGCCGTCACCGATCAGGATCACCGGCTTGTTGCCGCCGGACAGATCGCGCGCCACTGCACACTTGCAAACGCCGTTACCGGCTTTGCAGGTCGGGCTCTTGTGCGGCCAGGAAATATCGATGCCATTGGGCACAAAATGCAGCTTGTTGGCATACACCGGCAATTCCGGCAGTGCGGCATTCTTCATGGCGACCTTGATGGCATGGTCCAGACCGTCACTGACGATGGCAACCTTGGAAAACTTGCTGACATGCTGGTAGAACGGCAGGAAAGTAGCGTCGAGCTGAATGCTGCGGAAAAACTTTTCCAGCGTCACGTGATCGGATTTAACCATGCGCAATTGCTTCTGCATGCACTGTACGGCCGTGATCTGGCCATCCAGCCACTCCTGCTCCACGGCCTCCCATTCCGGTCCGGCAAAACGCTCCAGCATCGCATCCACGGTATCCCTGACGGACAATGTGCCATCGAAATCAACGACAAACAGCATGCTTAACCCCCACCATTGGCTTTAAAGTAACATTGAAGATAACACCGAAGACTTACAAATCACTTACAATGACTGTTATTCGAATATAGCCCCTCAGATAGGGGCTGAAATTTAGATCATTTACGCGCATCCATGAATGTTTCCCTGGCAAGATCCAGCCTCATCCACGAAGGTCGCCGTTACCTTGCGGCCGTACTGGCAGTCAGTTTCGCCGGACTGCTTCTGATCGTGCAGATGGCTTTGCTGCTGGGTCTGTTCGGCAGCGTGTCACTGGTCATAGAGCAGTCCAGCGCGGCCCTCTGGATCGGCTATCGCAACACCCAAAGCGTTGACCTGGGGCGCGACCTACCCCCCGGCAGCGACTTGCAAGCCTGGCAGCATCCGGGAGTGGCAAGCGTTGAGCGCTTGCATCTGGGCTTCGGCGACTGGCGGCGGGACGATGGCGTCGCCATCTCCGCCACCATTAACGCCATCGACACCCGACCCGGCGCGCTGGCCTTTGCCCGCCTGCTAACCCCTCAGCAACGCAAACTACTTGACGAACCGGACGCCATCCTGATCGACAGTGCGGATCAGGAAAAACTCGGCGCCAGCCTCGGCAGTCAGGCCGAAATAAACGGCAAGCGCGTGCGCGTGGCGGGTCTGGTGGACGGCATCCGTGCCATCGGTGGCGTCAATGTGCTGACCTCATTCAATACTGCACGTGCCATCGACCCCGGCCTCATCTCGGGAGATGAAACCACTTATTACCTGGTGGCGCTGACCCCCGGTAGCGATGCCACCCAGGTCGCGCACGAGCTCAATGACAGGCATCCATACAAGCGTTACAGCGTCTGGCGTGCCAGGGATTTTTCGGTGCAATCACAACTCTACTGGCTGTTCGAGTCTGGTGCCGGCACCGGAGCAGGCGTCGCGACCTTGCTGGGCCTGATCGTTGGCATCGTCATCACCAGCCAGACCCTGGCGGCTTCCATCCTGGCATCAGTCAAGGAATTCGCCGCGCTACGTGCACTCGGCGTATCGCAATGGGCCTTGCGTCAGATCGTTCTGGAGCAGGCCTTCTGGATCGGCCTGGCAGGACTCATCATCACCGCAGCTCTGACGGTCGCCACCATCTGGTTGGGAATGGCGGTCGGCATCGCCATGCTATTCCCCTGGTGGCTACTCGCGGGCTCGGCCTTCGTCATCCTGGCCATTGCCCTCGGATCCGGCTGGTATGCCCTCGGCACCTTATACAAGGCCGATCCGGCCACCTTGCTCCGATAATGCCGAATCGCCAGCCCACACTCGTCAGCCAGAACATTTCCAAAGCCTATAGTTCGGGCCATATCACCCATCAGGTGATCAAGGACAGTTCGCTGAAGATCTATCCTGCCGAACTAACTCTGGTGGTAGGTCCCTCGGGCTCGGGCAAGAGCACCATGCTGGCCATGCTATCAGGCTTGCTTCGGCCGGATGCAGGGCAGGTGCATGCACTCGACACTGACTTATGGACGCTGGATGACCAGTCCATAGACCTGTTCCGGCTGCAACATTGCGGCTTCATCTTTCAGGGTTTCAACCTGTTCGGCGCGCTGACCGCACTGGAAAACGTGATATTACCGTTGCAGTACCTGCATCAGCACGGCAACACGGCGAGGCAACGCGCGAGGGACGCGCTGGCTGAAGTGGGCTTGGCCGAACGCATGCACCTGCGCCCGATGCAACTCTCGGGTGGAGAAAAACAGCGCGTCGCCATTGCCCGGGCGCTGGTCAAGAACCCGCGCCTGATGTTTGCGGATGAACCCACCTCGGCCCTCGATGGCGCCAACGGCCAGATCGTGATCGACCTGTTGAAACGCATCGCGCGGGAGCATAACGCAACCGTACTGGGTGTCACACATGACCCACGCCTGTTCAGTCATGCCGACCGGGTGATCACGCTGGAAGACGGCATCGTGGTCAGCGACAAACACCGCAGCACCTTCCATGCGCCAATCGGCGATTACGTAGAGCACCCTCATGACTAAAAAAACAGCCCTGCCCCTCAATCGTTACGCATTGCCATTCATCCTGCTGACGGCTCTATCCCTCTGGCAATTTTTGCCTGACACACCGATAGCCGAGGCCGCGCCGCGCGCCGCCATCGCCGCATCGCCGTACGTCGCCACTGCCAAGGGTCGCATCGACATCAAGGGCGGCGTTCTGCGCCTGGCCGCGCGACATGAAGGCATGGTACAAAAGGTACTGGTGGAAGAGGGCGACACGGTCAAAGCCGGGCAGGTACTAGCCATGCTAGATGACCAGCAGGCACGCGCCGGCGTCGATCTGGCACAAGCCGAATTAGAACAGGCCAGACGCGCCCTCCCCGCACTCGAGGCCAGGCACGGCATAGCGCAGCGGGAAGAATCACGCCTCATCCCGCTAGCGGCTGACAATACTGTGGCCCGGCAGGAACTAGACCAGGCTGGCGACCAGATCAAGCTGCTGCAGGCCGAAATCGCCGCCACCAACGCCACCATCGACACCGCAACCCAACGCGTGAAAGTCGCCGAACTGGAAGTCGAGCAGTTTGCCATTCGCGCGCCGCTCGATGGCCAGATCGTTCGGCTTCAGGCGCGCCCAGGGGATGTGGTCGGCACCCAGAACGCGCTGTTTCTGCTCGCCCCGCACGCGCCACGGGTGGTGCTGGCTGAACTGGAAGAACGTTTCGTCCCTGAGGTCAAACTGGGACAAACTGCCGAAGTCATCCTGGAAGCCGATGAAACGCACAAATTTCCGGCGCGCGTATTACGCATCGGTCGCATGGTCGGCGCACGCACTCCCAGCGATGACCCGCACGAGCGCCAAGACGACCATGTCGTTGAGTGTCTGCTTGCCGTCGATGCGCCGCAATTACTGATCGGTCAGCGCGTGATCGTGCGGATCTTCAAATGATGATGCGGCCGCTCTCATGGCTGCCGCTGCTCGCCCTCTTGGCCGGATGCGCCACGCAGGACCCGCGGGAATCATCCGGCACAGACCCCATCCCCTTGGCTCCCGACCAGGTAACCCTGCCAACCGCCTGGCGGCACGAACCCGCTACCGAATCGGTAGTGGCCACGGCATGGTGGAAGTCGCTCAATGACCCGGTGCTTAATGACTTGATCGCACAGGCGCAGTCAAATAACCCGGATCTCAAGATAACCAGGGCGCGCCTGAACGAAATCAAAAACATTGCCGCCGAGGCTGACTCTGATGAAAAAGAGACTGCTGCAGGCCTGCTGCTTGCAGCCGAAAATGATGCCCATGTGATACAACTTGGCGTGACGCATACCGTCGTCACCACCTATCTGGAGGCCCAACTAGCCGACAAGAGGAAAGAAATCCTGCAGCAACGCATGCAACTGGCCCACGACCTGACGGCCCGCCTGCATCGAAAGCTGGAGGCTGGACTCATCAATTCACGCAGCTTGCGTGAGAGCGAACAAACAGAAATCGAAACGCGCACGGCCACCGAAAAAAACCATCATGACAGGCGGCAGGCAGTCGGCCGACTCGCGCTCCTGACCGGATTGGCACCCATCGAATTCAAGCTGACGCCCGGCACTGATCCATTGTCAGCCAACCTCGAGCTTCGTCCTGATCTCCCAAGCCGCGTTATCGAGCGTCGCCCTGACGTTCAAGCCGCGTGGCAGCGCCTGCTGGTCGCCACCATGAGCAAGCCGGATGGCGACTTGCCACTCGCAGCCAGACTGGATCTGGCAGAAGCCAGCATCGACAACCGCGACGCCCTCTATCGAAAATCCGTACTGGCAGCACTGCAAGAAGTCGAGGCCGCGCTCTCAGGCTGGCGCTCATCCAGAGCCGAGGCAGGGACCAGCGCAGAATTTCTGGAAATCCAGAGCGCCAATGTGCATGACTTGGAACGTGAACTGACGGCAGGACGCATCAGCCAGATCGAATTGCTAAAGGCGAAACTGGCAGAGAATCTTGCACAGGAAAATGCACTGCTGGCGCAATACGCCCTGCGCGGCGCATTTGCAGCCACACAACTGGCGCTGGCGAGGAACTAATGCGCGTATTGCAGGTAGAAGACGATGCCGTGCTGGGGGACGCTCTCCTGATCGCCCTGGGCGGCGCTGGCTATGCCGTGGACTGGGCACACAGCGGGACAGATGCGGACATTGCGTTACAAGACCAGATGTATGACGCCGTCGTGCTCGACCTCAACCTGCCGGGAATGGATGGCTTCGAAGTCCTGCATCGCTTGCGGGGCAGGCGTTCCGATACGCCCGTTCTGATCCTGACAGCACGCGACGCGCTGGATGACCGCGTGCGGGGCCTCGATCTGGGTGCCGATGATTACATGCTCAAGCCTTTCGACATGCCGGAATTTCTCGCCCGAGTACGCGCCTTGCTGCGACGTGGCGGTGCTGCAATCTCCAACGAAATCGAGTTTGGCCAATTACGCTATGACATGACGACCCGTAGCGTCACCGCCGATGGCTTGGCCCTACACCTGTCGGCGCGCGAACTTGGCGTGCTGGAGGCCCTGTTGATTCGGGCTGGCAAGGCCGTCACCAAGGAAGCGCTGATGGAAAAATTGTGCAACTGGGATGAAGATCTGGGCAGCAATGCGATTGAGGTTTATGTACACCGCCTGCGCAAGAAGCTCGAACCCTTCGGTATCGAAATCCAGACCATCAGGGGCCTTGGCTACATGATGGGCCGGCCAGTTTGAAAACACGCCGCCACTCGCTACGACGGACCCTGCTGACCTGGCAACT
Organism: uncultured Methylobacillus sp.; assembly: GCA_903824575.1. Classification (GTDB taxonomy): domain Bacteria; phylum Pseudomonadota; class Gammaproteobacteria; order Burkholderiales; family Methylophilaceae; genus CAIJXJ01. Next base: position 92,220 of record CAIJXJ010000170.1, read on the forward strand.
GGCGCCACTGCTCATCATGCTGATCGTCGGCACGGCAGTAGTTTATCGTCTGGCGCTAGGCTTTGCCGAACGCGAATACGATCACTCGCTGTATGAGTCAGCATTCGACATCATGCAACTGTTGAAGAAGTCTGCCGAGGATAGCGGACAAATCCATCTGCCCAACTCGGCCAGTGATCTGATCCTGGCCGATTCAGAGGACGAAGATTTTTTCAGCATCACCAACGCCCAAGGCGAAGCCATCATCGGCAACACCCGCTTGCAACCGCCACTAGTCAAAGCAAAGTTGCCAAACGAAACCATCTATTACAACAGCGTAGTCGATGAAAAACCGGTACGGGTAGTCTCGGTCCCCATTACGCTCCTGTTGCTTGGTAAGCCACAGGTGCTGCACGTACAGGTAGGCGAGACCCTCAACAAGCGCCAGCACCTGGCCGACCAGATACTGTCCAGTTTTGTCGTGCCACAAATCATCCTGATCACCCTGTCCGCCATGCTGGTGTTGTTCGGCATCCGACGCGGCCTGGCGCCGTTGGAGAAGGTGCGCGACGCCATTGCCCACCGCTCCTATCTCGACATGCGACCGGCGCCGACGGCAGAGGTGCCCATCGAGGCCTTGCCCCTGATCGAGGAAATCAACGGCTTGCTGAAACGCCTGAATACCGTGTTTGAGGCGCAAAAGCGTTTTACCGCCGATGCCGCGCACCAGTTGCGCACCCCGCTCGCAGGGCTGGCCGCTCAGACCGATCTCGCGCTGGGACAAAACAACCCGGCTCCGACCACCCACGCCTTGCAGCAAATCAAGACCGTTTCCAGAAGTCTCAACCATCTCATCCATCAACTCCTGCTGCTGTCCCGTAGCGAAGCCGCCGGTGCACACGCGCTGTACGACACGGTAAATCTGCGTGAACTGGTGCAGGAAATCGTACTGGAAAATGTGCCGCGCGCCGCACAAAAAAATATCGATCTGGGCTTTGAAGGCACTGACGAAGCGATCACGCTGCGCGGCAATCGCCAGTTGCTGCAGGAAATGCTATTGAACCTCGTCGACAATGCCATCCGCTACACCCCGATCGACGGTAAAATTACGGTTCGTCTGGATGATGGCAGCAAAGCCTCATTAACCATTGAAGACAATGGCCCTGGCATCCCGCTGGAAGAACGCGAGCAGGTATTCGAGCGTTTCCACCGGGTGGATAGAGCTAGCAGCATAGAGGGGACAGGCCTCGGCCTCGCCATCGTGCAGCAAATTGCCTTGGCACATGGCGCAACCATAACACTGACGGAAGGGCAAGGCGGGCAAGGCTGCCTGTTCCGGGTAGAGTTTCCGGAACAATACAAAACCTTGGATTAGACAATGACAGGACGCACTCAATGACAACCCGCTGGAAAATCATCTCACCTTTGCAGTCAGGGTGGTCAAACGTATGCTTGATGCAAGATCGCCACCGAACGTACATCCGCAGCGAGCTATCGCAAGTGCGAGGGCTCATCCCTATCCTGATGAAACATCGCAATGGAGAAAATTGGAGCACGGAAGAACGCATATTGCTACAACGTGACCTGCGCGCCTTGTCCAACCTGAGCCCCTACCTTGTCCCGCTGCTCATGCCCGGCGGATTCGTCATGTTTCCCTTGCTTGCCTGGTGGCTGGATAATCGCCACAACAGGCGTATCACTCCCCTTTAGTCCTGACCGAGCCTACCCTGCAAAACCCTCCAAAACCCTACAACCTGGACGGCATCACACTGGAAACCATGGTGACCCGACTGTCGGAAAACATGGGCTGGATTGCCTTAGCCAGCGCTATCCCGCTGCGCTGCTTCTCACATGATCCCAGCATCAAATCCAGCTTGAAATTCCTGCGCAAAACACCCTGGGCTCGCACTAAGGTAGAGCAACTGTATTTGCAACAGTTTGGGAAATCTTCACGCCTGGTCAACACTGCTGTAGAGTAGATATCATACCTTTACGGGCCGCACTGGAAAGAAGAAAAGGGGTTGCCATGAAGAAACTGAAGAATGAAAACGCAGTATTCAAAGAGGCCTTGCTGGCTGGCGTAAAGTACGCGGAAGGACGCGGCGTAGTCGAATTCGAGGCCACCGACTCGGTGAGCGAGAAACTGCTCTATATCTATCGACTGCTGGTTCACGACAAGGTCATATCGCCGATGCCGGAAGAACAGGTCTCCGAAAAAACCCTGCGCCACAGAATTGCGCTCTGGTACTTGCACCAACTGCCCAAAGATCACCCGCTGTTGCAATAAGGCTGCTACGTCTATTTGCCCTCCGGCCGCTTGTAAGCTTCAACGATTTTGGCATTCATGCGGTCACTGGCAAATCCCATGGCAAAATTGGAGGACAGCGTTTCCAGCCTGCCGCCGACTGAATTTCAACCCTGCTTTAATGCAATCCTTCTATTCCAGGAACTTCATGCCGATCGGCACCAGGGCGGCCCCGGCCACCATGAAACCGCCCTGCCAGGCGAAGGCTTCACGTTCTTGGCGCAGCCTCGGCAGAATGCCGGTCAAGGCAATATAGATAAAGTTGGCTGCCGCCACCGTGAGGACAAACGGTAACCATTGGCGTTCACCAGACAGGGCAAGGTAACCGCCGACGGTACCCAACACGCAAGCGAGGCGTGACAAGGCATTCCAGGCCAGCGCACGGCCACGTCCCAGTTTTGCCGTGATCAGCAGGGCAAAGTCGCCGGCCTCACGCGGAACTTCGTGTGCCAGCACCGCAAAAGTCATACCCCAGGCCAGCTTGGGATCGACCAGAAAGGCGGCCCCCAAGATCAGGCCATCGGTGAAGACGTGCAGGGCACCACCCGCCAGGATCATGGGAATCATGTGATGATCACCGGCACCATGCTCATGCTGGCAACCTGCATGCAACTTGAGGTCGAGTGCAAATAGTGCAATCAGCGCGACCAACAGCACGGCGAACAGTTTGTCGGCAGCCATGCCTCCAGCAATCGCCTCTGGTAGCAAGTCGATCAGCGCCATCGCCAGCATCATGCCGGCGGCAAAGCTGACCAGTCGCATCAACCAGGTCTGGCTGAGACGGGCAGTGCCGAAAAATGCGATTGCCATGCTGGCAAAGCCGGCGAGAACGCCTGCGATAATGGCTTGCAGAAAAGGACTCATGGATGAGCGCTCACGCAGCGGGGACATTCGCCGCGAATATCCAGCGCCATGCCACCGAAACGGAACCCCTGTGGCAACACAGGGGGCGGCGGCGGGGTGACATCAAGACAGAACACACCACCGCAGCCGGTACAACGCAGGTGAACGTGCTGCATATGCTCACCGTCAGGGTCTGCCGCTGAGAAACGAAACACGCCACGTGCGTCTGCCGCCTTGTTGGCGAGGCCAACCTCAGAGAGCCAATCCAGCACCCGATAAAGCGTGACACGATCCATTCCCGGAAGGCCGTCGCGCCGCAGAAACTCCTCGATATCGCCCAGGCTGAGCGGGTTTGGCGCGGCTTTAAGCGTACTTAACACCCGGACACGCGAGGTCGTCACGCGCGCACCGGTCGCACTGATGGCAGACTCAATGACGGAATAAGGTGAATCGGTGGAAACTTTCATGCGCGCATTTGAACACAACAATTTTGCTAATGCAACAATGTTGCAACAACACGGACCTTAGCTGTTAAATGGTGGTTTTAGAACTTGCGGTTGACTGCGAATGCCGACAAGTCAATCAAGGCTTGCCGGTATTGCGATTCAGGCAGGTGCGAGATTGCCCGGCAACCGGCCACGGCCTCGCTTTGGGCCAATTGACGCACGTAATCCAGAGCGCCGGTTTCACGTACGGCAGCCATGACTAAAGCTAACTCATCCAGCCCACCCTGTTCGATGGCATGGCGAATCACTGCGGCTTGCTGCGCGTTGCCATGGCGCATGGCATAGAGAAGTGGCAAGGTAGGCTTGCCTTCGGCCAGATCATCGCCCAGGTTCTTGCCGATCTCGCTGCTGTCACCGCTAAAATCCAGCACATCGTCAATGAGCTGAAATGCAGTTCCCAGGCGGACGCCATACTCTGCCATAGCGGCTTCGTCCTCGCTCGACGCCCCGCACAGGATGGCGCCGAGGCGCGTGGCAGCCTCAAACAGTTTTGCCGTTTTGTAATGGATCACCTTCAAATAGGCTGCATCCGACACATCGGCATCATGGCAGTTGAGCAATTGCAGCACCTCGCCTTCTGCAATGATGTTGGTGGCATCAGCCAGCACCTGCATCACGCGCATGTTCTGCACCCCAACCATGATCTGGAAGGCGCGCGAATAGACGAAATCACCAACCAGCACACTGGCAGCATTGCCGAACAGGTTATTAGCGGTGGCCTTGCCACGGCGCATGCCGGAACCGTCAACCACGTCATCGTGCAACAGGGTAGCGGTATGGATGAACTCCACCACGGCAGCCAGTTCATGGTGCCGGGACGTGATGTTGCCGAAGGTGCCGGCGGACAGCAGCACCAACGCCGGGCGCAGTCGCTTGCCACCACTGTTAACGATATAATCAGCGACCTGATTGACCAGTACGACTTCGGAATGGAGTCGCTGGCGAATGATCACATCGACGGCGCCCATGTCGGCTGCGATGCAGGAATGTAGGGATTCGAGTGGCACGTGAGATCTCGAGTAGTTCTATGGCTTAAGTTGCACAAGATTTTAACATAGGCACCGCCCACGACCGTTGTAAAAATGGGCTTTGCATTTTCAGGACCTTTCCGTATAATGCGCGGTTCTTTGGAAAGCATAACGAACGAGGCATAAAATCATGTATGCGGTCATCAAGACGGGCGGCAAGCAGTATCGCGTAGTCGCCGGCGAGAAGCTCAAGGTTGAACAACTGGCGGGCGAAGTAGGCAGTGAATTGGTCATTGACAAGGTGTTGATGGTTGCAGATGGTGACAATATCACCATTGGTTCACCCATCATCAACGGTGCGAAGGTCACGGCCACCGTGCTATCGCATGGTCGTCATGACAAGGTAATGATTTTCAAGTTTCGTCGCCGCAAGCACTATCGCAAGACGCAAGGTCATCGCCAGAATTACACTGAAATCCAGATCCAGCAAATCGCTGCCAAGTAAGCTTTGGTAAGAATTAAGGGGAATTAAATGGCACATAAAAAAGCAGGCGGCAGTTCCCGTAACGGCCGCGACTCACACTCACAACGACTGGGAGTCAAGGCTTTCGGCGACCAACTGGTTACCGGCGGCAGCATCATTATTCGTCAGCGCGGCACCAAGATGTACCCTGGTGACAACGTCGGCATGGGCAAGGATCACACCCTGTTCGCCAAGGTTGCTGGCCGGGTATCCTTCTCAGTGAAGGGTGCACTGCAGCACAAAATCGTGAGCATCATCCCCGTCTGAAGGTGATTGATGCCTCAATCCTAAAAGCCCTATCCTGGCGATAGGGCTTTTTTGTTTTAAGCTATCCGCTGAAAGCTTCTGGCTGACCGCTGAAAGTTGACCGCTGAAAGCCGAAGGCTAAAAATGAAATTCATCGACGAAGCCACCATCAAGGTCTACGCCGGCGACGGCGGCAACGGCATTGCCACCTTCCGGCGCGAGAAATACGAGCCCATGGGCGGCCCCAACGGCGGCGATGGTGGTCGTGGCGGCTCCATCGTCGTGCTTGCCGATCGCAACATCAACACCTTGGTAGATTATCGCTTCACACGCTCCTTTCGCGGCCAGCGCGGCGAGAATGGGCGCGGCGCCGAATGCTATGGCGCGCGTGGTGAAGACAAGATCCTGCGCGTGCCGGTCGGCACCGTCATCACCGACAAAGGCACCGGCTATATCGTGGCCGATCTGGCGCGCGACGGCCAGCAGATCATCGTGGCGAAGGGCGGCAATGGGGGCCTGGGTAACGTCCATTTCAAATCCAGTATCAACCGCTCGCCGCGCCAATGCACCAAGGGCGAACCGGGTGAGGAATTCGAACTGTACCTCGAACTGAAGGTGCTCGCCGATGTCGGCTTGCTTGGCATGCCGAACGCGGGAAAGTCCACCTTTATCCGCGCGGTATCGGCCGCCAAGCCCAAGGTGGCGGATTACCCGTTCACCACCTTGCACCCCAATCTTGGGGTTGTGCGCGTCGATACCAACCGCAGCTTCGTCATCGCCGACATTCCTGGCCTGATCGAAGGCGCAGCCGAGGGCGCCGGCCTGGGCCATCAGTTTCTGCGCCATCTGGTACGCACGCGATTGCTGCTGCACATCGTCGACATCGCGCCGTTCGATGAGGCGGTCAATCCGATCGCGGAAGCAACAGCCATCATCGGAGAATTGAGGAAATACGACGAGAGCCTCTATGAAAAGCCGCGCTGGCTGGTGCTGAACAAGATTGACATGCTGCCAGAAGATGAACGCGATGCCAAACGGATCGAATTCCTGCGAGAATTCGGCTGGGATGCCCCCTCATTCAGCATTTCCGCCTTGAGCGGCGAGGGCTGCAAGTCGCTGACTTACGCCATCATGGATTATCTCGACGCCAACCGGACGACACCGGAGGCGGAACCGGAACCCTATCCCGAATGAAATCCTTGCTCACAAATGCCCGCACCATTGTGGTCAAGGTCGGCTCCAGCCTCGTCACCAACGATGGCCGCGGACTTGATCAAGCCGCCATTGCCGCCTGGGCCGACCAGATCGCCCGCCTGCGCCATGGTGAACGCCGCGTGGTACTGGTTTCCAGTGGCGCGGTAGCGGAAGGCATGCAACGCCTGGGCTGGGCCAAGCGACCTACAGCCATCAACGAATTGCAGGCCGCCGCCGCCGTAGGGCAAATGGGGCTGGTGCAGATGTATGAATCCTGTTTTTCCCGTCATAAACTGCACACGGCTCAAGTGCTCCTGACCCACGACGACCTGGCCGACCGCAAACGCTATCTCAATGCACGCAGCACGCTGCGTACCCTGCTAGACCTCAACGTCATTCCCATCATCAATGAAAACGATACCGTCGTCACCGACGAAATTCGTTTTGGCGACAACGACACGCTGGCCTCCTTGGTTGCCAACCTGATCGAAGCCGATGCGCTGGTCATCCTGACCGATCAGCAGGGGCTGTATTCGGCTGATCCACGCAAGGACCCAAAGGCCACCCTGATCCAGCACGCAACCGCAGGAGACCCGGCGCTCGAACAAATGGCTGGTGGCGCAGGCAGCCTGGTCGGCACCGGCGGCATGCTGACCAAGATTCTCGCGGCCAGGCGCGCCGCACGCAGCGGTGCTCATACCGTGATCGCCTCGGGACGCGAACCGGACGTGCTGGTTCGGCTGACGAATGGGGAACTCATTGGCAGCCATCTGCGCGCACCTGAAATGAAGACAACAGCAAGAAAACAATGGCTGGCCGACCACCTGCAGGTACGCGGCACCTTGACGCTGGACAGCGGTGCGGCCAAGGCCCTGACCCTGGATGGCAAGAGCCTGTTGCCGATTGGTGTGACTGCAGTGATGGGCGAATTCGAGCGCGGCGAACTGGTAGCCTGCCTCGATCTGCACGGTCACCAAATCGCGCGCGGCCTGGCCAATTACAGCGCGATTGAGGCGGCCCGCATCCTGAAGAAATCCAGCGGCGAAATCGCTCAGATTCTAGGCTACGTGGCTGAACCCGAACTAATTCATCGGGACAATCTGGTTTTACTCTAGAAAACCCAGATGGCAGAGAAGGCTAACCTGCACAGCGGGTTATGCCAAAACTACAATCGTTTTACTGTAGCGCAGGCGGCCTCGCCTGCAATCTTGCAATAGCCGGCTCAAAATAATACGGCTGCAGGAGAGGCCGCCAGCGCTACCTTGGATCTTCTTCAAGCGAAAGGAATCACCAATGACGACTCAACAACCCTTAATCGCCATCATCATGGGGTCCGACAGCGACTGGCCGGTGATGAAGGCGGCAGCTGCCCTACTGAACGATTTTGCTGTCGCTTTTGAAGCGCGCGTCATATCGGCACATCGTACCCCGGATCTGATGTTCGAGTTCGCCGACACCGCCCGCGCACGTGGCCTGCGGGCGATCATTGCAGGCGCTGGCGGCGCCGCCCACCTGCCTGGCATGGTTGCCGCCAAGACCATCGTCCCGGTGCTGGGCGTACCGGTCCCGTCCAAGCACCTGCAAGGGCAAGACTCTTTGCTATCGATCGTGCAAATGCCCAGAGGCATTCCGGTAGCGACCTTTGCCATCGGCGAAGCAGGGGCCGCCAACGCGGCCCTGTTCGCCATCGCCATGCTGGCATTGACGGATCAGAACCTGGCTGAAAAACTGACCGACTTTCGCCGCAAACAGGCCGAAAAAGTGCTGGGCATGACGCTCAAGGGGGACGCATGATTCTGCCTCCCGCAATGCTTGGCATGCTGGGTGGCGGCCAACTGGCGCGCTTCTTCGTCATCGCCGCGCATGAAATGGGCTACCGGGTGACGGTGCTAGACCCGGACCACAACAGCCCGGCTGGCCGCATCGCCGATGGGCATCTATGCGCCGCCTACGACGATTCTCAGGCACTCGAAAAAATGGCACAAACCTGCGTGGCCGTCACAACTGAATTCGAGAATGTGCCAGCCAGCACGCTAACGACGCTGGCGAAGCGGGTGCGGGTCTACCCTGCCGCCTCCGCCGTCGCCATCTGCCAGCATCGGGTGTCGGAAAAGAATTTTCTGCGCGAGCATGGCTTTCCGCACGCGCCTTATGCCGAGATCAACACCGAGTCCGACATCCCGGCAACAGATTCCAGCCTCTACCCCGCGATCCTGAAAGTTGCCCGATTCGGCTACGATGGCAAGGGCCAGGCGCGCGTGACCAATCCCGAAGAAGCCCTGGCGGCATTCCATCAATTCAAGAGCGAGCAGTGTGTTCTGGAGCAAATGCTGACCCTGGATTATGAAGTCTCGGTGGTACTGGCGCGCGATGCCGAGGGCCAAATCGCAGCCTTCCCGACGTCCGAGAACATCCACCGCAATGGCATTCTGGACATCAGCATCGTGCCTGCCCGCGGCTCGATCGAGGATCGTGATGAGGCGCAGCTGCTGGCGCGCGCCGTCGCCGAAAAACTGGACTTCGTGGGAACGCTGGGCGTCGAAATATTCGTCAGTGGCGGACAGTTATATGTCAACGAAATGGCACCACGCCCGCACAATTCAGGCCATTACACTTTGGACGCCTGCATCACCAATCAGTTCGAGCAGCAGATCAGAGCCTTGTGCGGGCTGCCCTTGGGCGATGCGCGCCTGCACAGCAATGCGGTCATGGTCAATCTGCTGGGCGATGTATGGCCAGAGGGCCAGGCGCCGGACTGGAGCGTACTGTTTGAACAAACCAATCTGAAATTGCATCTGTACGGCAAACACGAAGCACGACCGGGACGCAAGATGGGGCATTTCACGGTGGTTGGGGATGATGCCGATACGGTTCTGCAACACGCGCTGGCGGTACGTAAGCGCATCAAGGTCGAGGGCTAGCGTAGCGACGGGGTTCAAGGCGAAATCAGCTTAGCCGTCCGGAAATATGGTCGGGACCAGGCAGCGTCAAGTGTCAGTAATGCCATCCCATCACTGCGGCCTGTGCTCGGATATGGCAAGACCCATGGTTTCGTTTATGCCAATGATGCAGATCATTGATGCAGATCCAAGAGGCAACAAAAAAGCCAACTGTAAGTTGGCTTTTTTGTGAAGCAGCATTACAAGAATCAGGCTGCCATTGCCTTGACGGCAGCTGACAGACGGCTCTTATGACGCGAAGCCTTGTTCTTGTGAATGATGTTCTTGTCGGCGATAGTATCGATCACACTGACGTTCTCCTGGTACGCGGCTTGTGCTGCAGCCTTGTCACCGGCTTCGACCGCCTTGATGATCTTCTTGATCGCGGTACGCAGCGCAGAACGCTGGCTCGCATTGTGGCCGCGTTGCTTGACCGCCTGACGGGCGCGCTTTCTCGCTTGTGCGGTGTTAGCCATGAAAACTCCTGAGAATTAAGTAAAAATTGAACCCGTAATCATACCTAGTCGCGCCGGCTTTTGCAACAAGCGATAGGTGCAGCCGTGGTAAGATGACGAACTCGAATTTTAACGTCCATTCATGAATCTGCTCAAAGCGCTGGCCACGGTTGGCAGCATGACCTTTATTTCCCGCATTCTGGGCTTCGTCCGTGACACCCTGATTGCACGCGTATTCGGCGCCGGCATCTACACCGACGCCTTCTTCATCGCCTTCAAAATACCCAATCTGCTGCGCCGACTGTTTGCCGAAGGCGCCTTTTCCCAGGCCTTCGTGCCGGTGCTGGCCGAATACAAGAACAGGCGCGGTCATGATGATACCCACATCCTGATCAACCATGTCGCCACCCTGCTTGGCCTCGCGTTGTTCGTCGTGACGCTGCTCGGCATCATTGCCGCGCCCTGGGTGGTTTACCTCAGTGCGCCGGGCTTCCATGCCAGTCCTGACAAGTTCCAGCTCACCGTGGATCTGTTGCGCATCATCTTCCCCTATATCCTGTTCATCTCGCTGGTGTCGCTAGCTGGTGGCGTGCTCAATACCTATAGTCGCTTCTCGGTACCGGCCTTGACGCCAGTCTTGCTCAACGCGTCCTTCATCGTCAGCGCGCTGTTTTTTGCGCCCTATTTTCACCCGCCGGTGATGGTGCTGGCCTGGGCCGTGCTGGCCGGGGGCGTGCTGCAACTGGCATTCCAGGTACCCTCTCTGCTCAAGCTCGGGCTGGTGCCGCGGTTTTCCCTCAATCTGCATGACGAAGGAGTGTGGCGAATACTGAAGCTGATGGGGCCAGCGGTATTCGGCGTTTCCATCGCCCAGTTGTCATTGCTGATCAACACCATCTTCGCCTCGTTCCTGGAAACTGGCAGCGTATCCTGGCTCTACTACGCCGATCGCCTGATGGAATTTCCAACCGGCATACTGGGTGTGGCCCTGGGGACCATCCTGCTGCCCAGCCTGTCCAAGAGCCATAGCATTGGCAGCCATGGCGAGTACTCGCGCCTGCTGGACTGGGGCTTGCGCCTGACATTCCTTCTGGCCCTGCCGTCGGCTGTCGCGCTGGCGGTGCTGGCCGTGCCCTTGATCGCCACCCTGTTCCACTACGGTCAGTTCACAGCGCATGACCTGTGGATGACACGACAGGCACTGATGGCCTACAGCTTGGGGCTGTTAGGCCTGATCCTGGTCAAGGTACTGGCCCCCGGCTTCTATGCACGCCAGAACATCAAGACACCAGTCAAAATCGCCATCTTCACCCTGCTGGCGACTCAGATCATGAACCTGCTATTCATCTGGCAGCTGAAACATGCAGGTCTCGCGCTATCAATCGGGCTGGGCGCCTGCATGAATGCGGGGCTGCTGTATTACCACCTGCGCCGCCATGAAATCTATCAGCCACAGCCCGGCTGGCAGCCATTTTTAGTAAAACTGACGACGGCCGTCGGTGTCATGGCACTGGTGTTATGGATCTGCGGTGGAGAGCCTGACGCCTGGTTACATTACAAGCCACTGGAAAAACTGTGGCGGTTGGCTTGGCTGGTGACCATCGGTATCGCCAGTTATTTCGGCATATTGTGGCTGCTGGGATTGCGCTTGCAGGAATTCATGCGCAGGACAGCAACATGATGCGGATATTCCGGCACATTAGCCCATGCGCGATTCCAACCGCACTCGCCATCGGCAATTTCGATGGTGTGCACACCGGCCATATGACCATCCTGGCGACCCTGCGCGCTCGGGCGGCCGCCCTCGGTCTCGCCCCCAGTGTGATGACCTTCGAACCGCACCCGCGCGAATTTTTCGAGCCGCTGAAGGCACCTGCACGCCTGACCTCGTTGCGCGAGAAACTCGAACTATTCGCCGAAGCCGGGATGGAGCGCGTCTATTTATGCCGCTTCAACAAGAAATTTGCCGGTATCAGCGCGCAAGACTTCATGCACTCGACGCTACGCAGAACGGACACGCGCCTGATCCTGGTCGGCGATGACTTTCGCTTTGGTGCAGGCCGTAGCGGTGGCCTGAACGATCTGCGCGATCAGGGCTTCGTCGTCGAAACACTTGCCGACGTAACGGTCGACGGCACACGGGTATCGAGCACCGCCATTCGCGCGGCGCTGACAAACGGCGACCTGCAGCATGCAGAACGGCTGCTAGGGCGCCCCTACAGCATCAGCGGGCATGTCTCGCACGGCGACAAGCTTGGCCGCGAACTGGGATACCCCACGGCCAACATCTACATGCTACACGAGCGGCCACCGCTTTTTGGCATCTATGCGGTAAAATTGAGCGGTTTGGGCGGACCGGATTTACCAGGGGTCGCCAGCCTCGGCGTGCGGCCCACGACCAAGGCTAATGGCAAGCCCTTGCTAGAAGTTCATCTATTTGATTTCGACAAGGATATTTATGACCAGCATGTGCGCGTCCATTTCCTGAAAAAGCTGCGTGACGAGTCCAAGTTCCCCGATCTTGAGTCGCTCAGGTGTCAGATATCCCTGGATGAGCAGGCTGCCCGTGATTTTTTTAGAACCGAATTTTGACAGGATTAACCAGATTAAACAGATTATCCGGATTAAAAAAATCCTGTGAATCCTGACAATCCTGTGCATCCTGCCTGAATGAATTTGATTGATTCGATATGACCGATTATAAAACCACCCTGAACTTGCCTGACACTCAATTCCCGATGCGGGGCGATTTGCCCAAGCGCGAGCCGGCCTGGGTCAAACACTGGCAGGACAGAAAACGCTACCAGCGCCTACGTGAAAATGCAGGGGGTCGCCCCCGCTTCATCCTGCATGACGGACCGCCCTACGCCAACGGTGACATCCACATCGGTCATGCGGTGAACAAGATCCTCAAAGACATCATCGTCAAGGCCAAAACCTTGTCCGGCTTCGACGCCCCCTACGTGCCGGGTTGGGACTGCCATGGCTTACCAATCGAACTGATGGTTGAAAAACAACATGGCAAGGACATTCCAGCGGCCAAATTCCGCGAATTATGCCGTGAATATGCCCGCGCCCAAGTCGAACGTCAGAAGGCAGATTTCATCCGTCTCGGCGTGCTGGGTGACTGGGATCATCCCTACCTGACCATGGACTTCAAGACCGAGGCAGACATCATGCGTGCGCTCGGCCTCATCCACGCCAATGGTTATCTGCATCAAGGTTCCAAACCGGTGCACTGGTGCGTGGACTGTGGCTCGGCGCTGGCCGAAGCCGAGGTTGAGTATGAGGACAAGAATTCACCCGCCATCGACGTTGCATTCAAGGTGGCAGACCCGATCGCGCTGGGTCAGGTGTTCGGCATTCCTCCGCTGCCAGAGCCTGCCTACGCCGTAATCTGGACCACCACGCCATGGACTTTGCCGGCCAACCAGGCGGTGTGCGTACATCCGGATTTTGCCTACGACCTGATCCAGACCGAAAAGGGATTGCTAATCCTGGCACGCGAACTGGCAGAATCCGTGCTGGCACGTTACGGCTTCGAGACCGTTGAAGTGATCGCCAACTGCCAGGGCTCGGCACTCGAACACTTGCGTCTAGAGCACCCATTCTACGACCGGACAGTGCCTGTTATTCTCGGCGACCATGTCACGTTGGAGACCGGTACCGGTCTCGTGCACACGGCACCAGCGCACGGCTTGGAAGACTATGCCGCAGGCATGCGTTACGATTTACCGGTAGACAATCCGGTAGGCGACGATGGCAAGTTCTACAGCCGGGTCGAAAAATTTGCCGGCGTCAACATCTGGGACGCCAACAAGCTGGTGATCGAGACCCTGGCCACCGCCGGCCTCCTGCTCGCCTCCGTCCGCATCAACCACAGCTACCCGCACTGCTGGCGCCACAAGACGCCGGTAATCTTCCGTGCCACGCATCAGTGGTTCATCGGCATGAGCCAACCGGGCGCGACCGGCCGGACGCTTCGCGAGATCGCCAACAGCGCCGTGGACGGCACTGCGTTTTTCCCTGACTGGGGCCGCGCACGCCTCGAGTCCATGATCAAGAATCGCCCGGACTGGTGTGTTTCGCGCCAGCGCAACTGGGGTGTACCGATGCCGCTATTCGTGCACAGGGAAACCGGCGAACCGCATCCCGACACCACTACCCTGCTGGAAAGAGTGGCGCTGATGGTGGAGAAGCGTGGCATCGAGGCCTGGTTCTCACTCGATATCACCGAATTTCCCGACGTAGATGCGACCCTCTACAAGAAGGCGACCGACACCCTCGACGTATGGTTCGATTCCGGCGCCACCCATTTTTCAGTTCTGCGCCAGCGCCCCGATTTGCAGCACTTGGCAAGCCAGGGTTCGCAACACCCGGCCGACCTCTATCTGGAGGGCTCCGACCAGCACCGCGGCTGGTTCCAGTCCTCGCTCCTGACCGGCTGTGCCATGGACGGCCATGCCCCCTATGCTGCATTGCTGACGCACGGCTTCGTGGTCGATGGCTCCGGCCACAAGATGAGCAAATCCAAGGGCAATGTGATTGCACCGCAGAAGGTCATGGATACCTTCGGTGCCGACATCCTGCGCCTGTGGACAGCCTCAACCGATTATTCCGGTGAGCTCACCATCTCCGACGAAATATTGAAACGCGTGGTGGAAAGTTATCGCCGCATCCGTAATACCTTGCGCTTCCTGCTGGCTAATCTGGCCGACTTCAATGCCACGACCGACATGCTGCCGGTCGATGACTGGCTGGAAATCGACCGCTACGCTGTTGCCCTTACCTCGTCACTGCAAGCCGACATGCTGGCCGCCTATGACAGATACGAGTTCCATCTGGTAGCGCAGCGTTTCGTCGGCTTCTGCTCCGAAGATCTGGGTGGCTTCTATCTCGACATTCTGAAAGACCGCCTGTATACAGCAGGCCTGCATTCACGCAGTCGCCGCGCCGCACAAAGTGCGCTATGGCATATCACGCACAGCCTGTTGAAGCTGATGGCACCGATCTTGAGCTTCACGGCTGAAGAAGCGTGGGCAGAGATCAACGGCCACGATGAGGACGACAGCATACTGCTGCAACTGTGGCACCAGTTTCCGGCAACCGATCATGATCTGCTCTCCAAGTGGGAGAAAATCCGCGAATTCCGCGCCCGCGTCACCAAACAAATGGAAGAAGTCCGGGCCAGCGGCGGCATCGGTTCATCGCTGCAGGCCGAACTGGATCTCCATGTGTCCGGCGAACTCCACAACACCCTGGCCAGCCTGGGGGATGACCTGCGCTTCGTACTGATCACCTCTCGCGCCACTTTGCATCAGGTCGCAAGCGAATCAGATGAAAAAATCGTGGTCACGCCCAGCACCCTGCAGAAATGCGAGCGCTGCTGGCACTACCGACAGGAGATCGGCCATGACAGCTCGCATCCGCACATCTGCGGGCGATGTGTGAGCAATCTGTATGGCAACGGCGAGCCACGCGAACATGCTTAAGTGGCTGGGGATAAGCGCCATCATCATCGCGCTTGACCTCTATAGCAAGCACCTGATCGAGTCCGTATTCACCTATGGCGAACACTTGGTGGTGACGCCATACTTCGACTTGGTACTGTTTTACAATCCGGGAGCAGCATTCAGTTTCCTGGCCGGCGCCGGCGGCTGGCAGCGGCTATTTTTCAGCGCCTTCGCCGTGGTGGCGTCAGGGGTGATCGTGCATCTGCTACGCCGCCACCCGCAAAAGAAACTGTTCTGTCTGGCCCTGGGCCTGATCCTGGGCGGCGCGCTCGGCAATCTGTATGATCGCCTCACCTTGGGCCATGTCGTGGATTTCCTGTATTTCCACTACCGCAGCTTTTATTGGCCCGCCTTCAATGTGGCCGATTCTGCAATTTTCTGTGGCGTCGTGCTGCTGCTGTGGGACGAACTTAAAAAGCCCGCCAAATAAAATTCCTGATCAGTGCCGCTGACGCATCACGTCATAATCGTAATGCAGCACCAGCACTTCCTGGACCTTGATTCCCAACTGCTGGTCTATCTCCGCAATCAGCTGCTTCTTGAATCCGACTAGGTTATCGCTGTTGATGTCATTGATTTCTGAATTACGCAATATAGTGCCGATAATATCGCGGATGCGCGGCATGCTCTCCTCTGCCTTGATTCTGTATTTGATCGGGACCAGAAGTTGAAGGTCGGTGTGCACGACCGGGGTATTGCCCTGGGCATTGCGTTTGCAGGGCATGTTGATCTGGAACAACTCGACAATCGAGGTCAGCTTGGCTGTCTCCTGTTCAGGCGCCGGATTGGTCACCGCCTGCTTCTTCACGTCGGAGGACTTATCCCCGAGCAGGAACCAGAGCCCACCCAGTCCCAGCAGAGAAACGACCAGAACACCAACAGCGAGCAAAATCAGACTTTTCTTGTTCATGATTAAAAATCCGTGAAGTAATTGAATTGCTCCAATTGTAGCGTGACTCATGGCGCTCAGCTATACGCGCCCCTTGTACCTGTCTTGCCCCTTGGCTCATTCCTGATTTTTCGGTGGACTCTTGGCCAGCTTCCTTTGCAGAGTACGCCGGTGCATGTTAAGTACACGAGCGGTTGCTGAAACATTGCCTTGCTGCTGCGCGAATATGCGCTGGATATGCTCCCATTCCAGACGTTCCACCGTCAACGGATTAGTCATGATGCTGACTCGCGCATCGCCATCGGACCGTTTGAAGGCCGCTGCAACTTCATCCGCATCAACCGGCTTGGCCAGATAGTGGGTGGCACCGAGTTTAATAGCCTCGACTGCGGTTGCGATACCGGCGAATCCCGTCAGCATCACGATGCGGGTTTCAGGATCCAGCGCGTGCAGATGGCGCACCAAAGTCAGCCCGGAGTCGCCCGGCATCTTCAGGTCCACCAACGCATATTCCGGTGGTTCTGTTGCAGCCAACCGCTTCGCCGATGCGACATCATGCGCCACCTTGACACTAAATCCTCGGTGCTCCAGCGCGCGGGCCATGACGGCGCAGAAGGTGACATCATCATCCACCAGTAAAAGACTTGGTTGATCCGGAGTCATGCCGAACCCTCCAGTGACAAGGCTGCCAGAGGCAGCCAGACGCGTGTAACGGCGCCGCCCCCGGCGAGATTCTCCAGCGTGACCGTGCCGTTAAAGCGCCCCATAATGATGCGTGCCAGATAAAGTCCCAACCCCATGCCATGCTCCGGTTTGGTGGTAAAAAATGGGGTACCAGCCTGCCGTGCAACCTCAGGGGCTACCCCCGCACCCTGATCCACTATTTCAAACGTACATTCACTCAATGTCCATGCACCCTGCACCCGGATGCTTTCGGGTGAAGCATCGGCAGCATTATCAAGCAGATTCACCAGAGCCTGGCCCAGCGTGCGATCTACCATGATCAAGGGTGCAGGCATGACGCCCTGCAAAATAAAAGCGCATTGAGTGCGCGGGTGCGCATCACGCCACCGTTCGAGCAAACCATGTAGAAACTGGTCGAGGGGTATTCCGTGGCCGTCTTCGGTACGTGATTGTCCTGCCGTTGCGGTCAGACCAGAGATTATTTCCTTGCACCGATCGAGCTGCGTCCTGAGCAAGGTCAGATCCTTCACCAATTCATCCCGGTCGGCATAATCGCGTATCAACTCGCGAGTCAGCACTGTCATCGTCGCCAGTGGCGTCCCAAGTTCATGCGCTGCACCGGCAGCCAAAGACCCTAAAGCAAGCATGCGCTCACCTTCAAGTGCCTTTTCCCGTGCTTTCGCAATCAGATGATCAACTTCGCGCAGGCTGCGGCCCATGCGTTCGACAAACAAGGCAATGACGCCCGCACTGACGACGAAGCCGGCCCACATGCCAAGCAGGTGGACGCTGAAGCCACCGTCATGCTGCATGTGCATGCCACCCGACATCGACATCATGGGTAGTGGGCGATACCAGAACATCAAGGCGCTGTAACAGGCCACCGACAAAGCCGCGACTAACCAGGTATGCCACCAGGGCAAAGCGACGGCCGCCACCGTGAGTGGCAGCAGATACATCCAGACGAATGGATTGGTATAGCCGCCAGTGACATAGAACAAACCCGTCAGGATGGCCATGTCCAGCAGTAACTGGATCAAAAGTTCCGGATCGCTGACCGAGTTCAGACGCCCAAGACGCCACCAGGTGCCGGCGTTGAGTGTCAGCATCAAAAGCACCGCGCCCGCCACTGCCCACACCGGCAACTGGACATCATAGCGGCTGATGGCGGCCCAGCCGGCACCTGCCAATACCGCTGCCATGACATTGCGCAGCCAGAACAGACGATGCAAATTCTTGTAGGCCGCAGTCTGCGGAAGATTGGATGAAACACTCATGGCATGCATTCTAGCGCAGCGAACCTTACCACCGGGTGCGACATATTGCCGCGCCACAATCTTGCACGCCTTAGACATGATTCGGCTTGAAATATTCTTAAACTGCCCCACCTTGTACCTGACAAATTAACCAAGGAACAGCCATGCGCTTCGATAAACTCACCACCAAGTTTCAACAAGCCCTGAACGACGCCCAGAGCCTTGCCGTGGGGAGCGACAACCCGCACATCGAGCCTCAGCATCTGTTGCTGGCCCTGTTGCAGCAAGAAGATAGCGGCACGACTTCCATGCTGTCACGCGCCGGAGTCAATCTGGTGCCATTACGGGCCGCCCTGCAGTTGGCCATCAACCGACTGCCCAAGGTCGAGGGAAATGCCGGTGAAGTCAGCATCTCGCGCGACCTCAATAACCTGCTCAACGTCACCGACAAAGCGGCGCAAAAGCATGGGGACGCCTTTATCGCCAGCGAAATGTTCCTGCTGGCACTGCTTGATGACAAGGGCGAAACCGGTCGCCTGCTGAAAGAAAATGGACTCAACAAAAAAGCCATGGAACAGGCGATTGCTGCGGTTCGTGGTGGCGACAACGTGCAGGACGCCGAGGCCGAAGGTAGCCGCGAGGCACTGAAGAAATACACGCTGGACCTGACCGAGCGCGCCCGCATGGGCAAGCTGGACCCCGTAATCGGGCGAGATGACGAGATCCGTCGCGCCATCCAGGTATTGCAGCGCCGCACCAAGAACAATCCGGTCCTGATCGGTGAACCGGGCGTCGGCAAGACCGCCATCGTTGAGGGCTTGGCGCAGCGCATCATCAACGGCGAAGTGCCGGAGACGCTCAAGAACAAAAAAGTGCTGTCCCTCGACATGGCGGCGCTCCTGGCCGGCACCAAGTATCGAGGTGAATTTGAGGAACGCCTGAAATCCGTTCTGAAGGAATTGGCGCAGGACGAAGGACGCACCATCGTCTTCATCGACGAACTGCATACCATGGTCGGCGCCGGCAAGGCCGAAGGCGCCATGGATGCCGGCAACATGCTCAAACCCTCACTCGCTCGTGGCGAGTTACATTGCGTGGGTGCCACCACCCTGGACGAATACCGCAAATACATCGAGAAAGATGCCGCGCTGGAGCGCCGCTTCCAGAAGGTGCTGGTCGATGAGCCAACGGTCGAGGCCACCATCGCAATCCTGCGGGGTTTGCAGGAAAAATATGAATTGCACCACGGTGTCGAGATCACCGACCCCGCCATCGTCGCCGCTGCCGAGCTGTCTCATCGCTATATCACGGATCGCTTCCTGCCTGACAAGGCCATCGATCTGATCGACGAGGCGGCATCGCGGGTGCGCATGGAAATAGACTCAAAACCCGAATCCATGGACAAACTCGACCGCCGCCTGATCCAGCTCAAGATCGAGCGTGAGGCCGTGAAAAAAGAAAAAGACGAGGCCTCGCTGAAGCGTTTTGGCCTGATCGAAGCCGAGATCGACAGCCTGTCACGCGAATACGCCGACCTCGAAGAGATCTGGAAAGCAGAAAAAGCACAGGTTCAGGGCACAACCCATATCAAGGAGGAAATCGATCATTTGCGCGCGCAGATGGTCGATCTGCAACGCACCGGCCAATATGACAAGATGGCTGAAATTCAATATGGCAGCTTGCCGCAACTGGAATCTCAACTCAAGCAAGCCGAAGCCAGTCAAGGCACTACCATCCGCCACAAGCTGCTGCGCACACAGGTCGGTGCCGAGGAAATCGCCGAGGTCGTGTCGCGCGCTACCGGCATCCCTGTTTCCAAAATGATGCAGGGCGAGCGCGACAAACTGCTGCAAATGGAAGACAAACTGCATGAACGCGTGGTCGGGCAGGACGAAGCGGTACGACTGGTAGCCGACGCCATTCGCCGTTCGCGTTCTGGCCTGTCCGACCCCAACCGGCCCTACGGCTCCTTTCTGTTCCTCGGCCCCACCGGCGTCGGCAAGACTGAATTGTGCAAGACCCTGGCCAACTTCATGTTCGATAGTGAGGATCATCTGATTCGCATCGACATGAGCGAATTCATGGAGAAACACTCAGTCGCGCGTCTGATCGGTGCGCCTCCGGGTTACGTCGGTTACGAAGAAGGCGGTTATCTGACTGAAGCTGTGCGCAGGAAGCCCTATTCAGTCATCCTGCTGGACGAAGTGGAAAAGGCACATCCGGATGTATTCAACGTGCTGTTGCAGGTGCTGGACGATGGTCGCATGACCGATGGCCAAGGCCGCACCGTGGACTTCAAGAATACCGTCATCATCATGACATCAAACCTCGGCAGCCAGATGATCCAGAACATGGCCGGTGACGATTATCAGGTCATCAAGCTGGCGGTGATGGGTGAAGTGAAGAGCTATTTCCGTCCGGAATTCATCAACCGCATCGACGAGGTGGTGGTGTTCCACGCCTTGGGCGAGAAACAGGTCAAATCCATCGCCGGCATTCAGATGCTGGGCCTGGCGAAACGCCTGAAGGCCATGGAAATGGAGCTGGTGGTATCCGATGCTGCGCTGACGGAAATTGCCAACGCCGGCTTCGACCCGGTCTATGGCGCGAGGCCCTTGAAGCGAGCCATCCAGGCCGAGATCGAAAATCCGCTAGCCAAGGAAATCCTGGCCGGAAATTTCGCCGCCAAGGATACGATCAAGGTCGATTTCAAGGGTGGCCGCATGCATTTCATCAAGGCCTGATACTCGGGGAGAAATCATGGCCAGAAGCAGACCATTGATTCGACATTGATGGCACGCCTGTGGGCGCCCGTTAGATTGCACGCAGTTGATACGTACGGATACGAAACAAATCCATATCGACACAGGTCAGACACATATGGTTGTTCCAATACAGGTTGGCGTCGAGTTGACTGGAGTCATGTCATGAAAAAATTATTAACGGTGCTGCTACTGACGATCGCATCGACCAACCCGGCAATGGCTGATGGCGCTTACGGACATGGTGGCGGTCATGGCGTCAGCGGTCATGGTGGAGGTGGAGAACATGGCGGTGGCGGAGGAGCCTGGTGGATTATTCCTGCGCTAATCGGTGGCACCCTGATTTATGAACTCAGCCAGCCGCAGCCGGCATATAGCCAGCCTGCCACGATCTATGTAGAACCGCAGCCGCAGATTTATGGTCCGCGCACCACCTATGCGCCCGAAGTCCCGTCTTCAGTGGCGCAGAGCTGGTATTACTGTGCCTCATCCAACGCCTATTATCCTTATGTACGTTCATGCCCTGATGGATGGCAAGCCGTACCGACGACGCCTCCTACAGCCTCGTCAAGCTCACCCCCTCCTCCGCCCCAGCCGAGATAATTCAAGCACTTGGGAGCCATTTCGAAACAGCCTGAAGCGACTTCTCGAAACGACTCAAACAATCGTAAATATTTTTCCAAAATTGGCAATATCGAGTATCTGCCGCACCGAGTTAACGCACTGGGTCAGCCGCAGGGGGATGTCAATGGCCGTGGCGCGTTCCTTGACCAGCAACAGCATGCCAAGTGCGGAACTATCCATGTAGTCAACCTCACCCAGATCAATATCAAGCGCCCGAACGCCAGCTTCATTGAGCGTTGTTTCATAGTTATCACGAAATATACGACGCGCCTTGAAATCAAAGCGCCCCTGCAACTTCAGAGTAAGCACGCCACCCTCCATCGATTGATGAATTCGCATGTCTGATCACCCTCAAAAAATCATTCCGACATTGGTTCCGGTAGCAATAATCATCGCTTAACGAACGCTTCTATCAGCACGCCGTCGTCCATCATTTTCATTGATCAGAATGAAAATACTATGGTGCTGGTCAATATTTTGATGCATAAAGCCGGTGCCATTCATCAGCTTGTAAAGCACGTCTAAGCTTTGGTGTTGATATTGTGACCGGTTGTTCCTACCGGTCTATTGATAGGGCCTTGTTCCGGTAGTGGTGGCGTTATTGACTGCATTGATGCATTTACTGCATCTCGCATTGCCGACTGTGATGTTGCCTGCGTAGCTTGCTGTACAACAGCCTGCACCAAATTATCCATTGACAGATTAAATCCAATAGCCATAACCGTTCTCCAATCGTTTCAATCCTTACCTTACGCTAGCTTGATCAATAATGGAATCAGGCAATTCCCTATATTGATCTAAGGTTTTTCCTTAGAGAAACGCTGATTTATTCGAAATTTCATAGTCATTAAAACGTAGTGCTATTACAAAATGTTAAGGGTTCTCTGATGCCTGCCCATCACCTTGGTCAATATCAAAGTGACTGTTCTTTAATCAAAAATTTGCTCGCCACCCGCTAGCGCTAGCAGAGGAACAGTCTCCACCCTATCCGTCAAGGAATAACGCTTTACACCTGGATAAATCACTGCGACGCGCTCCAACTCCAAATCAACTAATGCCGTGCGAATCGAAGGTGTCATCCTTGGCACATCAGTGCGCTTGCACTCGACACCAAGCAATCGATCGCCTCTCCGCAGCAGCAAATCGATTTCCGCTCCCTGATGAGTGGCCCAGAAGAATGCCTCGTCATGTGGTTCGGTCATCAAAATCTGTTCAATCACAAACCCCTCCCAGGATGCACCCACCTTTGGATGGTTCAACAACCCCTTGTCCGAAGATACCCCTAATAATTCGTGCAGCAAGCCGCTGTCGCGGACGTAAACCTTAGGAGATTTAATTTGGCGCTTACTTAGGTTGGCATGCCAAGGTTGCAATTGGCGGATCATAAAGGCATCCGTCAGCAGATCTAGATGACGCCGCATCGTCGATTCGCTCACCCCAAGTGCACGCGATGGTTCTGCCGCATTCCAAGTCTGGCCGTGATAATGCGCAAGCATTGTCCAGAAACGCTGTAACGCAATCGCAGGCACCCGGACACCCCATTGAGGCAAATCACTATAGTGGACCCCGTTTTTAGGACAGTAGATTAAGATGGTAGCCTGCTGTAAAAAGGAGCAGGTTGTGAGCGAAAAGAAGCGCAAGAATTTCAGCGGTGAGTTCAAGGCCAAGGTGGCTCTCGAGGCGATCCGTGGCATCAAGACGGTGAACGAAATTGGCCAAGAGTCAGGCGTTCATCCATCGCAAGTCGGATTGTGGAAGAAAGAGTTGCAGGCACAGGCGGGAAGCCTGTTTGATGCCAAGCGTGGGCCGAAACCCGTTGATCCATCGTCGAGCCCGGAGCGGCTGTATTCAGAGATCGGTCGCTTGAAGATGGAGCTGGACTGGCTTAAAAAAAAGTCCGGGATCAGCCAATAGACGTACGCAAGCAATGGGTTGGCACCAGTGAGCCACTGGCGCTGACCCGACAATGTGAACTGACTGGCGTGGCACGATCCGCAGCTTATGCGCCCTTGGTCGCCGCGAAGCCGGACGAGGATGAGTTGGTGCTGTTGGGATTGATTGACGTTGAGTACACACGTCACCCGTTTTACGGCAGTCGCAAGATCAAGATTTACCTGTGGGCCTTAGGATACAAGATCAACCGCAAGCGTGTGCAGCGATTGATGCTTTTGCTAGGCTTGGCGGGCATGGTCCCTGGTCCGAACACCAGTAGGCCGCACCCGCAGAACAAGATTTACCCATACCTGCTCAGAGGCGTGAAGGTGGTTCGCCCGAATCAGGTGTGGAGTACGGATATAACGTATTGCCGCCTTCCGAGGGGTTTTGTGTATCTGGCTGCCGTGATCGACTGGTACTCGCGCAAGGTGCTGTCATGGCGGCTGTCGAATACGCTGGATACGGGATTCTGCGTTGACTGCCTGGAGCAGGCGTTGCAGGCCTATGGCGTACCGGAGATATTTAACACCGACCAAGGCTGCCAGTTCACCAGTGCGGTGTTTACCGATGCGCTCAAGGCCAAGGGCATCAAGATCAGCATGGACGGCCGCGGTCGGGCATTGGACAATATCTTTGTGGAACGGCTCTGGCGCAGCGTCAAGCACGAGGACGTATATTTGAAGGGCTACGCAACCCTGCCGGAATTGCTGCTGGGCCTGACGGAATACTTTGTGTTTTACAACACGGAAAGGCCTCACCAGTCACTGGACTACAGTACGCCGGAAATAGTCTATCAGGCAGCGAGTGGTGGCGGAGCAAGCATTGTGGACAAATACGGTGCCAGAGAAAAGCTTGATCAGGAACAAAAGAAAGAAGCAAAACCGGGGCAGCGCCATTCCGCTGCATGTGAAGGGCTACCCTCTTAAACTCGATGCTTTATTGTCTTGACGGAGGGGTCCACCATACACGTTCAAGCAACGTCCGAATGAAACTCTTGCGCCAAGCAAGGCTGTCGGCTTCTTGCGTAGCCAGATAAGATAGCGGAAACCCCCCTCGAAGCCAAAGCGCCTGTTCTGCCTGCGCGCCAAGCTCAGCCAGGTTAAACCCGCCAATTAAAATATACTCCATACGTCCTGCTAGACTTTCAGATGTCTGACGCAACAACTCCCCAGAAGCACTGCCCAAAATCAGGAATCTTGCCGTTAGCGGACTACGATCCGCCAATACGCGCAACACTGGAAACAAACCAGGCCGGCGCTGCACCTCATCAATCACCACCAAACCATTGAGTTGTCTAAGCGCCGTCATCGGCTCATCCAGACGCGCGAGACTGGCAGGATCTTCCAAGTCAAAATAATTAATCGAATCCTCATTGAGAAACTCTCGCGCCAGCGTGGTCTTGCCGCACTGCCGTGGACCAGCCAGCACTACAATGCGGCTGCGACCAAGTGCGGCATGAATCGACTCAATCATTGCTTTACGTACTATGTTCATGAGCAAACTTTACCATGAAATTCGGTTATCTAATATATAGATTTTCATGGTAATTAGCAGCGATTTATCTTGAATTTGCCATAGCCTTTCTGCTTAGTGGAATGGCTAGCTGTTTCATCATTGACGGTGCCAATGGATCATCCGGGTTAAAACACCCGTTCAACCACGAAGGGCCTGTCCTGAGCTTACCGAAGGGCATAATTTCAAATAAATCAGCGCTTCCCCAGAGACATTCGTTCACGGACCATGCGAGTCATGGCATCGCGAATGCGGGGGACGGACCGATGCTTGTAGGCAAAGTCAATTTTGGCATCGTCCAGATGCACCAGCATGCAAGCATTGGCCTCGAATAAAAGCACGTTGCCACTTGCCAACAGGCTGCAATCCATGCCACCGTAATCGAGGTCCATGCGCCGCCCGACCTGCTCCACGGCGACAACGGCCTTGGGGCCGAACACCTGACGCCAATCGGTTAGAAAATCTTCTTCCTCCTGCATCTTCCAGGCGTCCCGCCCCATCCGCGTCCGCCAGTAATGGACCAGCCAGTGATCGCCAATGGCCAGGTGATAGGGATATGGCTCACGATCGACGAAAATGAAGCGGTATTTGCGGTAGGCCGCACGCGCGCCCTTGAAATCATGGAAATCGATCTGAAGAAAGCGATCATGCGGGACTTCCGCCAAGTAGCCGGACAAGTCTGCCGGGGTATTGATCAGGGCCATATCCTCGCCCCCATGAACACCGCAGGGGCGAATCAGGAAAGGCGCTGGGAATATCGACAGCCGCTCCAATTGCTCCCGCACCAGGCGGCGCACACCTGGTAGCAGCAATCCCGGAATGTCTCCATACAGGGCCTGCGATGAATCGCGACCGGTTCGAGCCACGCGTTCAGGGTGGTTAAGCAGGGGTTTGCCCAGGCGCCGGGCAAGGGCTTGTACTGGTTCGGTCTGGCCACCATCGCGCTCGGCTTCCCCCATCGTATTGAAAATCAGATCGATGCCAGAAAGTTCATCATAACCGACACGGCCCAGAGGCGCATCCGGTTGGTCGGGCGACACCAGATTGAGCACCCGGGTCTCGAACAGCGTGGGGTCGAACAGGTAGGGAGTGGAAACGAGACCCGCACCAACCCCGCCCAGCAACAAAATTCTGGCCTCCGGCTGCTCGGTCTGCATTGTAGTCACCAGACCATGGCGACGGGAAATCCCATTGAGGATGGCCCGCACCTCATCGTCACGATGCAGCCGGTTCAGTACGATGGCGAGCTGTTCCAGGGCGCCATCGTTGTCCGCATCCAAAGCGAGAACAGTGCGGCAAGCCCGTTCCGCAAGCTCCAGTGATCCCGCCGCACAGGCGGCCTTGGCCAGGTGAAGCAAAATGGGTATGCGCCCGGACACCGAATCGACCGCCGTGCAGGCCAGCGCCGAGAGATGGGCCTCGGCAGCCGCCTCGAAGCGCTGATATTCAAGCAGTACCACACCCCGAAAGTCATGCGCGGCACCGAAATTGGGATCGATAACCACAGCCCGGTCCACGGCGGCCAAGGCCTCATCCCAGAATCCCAGGCGAAACAGCGATCCCGCCAGATCGACGAATACCGGGGCAAGCGCAGATCCGCTGTCACAGGCCCGGTGGAACAGTTCGATAGCCGCTCTATCATTGCCCTGACCCTGTAGCAGGCGCCCCAGATTGTGCAGGCTCACCGGATTGTCCGGCTCCTGTTGCAGATGCCGCCGCAGCAACGACTCTGCTTCAGCCGTGCGGGCACTTTCCAGCAGAATTATGCCGAGCATGCATAAGGCGTGAGAATGAAGGGGATCAATCGCCAGAACCTGCCGGTACAAGGCCTGGGCATCCATCAACCGGCCCGACAGATGGTGCCTGAGGGCAGACTCGATCAAGCCTTCCAGCTTGTCCGGACCTGCTGCCACGCCTGGTTTAACAAATTCCGCCATCATGCTGAACCTTCCTGAAGGTAGGGACTCTGAATCTTGGAGGATTTAATCAGCGCTCCCCAAAGAAATCAATCGCTGTTGCCGCAGGGTTGAACAATAAAAGGATACAAACTAAGGATTTACTGGCCAACTCAGACAGGCTAAACTCTCGCGGCGTCGTGTCACGCTGGCATTAACAAAAATCAGGTTTTTCATGCACATCAATATTCAATTTTTCGGACTACCTGCGGCCCTGACTCTCAGCCTCGTGCTCATCGGCTGTAGTAAACCTGCTCCCGAACCAGCGAAGGAAATCGCTCAGGTTGGTGTCATCACCGTCAGTACGCAAAAAATCTCCATCACCACCGAATTGCCTGGTCGCACCGCACCTTGGCAAATCGCCGAGGTGCGTCCTCAGGTCGGCGGCATCATCTTGCAGCGAATGTTTCGGGAAGGTGCGGACGTCAAAGCTCATCAGACGCTGTATCAGATTGATCCGGCCATCTACAAGACGACCTACAACAGCGCGCAGGCAACCTTGGCCAAGGTGGAAGCGAACCTCAGCAGCGTAAAATTAAAAGCCGAACGCTATGCCGAGCTGGTCAAGATCAATGCCGTGAGCCAGCAGGATTTCGATGATGCGCAGGCGTCCGCGAGGCAAGCTGTCGCCGAGGTTGCCGCCAGTCGATCAGCGGTCGAGACGGCCCGCATCAATCTCGATTACACCCGCATCACCTCCCCCATCTCCGGTCGTATCGGCATCTCGACTGTGACGCCTGGCGCCTTGCTGACAGCGAATCAGGCGGTCGCCCTCACCACGGTACAACAACTGGATCCAATCTATGTCGATATCACCCAGCCCACAACCGAACTGATACGGATGAAACACCGGCTGGAAAATGGCGAGCTGAAGCGTGCCGGTGGCGACGCCGTCAAGGTCAAACTATTACTTGACAATAACACCCCCTACGCGCTGGCGGGACGGCTCGAATTCTCCGATGTGACGGTCGGCCAGGGCACCGGCACCGTGACCTTGCGGGCAGTCTTCCCCAATCCAAAACATGATCTGCTGCCAGGCATGTTCGTGCGTGCCGTACTCGAACAAGGCGTCAACGAGCAGGCCTTGGTGGTACCGCAACAGGGCGTGACGCATGACGCCCGGGGCAATGCCACGGCATTGGTCCTGGGCTCGGACGGCCTTGTCGCACTGCGCATCCTTGAGCTGGGCGATGCGCTGGGCAACCAGTGGGTGGTAAAGAGCGGCCTCTCCCCCGGCGACCGGCTGATCGTGGACGGCTTGCAGAAGGTCAAGCCCGGCGAACCCGCTAAGGCCTTAGCCATAGCCGATCCGAACAGCGTAAAGCCGTAAGGTTAAAGAGCCGATGTCACGTTTCTTCATCGACCGCCCGATCTTCGCCTGGGTGATCGCCATCATCATCATGCTGGCCGGGATGCTTTCCATCGTGTCCCTGCCGGTCGCACAATATCCGGCCATCGCGGCCCCCGCCATCTCGATCACCGGCAACTATCCCGGCGCCTCGGCCAGAACGGTAGAAGATTCGGTCACCCAAGTCATCGAGCAGAAGATGAAAGGGATCGACGGCCTGCGCTATATGTCATCCAACAGCGATTCGTCAGGCGCGATCGTCATCACTCTCACCTTCGACAACGGCTCCAACCCCGACATCGCCCAGGTGCAAGTCCAGAACAAGCTACAACTGGCGATGCCCTTGCTGCCCCAAGTGGTACAGCAACAGGGGCTCACCATCGCCAAATCAACCAAGAACTTCCTGATGGTGATGGCCTTCGTGTCGGAGGACGGCAGCATGACGCAGTTCGACCTGGCCGACTATGTCGCCACCAAAGTGCTCGACACGGTGAGTCGCGTCAAGGGTGTGGGCGACGTCAACATGTTCGGCGCCCAGTACGCCATGCGTATCTGGCTCGACCCGGCCCGCCTCAACAGCTTCAAGCTGACGTCCATCGATGTGAGTCAGGCGATCCTGGCGCAGAATGCCCAGGTTTCCACCGGTCAACTGGGCGGCACCCCGGCGGTCAAAGGTCAGGAACTGAACGCCACCATCACGGCACAGAGCCGCTTGCAGACCCCCGAACAATTTGGCCGCATCATTCTCAAGACCACGACGGACGGTGCCACGGTGCGCCTCAAGGATGTCGCCCGGATCGAGTTCGGCAGCGAAAACTACGGCACAATGGCACGCTTCAACACGCACCCGGCCACCGGCGTCGCAGTCAAGATGTCAACCGGGGCCAACGCGCTCGACACCGCCGCTGCGGTGAAGGCCAAGATCGACGTACTGTCGAAGTTCTTCCCGCCCGGCATGAAGGCGGTGGTGGCCTATGACACCACGCCCTATGTGAAAATATCGATTCAGGAGGTGATGAAGACCTTGCTGGAAGCCATCATCCTGGTGTTCCTGGTGATGTATCTGTTCCTGCAGAATTTCCGCGCGACCCTGATTCCTACCATCGCCGTGCCGGTGGTACTGCTCGGCACCTTCGGCGTCCTGAGTGCGGTCGGCTTTTCGATCAACACCTTGACCATGTTCGGCATGGTGCTCGCCATTGGCCTGCTGGTGGACGATGCTATCGTCGTGGTGGAAAACGTCGAGCGCCTGATGCACGAGGAAGGCCTGTCGCCTCGGGAGGCCACACAAAAGTCCATGGGGCAGATCACCGGCGCCCTGGTTGGCATTGCCCTGGTACTCTCCGCCGTATTCATCCCGATGGCCTTCTTCGGCGGCTCGGCCGGCGTCATCTATCGCCAGTTCTCCATCACCATCGTTTCGGCCATGGTGTTATCAGTCATCGTCGCTCTGGTCCTTACCCCTGCGCTGTGCGCCACCATGCTGAAACCGGTCAAAAAAGGCGAACCGATGCTGCAACGCGGCTTCTTTGGCTGGTTCAACCGCGTGTTCGACCGTTCCAATAAGGCTTACCAGAACACCGTTGGCCGCATCATCCATCGCGGCGCGCCCTATCTCATATTCTATGTCGTGGTGGTGGTGGCCATGTGCGTGCTGTTTTTGCGCCAAGCCAGCGGATTCCTGCCGGATGAAGATCAAGGCATACTCTATTGCCAGATCGTGCTGCCGGCCGGCTCCACTCAGGAACGCACGCTGCAGGTGATCAAGCAGGTCGAGCGCCACTTCCTGGTCGATGAAAAGGACAATGTCGCTACCATGTTCGGCGTCGCCGGCTTCAGCTTCGGCGGTAGCGGCCAGAACGCGGGCCTCGCTTTCGTCCGCTTGAAACCCTGGGATCTGCGTCCGCAAAATGAGCAAAGCGCACAGGCCATCGTCGCCCGCGCCATGAAGTCATTTTCGGAAATCCGCGATGCCAAGGTATTTGCCTTCGCCCCGCCGGCCGCGCTCGAACTCGGCAACGCCAACGGCTTCGATATGCAACTGCAGGATCGCGCCGGCCTCGGCCACGACCAGCTGATGGCAGCGCGCAATCAGTTGCTGGAGCTCGCTGCCAAGAGTCCCCTACTGTTTGCCGTGCGCGCAAATGGTCAGGACGACACCCCGGAATACCGGCTGGACATCGACCAGCAGAAGGCAAGCGCACTGGGAATTTCGCCCGCTGACATCAACAGCGTATTGAGTGCCGCCTGGGGCGGCGCCTATGTCAACGACTTCATCGACAAGGGACGCGTCAAACGTGTTTACCTGCAGGGAGAGGCCACCTCGCGCATGCTGCCACAGGACATGGGGAAATGGTTCGTGCGCAACTCAAAAGGCGACATGGTGCCGTTCACGGCCTTTACCAACGGACGATGGGCCTACGCCTCGCCGCGCTTGGAACGCTACAATGGCCTGCCCTCGATCGACATCCAGGGCCAGGCGGCACCGGGCAGGAGTTCCGGCGAGGCGCTCATTGAAATGGAAAGACTGGTCGCGCAATTACCGCCTGGCATCGGTTTCGAATGGACCGGCCTGTCAGATCAGGAGCACAGCTCGGGCAATCAGGCGCCGGCGCTCTACACAGTGTCGCTGCTGTTCGTCTTCCTGTGCCTCGCAGCGCTGTATGAGAGCTGGTCGATTCCCTTCGCCGTCATGTTAGTGGTACCGCTCGGCATTCTGGGCGCCCTCTTGGCCGCAACCTTGCGCGGCTTCGCGGATGACATCTATCTGCAGGTGGGGTTGCTCACCACCATCGGCCTGTCGGCCAAGAACGCCATCCTGATCGTGGAATTCGCCAAGGCACAGATCGAGCATGGCCATGGCCTGATTGAAGCAACGCTTGCGGCGGTCCGCATGCGCCTGCGCCCTATCCTGATGACCTCATTTGCCTTCATGTTCGGCGTGCTACCGCTCGCGATCAGTCATGGTGCCGGCTCCGGCAGCCAGAACGCCATCGGCACCAGCGTGTTGGGCGGCATGATCAGCGCCACGGTATTAGGCCTCTTCTTCGTGCCCCTGTTCTTCGTGCTGGTACGCCGCCTGTTTGGCCGGCAGGACAAGAAAGCCGTGACCATGCCGGCCGAAAATGAGGGTCCTGTATGAAAATAATTTTTCATCTCATTGCCTTAGGCATTCTGGCCGGCTGCACCAACCTGGCACCGGTGTTCCAGCGCGCCCCTCTCCCGGTCGCTGAAAACTGGCCTCAGGGCGCGGCCTATGCACCGCTTGCCAGCGGGCAAAGTGCAGCCACTATTGACTGGCATGACTTCGTGCTCGACGCCAGGCTGCAGCAGCTGATCAGCCTTGCACTCGCCAATAACCGCGACCTGCGCGTGACGGCACTAAGCCTCGAAAAAACCCAGGCGCAATTTCAAATAGAACGCGCGGCCCTATTCCCGCTGATCAATGCCAATGCCAGCGAGACCGCCTCACTAACGCCGGCCGACTTGACTCCATCGCACAAACGCATCGTCAGCCATAGCTACAATATCGGCCTCGGCTTCAGCGCGTTCGAACTCGATTTTTTCGGCCGCGTCCGCAATCTGAAGGATGCCGCGCTAGAGCAGTATCTTGGCAGCACGGAAGCCCATCGCAGCATGGAGATCAGCCTGGTAGCTCAAGTTGCTGCGGCCTACCTGACGCTTGCTGCCGACCAGGGACATCTGGCACTGGCGAGTGACACCTTAACGAACCAGTTGGCCACCTATGCGCTGGACAAGCGTCGCTTCGAGCTTGGCGCGGCTTCTCAACTGGACCTGAGCCAGGCACAAACCACAGTCGATGCAGCGCGCGGCGATGTAGCGCGCTATACCGGCCTGGTGGCGCAGGACATCAACGCGCTCAACTGGCTGGCGGGTTCCGCCGTACCAGACACCCTGCTGCCGGCGACCAGATTGGAGGCTGTCCCCATCCTACGCGAAGTCCCGGCCGGCTTGCCGTCCGACCTGCTGCAAAACCGCCCCGACATCCTGGCCGCCGAACATCAGCTCAAGGCTCAATATGCCAATATCGGCGCGGCCCGCGCAGCGTTCTATCCCAGCATCACCATGACCACCTCCATTGGAACAGCTAGCAATCAACTGTCAGGTCTGTTCAGCGGATCCGGCGCTTGGCTGTTCATGCCGCAATTCAAGCTGCCGATCTTTGATGCCGGCCGCAACAAGGCTAACCTGAAGGTCGCGCAGGCGGATCGCGACATCGCTCTCGCACAATACGAAAAAACCATCCAGACCGCCTTTCGCGAAGTGGCAGACGCGCTGGCAAACCAGGCCACGCTGAGTGACCAGCTAGCCGCGCAGCAATCCCTGGTCGATGCCACGGCCGGAAACTACCAGCTATCGAATGCACGCTATCGGCATGGCATCGATAGCTACCTGATCGTCCTCGACTCAGAACGCGCGCACTACACCGCGCAGCACAACCTGATCGGACTGAAGCTGGCTACGGCCAACAATCTCGTCACCCTGTACAAGGCGCTAGGCGGCGGAGCTTTGGCAGGAATGGCCGAGCCGCCACCATGATGTTTGCCAGTTTGAAACCCTTGCGATTAAGTTAAAGCAGGCCTCCGGGTGTCCGCAATAATATCAAATATATTTGACACCTGGATGCAAGACCCTGCAGAATGATCCCATGCTTAACCTTTCATCCCTTGGCTCCAAGATTCGTCACATCCGTACCGCAGGCGGCCTGACCCAGGCTGAACTTGGTATGCGTTCCGGCGTCTCCCGGGCGACCATCAATGCACTGGAAAATGGCAGCATCAAAGAAATCGGCGTCAACCGCCTGAATGAAATTGTGCGTACCATCGACGGCATCCAAGCGATGACCCGTGCATCGACTCCTCTGCCGCAGACTTCAAGAAAGTCAGAAATCCTCAAGCTCTCGTTCCCCTATGACTGGAGCAATCCTTCCATACGCGATGATGTTCTGATCGACCTCGTGATCGAGCGTGGAATCTTCGAGGACATCACGCGGATCTGTGCAGCCTACGGGGTCAATAGAGTGGAACGCAGAATGCAGTCGTTTGCCAACAAGAATCCTATCGCCGGCCGGGCCCTGCATCGCATGTTCAACAACATCAACGAGGCCGCCAGACTTGCTCAGACTTGATGCCTTGCCGGCGCGAACCGGCGCAGTATTCAAGCGAGTGTCAACTTGCCCGCTGATGGACGGATTTGTCCTGATCGGTGGTACGGCCTTGTCATTGCAGATTGCTCACAGACAGAGCGAAGACTTGGACTTCTGGCTACCCATGAGCCAGATGTCGAGCGACCGCGTTAATGCCATCATGGAGAACCTTAAGACTTTTGGCTGTAGCGTCCAATTAATGACGCCTGCCTGGCAGATCACCCAGTCCAGGATCAATGGACAGGATCTGCTGTCATTATCACGTGATTACGTGGTAGATGGCGTCAAGATGACCTTCTTCGCCCGCGATGATGCACCCTACCGTCATTTTGCCAGTCTCGAACGATTCCGGGAGGACCATGGTGCGTTCGAGCTGATGTCAATCGACGCCCTCTTTGCAATGAAATCCTGGCTGCTATCGAAACGGGTACGGTCAAGGGATTTATTCGATCTCATGGTGTTGATACAGGATTACGGGAAGTCAGTGCGTGACGTTCTGGATGCAGGAACCGCGGCTGATGCGTCATTCAGTGCCGAATACGCCAAGGAGGTTCTGGTCGGAAATGTCCCACTGGATAGTGAAGATGAGGGCTTTGATTCCATCAGCCTTGATGTTCAAATCACTGACCTGTACGCCTGCCTGAGCAGCCTCGTCACCGAATATGAGATCAGCGTCGCCAGGGAGATCTTCCGCACCACCCGTGACGACTGAAAACCCATGTGTGAAACCTCGACTGCCTCGTTTTCGCCCGTCTCAGTCATGCAGGATTTTCGTCCATTGTGCCGGAAAGCCAAACTATGTTACCTTTGCCCCTAATTAATGAAAATCTTCAAAATCAAAAAAATAATAAGAAATAAACCATTAGGTTCCTGGTCGAATGAAACAAAAACATTTCCTTTATTGCTGGATAACTCTGCTTGTGCTGTTCGCCAGTGTATCGGCCATGGCAGCCCCACTACCCGCGATTGACAAGATCCTGCAGGAATCCACGCGCCCCAATCCGCTGCCCGCACCCCCTCCGGCTGTAGTTC
>CAIJXJ010000171.1 GCA_903824575.1 uncultured Methylobacillus sp.
AACCTTGTCAGCGAAGAGGTGCGCATTATACAGACCCCTCTACTTCCGTCAAGCAGAAGTTTTAACTTCTTATCTCAACCTCCCTTCCGTACTACTCCAGTCGGGCCGCGCATTATAGTGACCTGAAATTTCTGGTCAAGGGAAAACTGAAACTATTTTCTTCCCGTCAATCTATCGCCGTTGAAGCGAAGGGGCGCATTCTACAGCCTGATGGCAGAAGGTCAAGCCTTTATTACGCCGTGATGACAATTCGCGCAAATTTGCGCTTGCCCACCTGAGCCACCACCGACACGCCCGCCTGCAGTTTCAGGGCCTTATCGCTGACTTTTTCTCCATCCAGACGCACGCCACCCTGTTCCATCATCCGCATCGCCTCGGAGGTGCCCGCGACCAGATTGGCCTGTTTCAGAGCCTGAGTCAGCGGCACACCACCCTCAACGAATGGAATGCCCACTTCCACCAGGTCGTCTGGAATAGCTCCATGCTGGAAACGCGCCTCGAAGTCTGCCAATGCTTTCGCCGCTGCCTCGGCAGAATGAAATCGGGTGACGATCTCCTGGGCAAAGCGCACCTTAATATCACGTGGATTGGCGCCGTTTTTCACATCCGCCTTCCACTCCTTGATCGCCGCCATCGATTCGAAGGACAACAATTCGATGTATTTCCACATCAACTCATCCGAAGCTGACATCAGCTTGCCGAAAATCTCACTCGGCGACTCAGCAATACCGACGTAATTTCCAAGCGACTTGGACATTTTGTTGACGCCGTCGAGGCCCTCCAGTAGCGGCATGGTCAAGATGCACTGCGGCGTCTGGCCAAAATGCTTCTGCAATTCACGCCCCATCAGCAAGTTGAATTTCTGGTCCGTACCACCCAACTCGAGATCAGCTTTCAACTCCACGGAGTCGTAGCCCTGCAACAAGGGGTAGAGGAATTCGTGAATGGCTATCGGCTGGTTTGCTTTATAACGCTTGCTGAAATCATCGCGCTCTAGCATGCGCGCGACGGTGTGGGTTCCGGCCAAGCGTATCATTGCCGCCGCATCGAGCCTGTTCATCCAGGTAGAATTGAACACGACTTCGGTCTGTTTCGGCCTCAGGATTTTGAATACCTGTGCCTGGTAGGACTTGGCGTTCTCTTTAACCTGCGCCTCTGTCAGTGGCGGACGGGTCGTGCTCTTGCCGGTTGGGTCGCCGATCATGCCGGTGAAGTCACCGATCAGAAACAGCACATGGTGTCCCAGATCCTGCAATTGGCGCAGCTTGTTAATCAAGACCGTGTGCCCAAGATGCAGGTCCGGAGCGGTTGGATCAAAGCCGGCCTTAACGCGTAACGGGCGACCCGTTTTCAGTTTTTCAATCAACTCCTGCTCGATCAAGAGCTCATGGGAGCCGCGCTTGATTATGGCCAAAGCTTCATTTAGCTGTGTCATGACGGACCTTCACCAGTTTATGGATTTCTGTTAGCATGCGCGGTCACTCAGGATATGGCTTAAATAGCACGCATGAAAATGGAAAAAGGCTGCATTTTAGCGCAAAATTCTCCAACTCAAGAACGAAAGCTGCGCTTGCGTTGGTTACTGGCAGCGTCCTCAGTCCCATTGTTCGGCATCATCACCGCATTCGGTATAGTCCCGCAAACAAGTGAGCTGATCATTCCTGTCACCACGTTGGTGGAAGAAGTTGCCCTGCCACCCTCTGTGTTATCCATGACAGCACCAGATCGCGATAGCGAACCTAGCTGGCAGGCAGACCAGGTCAAGCATGATGACACCCTGTCAGCCCTGCTTGACCGCCTGCATATTCACAACGCACAGGCCATTGAATTTCTGCGCCAGGCGCCTGAAGCCAGTAGTTTTCCAACCCAACTGCGTCCGGGACGCTCGATACTGGCCAAAACCAGTGCTGATGGAGATTTGCTAGAGTTGCTTTATCAACTCTCCCCTGACAGCGCGCTACAGGTCACCCGTATAAAAAATGGCTACCATGCCCTACAGGTCCAGCTTGTGCTTGAAACTCGCGCCTTGATGAAGTCAGCCGAGATTCGCAGCTCATTATTTGCTGCAACCGATGAAGCTGGCATACCGGATTCTATTGCCCTGCAGCTTGCCGACATTTTTTCGTCCGAAATTGATTTTCATCAGGACCTGCGCCGTGGAGATCATTTTTCCGTGGTGTATGAAGCCAGCTACAACAACGGTGAAATGGTCAAAGTTGGTCAAGTTCTGACGGCTGAGTTCGTGAACCAGGGCAAGACCTTCCATGCAACCCTGTATCGCGATCAGTCAGGAAACTCCAATTACTACACTCCCGAAGGTCGGAACCTTCACAATTCCTTCTTGCGCTCACCATTGGAATTTTCGCGCATCAGCTCAGGCTTTTCCCTGGCACGATTCCATCCCATTCTACAAGTCATGAAAGCGCACAAGGGTGTTGACTATGCAGCTCCCATTGGCACACACATAAAAGCTACGTCTGATGGCACTGTGACCTTTGTCGGCGTACACGGCGGCTATGGCAATGTCGTCATGCTGCAGCACGCGGGCGGCATCTCTACGGTATATGGTCATTTATCTCGCTTTGCCATCGGCTTGCACAAGGGACAAAGGGTTTCCCAAGGCGACATTATTGGTCAGGTTGGCATGTCCGGATTGGCCACCGGTCCGCATTTGCATTACGAATTTCGCGTCCATGGTGAACACCGCGATCCTGTTAGCGTTGCCATTCCTTCCAGCCTTCCGCTGTCACGCAAGGACATGGCGGCGTTCCAGCTGCAACAAATTCCATTGATGTCTCAACTTTCCCTGTTGCGGCACTCCAATACCGCCGCGCTCGATTAGCACTTAGCTTCATGACAGACAAGTACTATGTTGGCCTGATGTCCGGCACCAGTCTCGATGGTGTCGATGCTGTTGTCTTATCTTTTTCTTGCCCGGACAAACCACAACTGGTCGCATGCAAATACCAGCCGTTTAACGATTTGCTGAAACAGGAATTGCTTGCCCTTAATTCCTCAGGGTTCAATGAGATTGTACGGTCTGCGCTGGCTGCAAATCTATTGTCACGCCTCTACGCCACCTCCATTGACGCTTTGCTAGCTGAATGCGGCTTGCACGCTTGCGATATCACAGCCATTGGCTGCCATGGACAAACTATCCGCCATCGCCCCGACCTTGGCTTCACCGTGCAAATTGCAAACGCGTCTCTGTTAGCCGAACTTGCTGGAATCACTGTTGTTTCGGATTTTCGCAGCCGCGACATTGCGGCCGGGGGCCAAGGTGCGCCTCTTGTTCCCGCGTTTCATCAGGCCATGTTTGCACACCCAGATCTTCATCGTGTCGTTGTCAACATCGGTGGCATCAGTAATTTGACCGATTTACCTCCCTCAGGGCCGGTCACGGGGTTTGATTGTGGCCCCGGCAACTTGCTGATGGATGCTTGGACACAACATCACACCGGGCAAAGCTATGATAAGAATGGTGAATGGGCGGCAACCGGGGTCCTGATTCCTGATTTATTTCATGCCATGCTGCAACACCCGTTTCTGGCACAGCGCCCTCCCAAGAGCACCGGACGCGATACCTTTAACCTTCCCTGGCTTGAATCACTGTTACTTCCCGTTTACACACCAGCAGATGTTCAGGCTACGCTGAATGAACTCGCGGCACGCTGCATCATTGATGCGATTGACTTGTACTGTCATTCGGCCAAAGAGGTTTACCTGTGCGGTGGTGGCGTTCATAATTTAACACTGAACAGGCGTTTGCAACAATTGTCTGGCAACAGGCTGGTGTCAATGTCGGATGATTTTGGTATTGGTGCGGACTGGGTAGAGGCAGCCGCCTTCGCCTGGCTCGCTAGACAAACCATGCTAGGTGTCCCTGGCAATCTTCCCGCCGTCACCGGCGCTGCAGGTAGTCGAGTGCTTGGTGCAATCCATACTGTCTAGTAATTGCTTGCCACATTAACTGACAGCCAATAGTATTAGACACTTTAATACAAGCTGCAGACTCTGATATGAAGCCAACAAAAGTTACCCTCACGTTTAACAACGGTGCCGAACCCATTGAACTTCCCGTCATGTCAGGGAATTTGGGTACTGACGTCATCGACATCCGCAGCCTTGGGAAGCAAGGATATTTCACCTACGACCCGGGCTTCATGTCTACGTCCAGTTGCAACTCCGCCATTACCTACATCGACGGTGAAGAGGGGCTGCTTTATTATCGCGGTTACCCGATTCAACAATTAGCTGAAACGGCTGATTTTCTGGAAGTTGCCTACCTCTTGATCAATGGGGAACTGCCCAGTCTCGATCAAAAATCTGAATTTGTTGGCACCGTTCGACGGCACACCATGCTGCACGACCAGATGTCCAATTTTTTCCGTGGTTTCAGACGTGACGCTCATCCCATGGCGGTCATGGTTGGTGTGGTGGGCGCCATGTCGGCTTTCTATCGTGAATCCTCGGACGCCTTCGATCCCCTTCAGCGCGACGTTGCAACCTTCCGGCTACTGGCGAAGGTACCTACCATTGCTGCCTGGAGCTACAAATATAATATCGGAGAACCATTTACCTATCCGCAGAACCGTTTCAACTATGCTGAAAATTTCCTGCACATGATGTTCGCAACCCCATGCGACAGTTATCAGCCCAACCCTGTGCTGGCCCGAGCGCTTGATCGTATCCTGATATTGCACGCCGATCACGAACAAAATGCATCGACCTCTACCGTTCGAGTGGCCGGCTCCAGTGGTGCAAATTCTTTTGCCTGTATTGCAGCTGGCATTGCCTCACTCTGGGGTCCGTTGCATGGCGGTGCCAATGAAGCCACACTCAAGATGCTGGAGCAAATCGGCGATGCCTCGCGCATCGGTGAATTTATCAAACGGGCCAAAGATAAGTCGGATCCATTCCGGCTGATGGGATTCGGCCATCGTGTTTACAAAAACATGGATCCCCGCGCGGCTATCATGCGCAAGACCTGTCACGAAGTTTTGAACGAACTTGGTCTGCATGACGATCCCTTGTTCAAGCTTGCGATGGAATTGGAAAAAATTGCCTTGGAAGACGACTATTTCATTCAAAAGAAACTTTACCCCAACGTGGATTTTTACTCAGGTATCGTGATGCGCGCCATGGGTATTCCTAACTCCATGTTTACCGCTATCTTTGCTCTGGCACGCACCGCAGGGTGGGTCGCGCAATGGACAGAAATGATGTCTGATCCTGAACACAAGATTTCTCGTCCTCGCCAGCTTTATACCGGCCAATTACGTCGTGATTTGGTGCCCATTGACAAGCGTTAAATCCTGATCGCTTACTTCCAAGATTGCGCCCTGCCGGGCGCACCAAGAAAAAGCCCCCGAAATCGGGGGCTTTTTCTTTGGGTACTGAACCCATTTTGATGGCTAGCAAGACGCAAATTTATTCAATAGACGAACGAATAAATAATCGACTCTAGTGCGGCATGCCACCCTTGCGTAACCTCTGAATGGCCTGCAATTGTGCTACCGCTTCAATCAGTTCTGCCTGTGCCTTGGCATAATCCATTTCCGAACTCTTGTTCCGCATCGCTTCTTCGGCCAGGCGTTTTGATTCCATTGCGCTAGCTTCATCCAGATCACGACCACGAATCGCCGTATCTGCCAGCACCGTAATGATGCCCGGTTGCACTTCAAGAATTCCACCGGAAATGAAGATCAAAGTTTCATCTACCTGGTCAGGCACTTTAACACGCAATGCACCGGGCTTGATCGTCGTGATCATCGGTGCATGGCGTGGATAAATGCCGACCTCGCCCATCGCCGCCGGTGCGGCCACAAACTCGGCCAAACCGGAGAAAATGGACTCTTCGGCACTTACCACATCAAGGTGTATCGTCATCGCCATAATAGCATCCGATCTTAGTTAAGAGTCTTTGCCTTTTCGACGGCTTCTTCAATGCTACCAACCATGTAGAACGCCTGCTCCGGCAAGTGATCGTATTCGCCTGCAACAATGGCCTTGAAGCCCTTGATGGTGTCTTTCAGCGACACATACTTGCCTGGTGAACCCGTGAACACTTCGGCCACGTGGAATGGCTGTGACAGGAAGCGCTGGATCTTGCGAGCACGTCCCACAGCCAACTTGTCTTCCGGTGACAGTTCGTCCATGCCCAGAATCGCAATAATATCGCGCAATTCCTTGTAGCGTTGCAATGTCTGTTGCACCGAACGTGCCACGTTATAGTGCTCTTCGCCAACCACCAGCGGATCAAGCTGACGGGAGCTGGAATCGAGTGGATCCACGGCCGGATAAATACCCAGCGCAGCAATGTCACGTGACAGCACCACGGTAGAATCCAGATGCTGGAAGGTCGTGGCAGGGGACGGATCGGTCAGGTCATCCGCAGGGACGTAAACAGCCTGGATGGATGTGATCGATCCGACCTTGGTTGACGTAATGCGCTCCTGCAGACGGCCCATTTCATCAGCCAGCGTTGGTTGATAACCCACGGCGGACGGCATACGACCCAGTAGCGCGGACACTTCGGTTCCGGCCAAGGTGTAACGGTAAATATTGTCAACGAAGAACAGAATGTCACGACCTTCATCGCGAAATTTTTCCGCCATGGTCAGGCCTGACAGAGCTACGCGCAAACGATTGCCCGGTGGTTCGTTCATCTGACCGAACACCATCGCAACCTTCGATTCCTTCATGTTCTCGAGGTTGATAACGCCGGCTTCAGCCATTTCATGGTAGAAGTCATTGCCTTCACGGGTTCGTTCGCCCACGCCGGCAAATACGGACAAACCGCTGTGCTGCTTGGCGATATTGTTAATCAATTCCAGCATGTTCACGGTCTTGCCAACACCGGCGCCGCCGAACAGACCGACCTTGCCGCCCTTGGCGAACGGACAAACCAGATCGATCACCTTGATGCCGGTTTCCAGCAGGTCTACGGAAGGAGAAAGCTCTTCGAAAGTCGGCGCCTTCTGGTGAATCGAACGACGTTCATCACAATCGATCGGACCAGCTTCGTCAATCGGACGACCTAGCACATCCATGATGCGACCCAGAGTGCCGTGACCCACGGGGACGGTGATCTGGGAACCCGTTGCCTTGAATTTCATGCCTCGGCTCAGACCATCGCTGGAGCCCATAGCAATGGTACGTACCACGCCGTCGCCCAGTTGTTGCTGAACTTCCAGGGTCAGGCCGGCTTCCCCGGTCGATCCCACCTCATCCAGAATCAAGGCATCATAAACCTTGGGCATTTGATCACGCGGGAATTCGACGTCAACTACGGCGCCGATAATTTGAACTACTTTACCTTGACTCATCTTGAGTTCCCCAATTTATACTTGAATTCGTTACACTGCGCTTTGTTAACCGCTACAGCTTCGCCGCCCCAAACCGCTGCTGCGCCCTATACCGCTGCAGCGCCGCTTGTTGTATTTGGTCTCAACATAACGTTCGCTTCGCTCACATTAGTCTCGCCCAATCCTGAAGCGACACCGCTCTAAACCGCTGCAGCGCCACCAACGATTTCCGAAATTTCCTTGGTAATCGCGGCTTGTCGCGCCTTGTTGTAAACCAACTTCAGTTCACCGATGACGTCCTTCGCATTGTCTGACGCCGACTTCATCGCGACCATACGTGCGCTCTGTTCAGATGCCATGTTTTCCGACAAGGCGTGATAAACCAGAGACTCGATGTACCGAACCATCAGGTCATTGATCACCACCTTGGCATCGGGCTCATAGATATAATCCCAATGCCCCTCTGCGCTGCCAACCTGATCACCCGACAACGGCAACAACTGCTCAATGACTGGCTCCTGCTTCATGGTATTGACGAAGCGCGTGAAGCAGATGAACAACTGATCAATTTCACCAGCAATATAGGCATCCAGCATGACCTTGATCGGGCCAATGAGCTTGTCCATGTGCGGTGCATCGCCAAGGCCTATGACATGCGACTTGACATCGGCACCAAGGCGACTCATAAAACCCAGGCCCTTGTTGCCGATGGCCGAAATTGCAACGCCATGGCCGGCTGTTTCCCAGGCCTTCATCTGGTGCAGTGACATGCGTAATACGTTGGTGTTGAGACCACCGCACAAGCCCTTGTCTGAGGTCACGACGACCAGACCGACTTTGCCAATCTTTTCACGCTTGACCACGAACGGATGCTTGTATTCAGGATGTGCATAGGACAAGTGGGCCGCCACGTTGCGAATCTTTTCCGCATAAGGACGTGCTGCACGCATCCGCTCCTGAGCCTTGCGCATCTTGGACGCAGCCACCATTTCCATGGCCTTGGTGATCTTGCGCGTATTTTCAACGCTCTTGATCTTGGTCCGAATTTCCTTGCTACCAGCCATTTTCGTACTCCGACTTAGTAAGCGTTGGTGGCTTTGAAATCAGCAATCGCGTCTTCCGCCGCCTTCTGGTCATCCTTGGGCAGATCCTGTGTGGACTCAATCTTGTCCATCAGGGTCTTGTACTTGGAGCGCATGAAGGAATGCAGGGCAGACTCAAATGCCAGCGCCTTAGTTACAGGCACGTCATCCAGGAAACCTTGATTGGCTGCCAGCAGAGTCATCGCCATTTCAGAAATGCCCAGCGGTGCATATTGTGCCTGCTTCATCAGCTCGGTCACCATGCGACCGCGATCCAGTTGCTTGCGTGTGGTTTCATCAAGGTCAGATGCGAACTGTGCAAACGCTGCCAATTCACGGTACTGAGCGAGGGCCAGACGGACGCCGCCGCCCAGCTTCTTGATGACCTTGGTCTGAGCCGCACCACCGACACGAGACACCGAGATACCGGCGTTGATCGCAGGACGAATGCCGGCGTTGAACAGATCGGTTTCCAGGAAGATCTGGCCATCGGTAATGGAAATCACGTTGGTCGGCACGAAGGCTGACACGTCACCTGCTGCTGTTTC
Organism: uncultured Methylobacillus sp.; assembly: GCA_903824575.1. Lineage (GTDB taxonomy): Bacteria > Pseudomonadota > Gammaproteobacteria > Burkholderiales > Methylophilaceae > CAIJXJ01. Next base: position 8,938 of record CAIJXJ010000171.1, read on the forward strand.
GATCACTGGCAGAGCAGTCAGGGAACCGGTCTTGCCCTTGACTTCGCCGTTGGTGAACTTCTCGACATAGTCTTCATTCACGCGTGCAGCTCGTTCCAGCAATCGGGAGTGGATGTAGAACACGTCACCCGGATAGGCTTCACGGCCCGGTGGACGGCGCAGCAACAGAGAGATCTGACGGTAGGCCCAAGCTTGCTTGGTCAAATCGTCGTACACGATCAGCGCATCCTGTCCGCGATCACGGAAGTATTCGCCCATGGTGCAGCCGGAATAAGGTGCCAGAAATTGCAGCGCAGCCGAGTCTGACGCGGACGCTGCGACAATGATGGTATATTCCATCGCGCCGTGCTCTTCCAGCTTGCGCACCACGTTGGCGATGGTTGAGGCCTTCTGGCCAATCGCAACGTAGATGCAGGTCATGTTCTGACCCTTTTGATTGATGATGGCATCAACCGCTACTGCGGTCTTGCCGGTCTGACGGTCGCCAATGATCAATTCGCGCTGACCGCGACCGACCGGCACCATGGAGTCAATGGACTTGAGACCGGTTTGCACTGGTTGTGATACCGATTTACGGGCAATCACGCCAGGAGCTACCTTTTCGACCTTGTCGGTCAGCTTGGCATTGATCGGACCCTTGCCGTCGATCGGCTGACCCAACGCGTTGACGACGCGTCCAATCAATTCGGGACCGACTGGCACTTCCAGAATGCGCCCTGTACACTTGCAGGTGTCACCTTCAGTAATGTGTTCATAGTCGCCCAGCACCACGGCGCCAACCGAGTCGCGTTCGAGGTTGAGCGCCAGGCCAAAGGTATTGCCCGGAAATTCGATCATTTCTCCGGCCATCACATTGGACAGACCGTGGATACGTACAATGCCGTCCGTCACCGAGATCACAGTACCCTGGGTACGTGCTTCGGCAGTAGTGGAGAAATTCTCCAGGCGGCTCTTAATCAGTTCACTGATTTCTGATGTGGATAACTGCATTACTTTCTCCTAACCTTTCAGCGTATAGGCCAGCTCTTGCAAGCGGCCACGGACTGAAGCGTCGATGACTGTATCGCCGACAACAATTTTGATCCCGCCGATGATTTCCGGGTCCACTTTCACGGTAGCGTCTACCTTCTTGCCGAATTTGATCTGCAATTGGCCCACCAACGCCTTGACTTCTGCATCGCCGATCTTGACAGCCGAGGTGATCTCAGCATCGAGAGTCCCCTCGTCAAGCGCCTTCAACTCCTCAAAAGCCTCGGCAACTTCCGGCACCAAGGCCAGACGACCATATTCAACCAGCAACTTGATCAGGTTTTGACCTGTTTCATCAAGCCGGTCATCACACACTGAAAGAAACATCCGTTCTACATCTGCAGATGCCAGCTTCGGATCCTCGATGAGGGCGCGCATTTGCGCGTCCTGAGCTACCGCCGCAGCGAAACTCAGCATTTCCGACCACTTAGCCAGCGCATTTTTTTCCTTTGCCAAGCGGAATACCGCTACAGCATAAGGTCTTGCTATGGTGATTGCCTCAGCCATGGCGTTTACAGCTCGCTCGCAATGGCGGCCAGCATTTCACTATGCGCCTTGGCATCGATCTCACGACGCAGGATCTTCTCTGCCCCCGCCACGGCAAGGGTGGCAACTTGCTGACGCAGGCCTTCCTTGGCACGATTGACTTCCTGATCGATCTCAGCCTTGGCGCCCGCAACGATACGGTCACCTTCGACCTTGGCATGACCCTTGGCTTCATCAACGATTTCGGAGGCACGCTTATCAGCCTGCGCAATGATTTCAGATGCCTTTTCACGGGCCGTATGCAGTTCTTGAGTAGCCTTCTTGGCGGCGAGTTCAAGTTCGTGCTTGCCGCGATCGGCCGCAGCCAATCCATCAGCAATCTGCTTCTGGCGATTAGCCAGAGCAGTCATGATCGGCGGCCACACAAACTTCATGCAGAACGACACGAACAGGATGAACATGATCGCCTGAGCGAGAAGGGTTGCATTGATATTCATGCAAATACCTTTCTATGTTTAATCGCGTGGGACAATCTTAGCCGGCAACCGCGAACAGAACGTACATGGCAATACCGACAGCGATCATCGGAACCGCATCGACCAGACCCATGACCACGAAGAACTGGGTACGCAGCATCGGAATCAGTTCCGGCTGACGTGCTGCACCTTCAAGGAAACGACCACCCAGAATGCCGATACCGACGGCGGCACCCAGGGCGCCCAGACCCATCATGATCGCGCCTGCGATGAAAAGTAGTGCGTGTGCTTGATCCATTGTTTCTATCTCCCGTTCAAAGTCAAAGTTAAGTTAAGCAAAAATTAATGGTGTTCCTGATGCGCCATATCCAGATACACGATAGTCAACGTCATGAAGATGAACGCCTGTAGCGTGATGATCAAAATATGAAAGATGCCCCAGCCCAGCGACAACAATATTTGCGATCCGAACAACGTGGCGCTGCCGATGGTGGCTCCGGCCCAAGCTCCGCCCATCAAGGCGATCAAAATGAAGATCATTTCGCCTGCGTACATGTTGCCGAAGAGACGCAAGGCCAACGAAATTGGTTTGGCAATCAGATTGACGCCTTCCAGAAATATGTTCGCTGGCAGGCCAAATTTGCCGAAAGGCTGTAACGTCAGCTCGCCGATGAAGCCGCCCAAACCCTTCATCTTGACGCTGTAATACAGCACCAGAATGAAAACGGCGATAGACATGCCAAAAGTTGCATTAGGGTCAGTAGTCGGCACGATCTTGAAGAACATGTGCGGATTGAACAACTGGACGACTTGGCCGACGAAATCGATCGGCATCAAATCCATCAGATTCATCAGGAAAATCCACATGAAAATGGTGAGTGCCAGTGGAGCTACCATTTCGTTCCTAGCGGTGAAGGATCCACGCACGCTACCATCGATGAATTCAATCACCCACTCGACGAAGTTTACCAAGCCATTCGGCACACCGGCACTGGCAGCACGGGCGGCACGACTGAAAAAATACAGGAAAATGGATCCCAGCAGGAATGACATCAACAGCGTATCCACATTCAGAGCCCAAAACCCCATGGCCTTGGCTTCTTCCGCACTGTGTGCGCAATGAATATGTGCTTCCGACAGGTTACAGGTCAGATTCTGCAGATGGTGCTTGATATATTCTGAGGAGGTTATGGTTTCGCTAGCCATTTTTTTACTTAACTTTAAATTCACGCATTATTGGGACCATCACCAAAATGATCTGCCCCACCAAAAAACCCAGTATCACGCCTGACGCGGCAAGCTTCAATTTAAGCATGCCAATCACCAGTAATGACGTCACAATAAAAAACCGCTCCAGACTTGAGCGGTACATCAATCGCAAGTGCTGCCCCGCGCTTAGCGCCGGGCGATCACCATAAATCATGCGCCAGGCCAATAAGGCCATATTCACCCCGGCGGCCATCACGCCCCACAGCATGGGCAGGCCTGACAGCCAGTCGCCCAAGAACGAAGCAACAAGCAAACACCCAATAGAAACAAGTATTTGTATTGCAATCGTCAAATAGACGGTGCGCTTTTCTAGAGCGTTGGCCAATTCAGGACACCAAGGATATCAATGATTTAGTCGGGTGTCAAAGCGGAAGGAAGTCACTGCGCAACAGATACCTGTGATATCCCCAAGATAGCGAGGATGCCATCCAGTTGATCCAGACTCTTGAACTCAATCACCATCTTGCCCGCTCCCTTCACCCCTTTGCGAATGCTCACTCTCGCTCCAACCCTTTCAGCAGCTTGCTCCTGCAAGCTCTCCAAGTCTCGATCCGGCTTCGCTCGTACTATTTTTTTCGGGGCAAGCAGGTTCTGCACGATACGTTCTGTTTCGCGTACCGAAAGGTTTTTTTGTGCTATATGCTGGGCGGTGGCAATTTGCATGGCGCCATCAAGACCCAGTAGCGCACGGGCGTGTCCCATGTCGATACGGTTTTGCATCAGCATCTCCTGTACCGGAGTCGCCAGATTGATCAGGCGCAATAAATTTGACACGGCAGCGCGTGAACGCCCGACCGCATCGGCTGCGCTCTGGTGTGTCATGTTGAATTCATCGATCAAGCGCTTGATGCCGGTTGCCTCCTCCAGAGGATTAAGATCTTCGCGCTGTATGTTTTCGATCAAGGACATGGCTAACGCAGCCTCATCGGCGATAACCCGCACCAGCACCGGTACCTCACTCAGTCCTGCCAGCTGCGAAGCCCTCCAGCGCCGTTCGCCGGCAATGATCTCAAATCTCTCCGGCCCGACTTCTCTTGCCAGTATCGGCATCATGATACCCTGCACGCGAATTGAATCAGCCAACTCTGTCAAGGATGCCTGATCCATGTGCGTGCGCGGTTGATACTTTCCCGGCTGCAATTGTGTGACTTTCAGTACTCGCAGCATTTCACCTGCTGTCGCGTCAGCTGCATCTCCACCTAGCAGGGCGTCCAGACCCCGACCCAGCCCTTTATGCTTAACCATTTGCCTTCTCCCGTTTTATCATTTCCCGTGCCAACGCCAGATAGGCTTGCGCTCCCTTGGATGGCCGGTCATGAAACATCACCGGCAAGCCATAACTTGGAGCTTCTGCCAAACGGATGTTGCGTGGTATTACGGTGCTATAGACCTTCTTGCCAAAATGACTCTCCAATTGCGCCGAGACTTGCTGTGCCAGCATATTGCGCGGGTCGAACAAGGTACGCAGCAAGCCTTCAATTTCCAGCGTTGGGTTGAGGTAAGCGCGAACCTTCTTAATGGTATTAACCAAGTCAGATAGGCCTTCCAGTGCGAAGTATTCGCATTGCATGGGAATCATGACGGCATGCGCCGCCGTCAGCGCATTGACTGTGACCAGATTTAGTGCCGGCGGGCAATCAATCAATACGTAATCATATTCATCTGCCAAGCCTGCCATAGCAGTCTTGAGCCTGGTTTCGCGTGCCAATTCGTTTACTAATTCGACTTCTGCGCCTGCCAATTCCCGATTGGCCGGGATGATGTCGAACTCGCCAGCACCGCTCCGTACCTTGACTTCTGCCAGTTTCTTTTCCCCTAGCAGTACATGATAAATCGTATAAGCGAGCGCTGACTTGTCTACACCACTGCCAGTCGTGGCATTGCCCTGCGGATCAAGATCCACCAATAACACGCGGCGCTTTGCTGCAGACAAACTTGCGGCAAGATTGACGCAGGTGGTGGTCTTGCCGACACCCCCTTTTTGATTAGTTATAGCCAGAATTTTCATGGGGCCGCTTTCATGCAAATCAGATGACGCCGGGCTTCCAAGCCCGGCACTTTCAATTCGATCACTTCCGCGACAACATCCTTGGCCAGCGCCAATTCATCGTGCGGATAAACACCCTTCATCGCCAACCAGGTACCGCCATCAGCCAGCAGATGGCGCGTCAGGCGCAGAAATTCAGCAATCTCGGCGAATGCACGAGAAACGATGAAATCAAATTTTTGCGTCGGATGATAATCCTCGACTCTCCCGCACACCACTTCCAGATTGGACAATCCAAACTGTACCTTGGCCTGTCGCATGAAGCCCGCTTTCTTGCGGCTGGAATCCATAGTAGTTACTAACAACTCTGGTTGGGTCATGGCCAATACGATCCCCGGCAGACCTGCCCCACTGCCCACGTCAAGTAAGCGCAGACTTTCTGTATTCCCCGCTCTAATCGTGGTCGCCAAACTTAAAAAAGGCAGCAATGTCAGGCTATCAAGCAAATGTAGCGTCACCATTTGTTCCAGATCGCGCACGGCCGTCAGGTTATGCACCTTGTTCCATTTTTCCAGTAGCGCCAGATAATCCAGCATGTTCTGCTGCACTTGCTCCTCTAAATTCAAACCTAGCTGAGCGATGCCTGCGGCTAATTTCTGCTGCATGTTCATGCCGCCTGTTCCCCGTTCTTCACTGACGTCCCTACTGAGGTCCCTACATATTTCTTTTTAATATAGACCAGCAGCAAAGACACGGCCGCAGGTGTCATGCCGGAAATTCGTCCCGCCTGCCCCAGCGTCTGTGGTCTTTGCTGATTCAATTTTTGTCTCGCTTCAATAGAGAGTCCTCGCACCTGCTGGTAATCCAGATCCTCCGGTAGAGCCATATTTTCGAAGTATCGGCTGCGTGATATCTCGTCCAACTGGCGTTCGATATAGCCCTGATACTTGGCAGCAATTTCCAACTGCTGACGGACTGCCACGTCGGACTCACCCTCCCCCGCTCCTGGCAAGCTAAGCAGAGACGCGTAACTTACGTCTGGACGGCGCAATAGTTCAAATAAGGCATATTCACGTTCGATCTGCTTACCCAAAACGCGCATCGCATCAGCCTCAGGCAGTGTCTTTGGTTGCACCCAGGTGCGCTTCAAACGCTCCTGTTCGCGCGCAATGGCATCACGCTTGCGACTGAACGCGTCCCAACGCACGTCATCCACCAAACCCAGTTCACGACCAATCTCGGTCAGGCGCATGTCGGCATTATCTTCACGCAACATCAAGCGATACTCGGCGCGACTGGTAAACATGCGATAAGGCTCATTGACACCGCGCGTGATCAGATCATCCACCAGCACGCCTAAGTAAGCCTGATCACGACCAGGACTCCAGGACTCCAGTTCTGTCGCATAGCGAGCCGCATTCAGTCCGGCCAGCAAGCCTTGAGCCGCCGCCTCTTCATAACCCGTGGTGCCATTGATCTGTCCACCGAAGAACAAGCCCTTTATTGCCTTGGTTTCAAACGAACTCTTCAATCCGCGCGGATCATAGTAGTCATATTCGATGGCATAACCCGGCCGCATGATATGACAATTTTCAAGACCGCGTATGCTCTGTACCAAGCGCAGTTGAACATCAAATGGCAGACTGGTAGATATACCATTGGGGTAAATTTCATGCGTACTCAACCCTTCCGGCTCCAGAAAAACCTGATGCGAATCCTTGCCGGCAAAGCGTGTAATCTTGTCCTCAACCGAGGGACAGTAGCGCGGACCGACACCCTCAATGACACCGGTATACATTGGCGAGCGATCCAGCCCGCCACGGATGATCTCGTGTGTTCGTTCGTTGGTATGGGTAATCCAGCACGGCATCTGTTGTGGGTGCTGACTGACAGAACCCAGAAACGAAAACACCGGCACCGGATCATCTCCCGGTTGCACTTCCATTACTGAAAAATTAATGGTGCGTCCATCCAGGCGCGGTGGCGTGCCGGTCTTGAGCCGACCGGCCGGCAGATTCAATTCCCTCAATCTCGCCGCCAGTGAAATCGCCGGTGGATCCCCGGCACGGCCGGCACGGTAACTCTCCAGTCCCACATGCACCAAGCCGTTGAGAAAGGTGCCTGCTGTCAGAACCACGGCGCGCGCTTTGAGGCGCAAGCCTAGTTGAGTTATTACGCCGGCGATGCTCTCGCCTTCTAACATCACATCGTCTACAGCCTGCTGAAACAACCAGAGATTGGGCTGGTTTTCCAGACGATGACGTATCGCCGCCTTGTATAAAATCCGGTCGGCCTGAGCTCGCGTGGCCTGCACGGCCGGACCTTTTGATGAATTCAAGATGCGGAACTGGATGCCACTTTCATCTGTCGCCGCAGCCATGGCGCCACCTAACGCATCAACCTCCCGCACCAGATGCCCTTTGCCAATTCCACCGACAGACGGATTGCATGACATCTGACCCAGCGTCTCGATGTTATGTGTCAGCAGCAAGGTCTTGCGCCCCATACGTGCTGCGGCCAGGGCAGCCTCGGTACCGGCATGGCCGCCGCCAACCACAATGACGTCAAATTTTTCCGGGAACTGCATCAATCAGGTCGACCTCCAAAAGGGGGCCAATCATAGCGCAAAATCGCTTATGGTGTCATACGAAAACAACATGTTTCACGTGAAACATTTTATACCGCCTAGTCCGGCTCGTTTTTATCAGCCACCGCATGAAGTACCTGCTAAAGTTTTTACCTGATCGTATCTACTCATGAGCGTCGCTACAAAGTTTAATCTCGCGATGTTTCACGTGAAACATTGGCCAACAGTATTGAGATTAATAGCATTCCAGTGTTAATCGCTGAAACAACTGACGATTCATTCTAATCAGGTAATTTTATGCTCCGGTTTATAGCCGCTGCTAAGCATTGGGACGGCAATCACCTTGTTGATCACCATCGGCATTCCATGTAAAGACGGACTGAAATGAAACAACCTCATTGCCCGAGTGACGATACATGAAGAAGAACGTTAAGCCTATTTTCCGATGCAGAAACGACTGAAAATCTCGCCCAACAAATCCTCGTTGGTGAACTCACCAGTTATTTCATTGAGTGATTCCTGCGCTTGACGCAACTCTTCAGCCAGCAACTCGGGCTGATTAAGTGTGATGAAAGCCTGTTGCAAACATGCAGCTACCTGTGCCAGCGCAGAAAGATGTCGTTCTCGCGCCATGTAAACTCCCTCTCCGCTAGACTGCCAACCAACCAGCCTGAGCAAATAATCACGCAACAAATCCATGCCCTCACCAGTTTTGGCAGAAAGATGGAGATGCGTCTCGCCGGAATGCTCAACAAATTTAGCTTGAGTACGAGCAAGATCAATTTTATTGTGCACCCATACACATTTGATGGCTTGCGGCAAGCGCTCAAGAAGCGTTTTTTCTGCAAGGGTAATACCGTGATCAGCATCAACCAAAATTAACGCGACCTGGGCGCTTTCTGCAGCTTTCCATGTGCGCGCAATGCCATGACGTTCAATTTCGTCGTCAGTCTCACGCAAACCTGCAGTATCCATGATGTGAAGTGGCACTCCATTAATCTGGATGACGCTCTTAAGGACATCACGTGTCGTTCCTGCGATAGAGGTCACGATGGAAACTTCTTCGCCGGCAAGTCGATTCATCAGGCTGGATTTTCCAACATTGGGCTGCCCGATCAGTACGATCTGGATCCCTTCTCGCAACAAGCTCCCCTGGCGAGCGCCGGCAAATACTTTGGACAATTCGGCATCTATGGCTATCAATTTTTCAGCCACCCGCCCCTGACTAATAAAATCGATATCTTCTTCAGGAAAATCCAGACAGGCTTCAACGTACATGCGAAGGTCAATCAACTGATCGCGCATGGCATGGATGCGCTGGGAAAATTCTCCGGTCAGAGAACGCACTGCACTGCGTGCAGCTTCGGCGGTCGCCGCGCTGATAACGTCTGCAACTGCCTCTGCCTGAGCCAAATCAATTTTATCGTGGAGATAGGCGCGGCGGGTGAATTCTCCTGGCTCGGCCTGGCGAGCACCTAGCTCAATACAGCGCACCAGTAGCAGTTGCATGACTGCGGTACCGCCATGCCCTTGGAGTTCCAGAACATCTTCACCGGTATAGGAATGAGGCGCAGCATAATAAATGGCTATGCCACGATCGATAAGTCTGCCATCAGCTTCCAAAAACGGCAAATAAGTAGCATGGCGTGCCAAGGGCAAGCCCCCTAGCACTTGTTGTGCAATCTGCTGGCAAGCCGGGCCAGAAACACGCACTACTCCGATGCCACCTGAGCCAGCGGCGGTGGCAATGGCAGCAATAGTGTCAGGCTCGCGCATGTCCCTTCTTGTTTTTAGCTGCCATGCCAATAGTACGGTTGATGTTCCACTGCTGGGCAATGGACAGGATGTTATTCACCACCCAATACAATACCAGACCGGCAGGGAAGAAGAAGAAAAACACGCTAAACATGACCGGCATGAACATCATGACTTTGGCCTGAATGGGATCGGGCGGCTTAGGATTGAGTCTGGCCTGGATAATCATCGTAATACCCATGATGACAGGTAACACATAGTAAGGATCTGAGGCAGACAAGTCGTGTAACCACAGGGCGAAGGGAGCATGACGCAGCTCAACAGTACCCAGGAGGACCCAATACAAAGAGATGAAGACGGGGATCTGGACCAACACTGGCAGACATCCGCCCATGGGATTGATCTTTTCGGTCTTGTACAACTCCATCATGGCTTGATGCAGTTTCTGGCGATCATCGCCGAACTTTTCTTTCAACTGTTGCAGACGCGGTGCCAATTCTCGCATGTGCGCCATGGAACGGTAACTGGCAGCAGAGAGCGGATAAAAAGCCAGCTTCAACATCACCGTCAGCAATATGATGGCGACACCCCAGTTTTGAACTATTCCTTGAATTTTTGAAAGCACCCAGAAAAGTGGGGTCGCGATGATGGTTAACCAGCCATAATCTACCGTATATTCAAGCCCTGGCGCTGCGGCGGTAAGGTGCGCCTGTTCCTGCGGTCCAGCATAAAGTCGCGCACCGGTAACAAATGTGGTGCCTGGCGCGATGCTACCCAGAGGACTGACCGCACCCATGGAATAAATCTTGTCTGACAGGCCCTTGGTGTAAAACTCGCGAGCTGTGCCGGCCTTAGGAATCCATGCACTGACGAAATAATGCTGCGACAATCCGATCCAGCCATCGCTGGCGTTTTTGGACAAATTGTTTTTAGCCATGTCGGAAAAGCTGACCTTCTTGTATTTATCCGCATCTGTAAAGTAAGTCGCGCCAGTAAACGTTGGCATCATTTTGGTGCCCTGGTTGGATTCACTGTCATGCACGATTTGATAATACACAGATGGATTGAGTGCGGTATTGCTCCCATTATGTATTTCGTAACTAAGATCAGTCACATAGGAACCGCGATGGAAGGTATAGATCTTGTCGACCTGTACCCCATTACTATCACTCCAGTTCAACCTGACCTCAAGTTTGTCCTGCCCATCTTGCAAATTGAAATTGTCGCCGGTCGATAAAAATGCCGCCTTGTGCGAAGGCAGGCCATTGCCGATAAGTCCGGATTGGGCTACATAAACGGAAGGGAGAGAATGATCATCAAGCAGTGTAAAGTTCTTGCCAACATCATTGCTATCACGATGTTTTAACAATTCAAGCCGGCGAACATCACCGCCAGCCGTGTCAATTTCGGCCTGGATCAGGTCAGTTTTGACATGAATTCGAGAACCTTGTTGCAGCGCAAATCCCCCTTCTTGCACCACAACAGGTTTTGCATTCACCTGCTGAGGAACGCCTTGTTCAGCGAGAGGTGTTGACTTGATGTCTGACTGTTGCTGCGTTTGAGGAGCATGATCACGTTGCCATGCCTCCCACAACATCATGATGGAAAAAGAAAAAATAACAAACAGGATTAAACGTTTAGTGTCCATATGTTTCTCAGGGTTCTACGGAAGAGGATCATGGCCGCCAGCATGCCACGGATGGCAGCGTAACAGGCGCCGAGTCGTTAGCCAACTACCGTGCAGCGCGCCGTATTGACGCAAAGCTTCACAGGCGTAATGAGAACAAGTGGGAGTAAAACGACAGCAACTGCCAAGCCACGGACTCAGCAGGAACTGATAGCCTTTTAACAGCCTGATCAATAAGCGCGCCATAGTTGACTAAACCACGACCTTGTTACGAAGCTTGTTCAACAATTGTTCAAGCTCGGTCTCTACAATCGTAAATTCATCACGAGAGTATGCCTTCAATGGTCTGATCAAAATATCGATAGCACCCAAAGTGATCTTGTGCTGGCGAAACAACTCCCTAAGGGTTCGCTTCATATAATTACGCTGCACAGAAAGTTTAGCGGTTTTTTTCCCAACAACGACACCAAGTCGGGCATGCCCGAAGCTATTTGGCATGTAATGCAGGGCCAGTACCGTCCCAGTAACACGTTTACGGAAATTAAAAACGGATGAAAATTCATCCGTTTTCTTAAGTCTGTATTGGCCAGGAAAACCTAAGCCAGTCACGCTTTATACAGCGAGACGTGCACGACCCTTGGCGCGACGTGCTGCAATAACGGCACGACCACCACGAGTCTTCATGCGCACCAGGAATCCGTGGGTGCGGGCGCGGCGAACCTTTGAAGGTTGGTAAGTGCGTTTCATTGAATTCTCCAGTCACTAAGGACGCATGCAGTAAAAAGGGCGTAATTAGACATTGTCGAGGCAGGTTTTGTCAACTCTAATTTCAATTGTTTTTATAAATAGGTTGTGGATAAGTTAGCGCAAACCGGCTAGAATTTGTCCCCTTAGAATATACTGCGTCCAGTTAAAACCATTCAGACGCTAATTTTGTCGTGCTTTGAACTATCAAGAAGCAATATATCACTTGGGATTATTTCAACGAATCAATGGAATCACTGTGGCTCACCTGCCTGGCACGCTTCAAACAAGAGCTATCAGCGCAGCAATTCAACACTTGGATCAAACCACTCCGTTGTGAGGTGTTTGAGGGTGGATTGCGTCTTCAGGCCCCTAATAGATTCGTACAACAGTGGGTAAAGGACCGATTCCTAAGCAAGATAGAACAATTGGGACAGGAACTTTGCGGTCAAGTCGTCACCATTGATCTGATACTTATGGATACTGATGTCATACAGCCATTGGCACCTGTTTCTGAGGTGGAAGTGCTGGATATTAATGCAGTAACGTCGGTCCCTGAAAAAAAAATACACAGACCTAAAACCATTAAGCCCATGGATAGCAGTTCCGGTTTGAATCCAATATTTAATTTTGATAATTTCGTGACGGGTAAGGCTAATCAATTAGCTCGTGCGGCTGCCATTCAAGTCTCTGAAAATCCAGGCTCAGCTTACAATCCCTTGTTTATCTATGGTGGTGTTGGTCTGGGCAAAACTCATTTGATGCAGGCCATAGGTAATCATCTTTTAGAACAGCGTCCGGAGGCAAAAATACGTTACCTGCATGCTGAGCGCTATGTCTACGATGTTGTTAAAGCTTATGAAAACAAAGCATTCGATGAATTTAAAAAAAGCTATCATTCACTGGATCTGCTGCTGATAGACGACATTCAATTTTTTGCCAAAAAAAACAGAACACAAGAAGAATTCTTTTATGCCTTCAACTCATTGATTGAGGCCAAAAAACAGATTGTGATCAGTTGTGATACCTATCCCAAAGAAATTGCAGACATGGATGAACGTTTGCGTACGCGATTCAGTTGGGGATTAACCGTAGCCGTCGAACCGCCTGAACTTGAAATGCGGGTAGCAATTTTACTCAAGAAAGCTGAAGCTCAACGTATTGTACTGGATGAAGAGGTGGCTTTTTTCGTAGCAAAACAGATACGTTCCAGTGTTCGTGAGTTGGAGGGTGCTCTTAATCGTATGCTTGCTATGTCACGTTTTACCGGACACGCAATTGATCTGGCATTAACCAAGGAAGCATTGAAGGACTTGATCGCTGTACGTGGACGTCAAGTTACGATTGAGAATATTCAGAAAACAGTGGCTGATTATTACAAGATCAAAGTTGCAGAGATGTATTCGAAAAAAAGATCGCGCAATATTTCTCGCCCCAGACAAATTGCCATGTCACTAGCTCGTGAACTAACCAATCACAGTTTTCCTGAAATTGGCGAAGCCTTTGGTGGCAGGCATCACACAACGGTCATGCATGCCTGTCAGGAAATCGAAGGGCAACGACAAATTGATTCGGGTATGAGTCGTGATATTGCGTTTCTAATTCAGGTCATTCGTGATTGAGGATAAGGTTTGATTAATATTGTGGATGATTTGAGGATAAGACTGGAATTTCAACTTTTTGAATTCCAGTCAACAACTCATGCACACATTAACTAGTGCTGTTGTATCAGGCTTAAATGTAGTATAACTTACTGTAAATAAATAATAATTTAAGTTATCCACAATATTGACGTTCATTATTAAATATTATTAAGGTTATTTAGTATTATGAATATAAAAATAGATCGTGATGTTTTACTAAAACCGCTATCTGCGGTAAGCAGTATTGTCGAAAGACGACATACCTTACCCATCCTGTCCAATTTGTTACTTGAGGCGACTCAAAACAAGGTGACCTTGACAGCTACGGATCTTGAAATGCAGATAACACTTTCTCTAGAAGGTGCTAGTGACGAAGATATTTCAACCACGGTGTCCGCAAGAAAATTAATGGATATTTGTCGATCTCTGCCTGATCTGTCGAAAATAAACATGAATATTCATGATAATCGAATCCAGCTTAAAGCCGGAAAGAGTCGATTTAATCTACAAACCTTACCTGCTGCAGATTACCCAATGATGGCGAAGGCGACAGGTGAAACCACTCTGGTATTGGAAATTCAGCAAGGCACTTTAAAAAGATTGCTAAAGCAAGTTGAATACGCCATGGCACAACAGGATATTCGTTATTACCTGAATGGCTTATTGTTTGAGGTTAATGGCGATCGTTTAAATGTGGTTGGTACGGATGGTCACCGTTTGTGTTTTACTAGTACTGAATTGCAGCAACACCATGAAAAAATTGAATTGATATTGCCACGCAAAACCGTGCTGGAATTAGTCAAATTGCTTGAAGATGGTGAAGAGCCAGTCTTCATAGAAGTTGGTTCCAATCAGGTTAATTTCTCATTTTCAGGGATCAGACTGATTTCAAAAGTAATTGATGGGAAATTTCCTGATTACACCAGAGTCATTCCGGTTGGACACCACAACAGCCTGGACATTGATCGGCAAACTTTATTGCTTGCCATGCAACGGGCGTCAATTTTATCCAATGAAAAATTCCGTGGCATTCGCATGGTGCTTGGAAAAGACAGTTTGCGTCTGATCAGCAACAACAGTGAGCAGGAAGAGGCTGAAGAAGAACTTGAAATCAACTATAGCGGCGATGTACTGGATATCGGCTTTAACGTGACCTACATGATTGATGTGCTCAACAATGTTGTCACCGATAAGGTTACTTTTTCCTTTTCTGATGCCAATAGCAGTTGTCTGGTAACGGTACCGAATGATGCCTATTATAAATATGTCGTCATGCCCATGCGTATTTGAATCATGACTGATAAACCAATGTTTCACGTGAAACCATAAAATGACTGATTACGATTCAACAAGTATCAAAATTCTCAAGGGCCTGGATGCCGTGCGTAAACGGCCAGGCATGTACATAGGCGATACCTCCGACGGTACCGGATTGCATCACATGGTATTTGAGGTGGTTGATAACGCCATTGATGAGGCATTGGCAGGCCATTGCAATGAAATCAAGGTGATCATTCATCCGGATAATTCCATCAGCGTTTCCGATAATGGACGTGGCATTCCAGTAGATATCAAAATGGATGACGAATTTCAGCGTTCAGCCGCAGAAATTGTCATGACGGAATTGCATGCCGGTGGCAAATTTGATCAGAATTCGTACAAGGTTTCAGGTGGATTGCATGGTGTTGGAGTTTCAGTCGTTAATGCGCTATCAGACTGGTTGCGCCTGCGCATCTGTCGTAATGGTCAAATGCATCAGATGGAATTCAATCGTGGCGTAGCAGTGTCACCTCTAGCGGTTACTGGCACGACAGAACGGCGTGGGACAGAAGTGCATTTTATGGCATCGATTGAAACCTTTGCCAAAATTGAATTTCATTTTGACATCTTGGCCAAGCGCCTGCGTGAGTTATCCTTTCTCAATAACGGCGTAAAAATCGAGCTGATCGACCAAAGAAATGGTAAGAGCGAGAATTTCGCCTATTCTGGTGGCGTCAAGGGCTTCGTGGAATACATGAGCCGTAGCAAGACCGTGCTGCATCCCAAAGTGTTCTATGCGGTTGGCGAAAAGGATGGTATGACGGTTGAAGTAGCGATGCAATGGAACGATTCCTATGCAGAGACCGTGCAATGCTTTACCAACAACATCCCGCAACGCGATGGCGGCAGTCACTTGACCGGTTTGCGTACTGCCATGACACGTACGCTTAATAATTATATTGAACAGAACGAGCAAGCCAAAAAAGCTAAAGTCGAAACCAGTGGCGATGACATGCGTGAAGGCCTGACTTGCGTTCTATCGGTGAAAGTCCCAGAACCAAAGTTTTCTTCGCAGACCAAAGATAAGCTGGTTTCTAGTGAAGTACAGCCGGTGGTGCAGGAAGTTGTCTCTGCAAAATTAGCTGAATTTCTGCTGGAAAACCCGATTGATGCAAAGATCATCTGCGGCAAGATTGTTGACGCTGCTCGTGCTCGTGAAGCCGCGCGTAAAGCGCGCGAGATGACGCGTCGCAAGGGCGTGATGGATGGGCTGGGCTTGCCGGGAAAACTTGCAGATTGCCAGGAGCGAGACCCTGCCAAGTGCGAATTGTACCTGGTGGAGGGTGACTCCGCCGGCGGCTCGGCCAAGCAGGGGCGGGACCGCAAAAATCAAGCAATCCTTCCGCTCAAGGGCAAGATCCTCAATGTGGAAAAAGCACGCTTCGACAAGTTGTTGTCCTCGCAAGAAATTGCCACGCTGATTACGGCTCTTGGCACCAGCATAGGTAAGGACGACTTTAGCGCCGAAAAGCTGCGTTACCATCGCATCATCATCATGACTGATGCCGATGTCGATGGTGCTCATATTCGTACTCTGCTACTGACGTTCTTTTATCGCCAGATGACAGAACTGGTTGAGCGCGGGCATATCTACATTGCCCAGCCTCCCCTATACAAGGTCAAGCAAGGACGTGACGAGCGCTACCTCAAGGATGAACTTGAGCTGAATGCCTATTTGTTGCAATCGGCTCTTAATAACGCAGAGTTGACAACCAGCGCGGGTGGCAAGGTCATCATTGGTGAAACTCTGGCACAAATGATCAGGGAAATGGTTACTTCGGAGGCCATCATCAAGCGCCTGGGCCCGTTGTATGATGAAGTGGTGTTACGTTCTTTGTTGCATATTCCGAAGCTGGATTTGAGTAGCCAGGAACTTGCGGAGACGGCAGCACAAGCGCTACGTAGCATCCTTGCCGACTATGGCTGTGAAATCAAGGTGGGTTTCAATCAGGAGACCGCAAGCTATCGGCTGGAAATCAACAAATACCTGCACGGCAACCTGCAATGTAGCGTCATCGATCCGGAACTATTGGCCAGCGGGGATTATCGACAGATCCGCCGGTCCGCCGATATGCTGCAAGGACTGCTGGGTGAAGGAGCAGTGATCAAGCGCGGTGAGAAACAGCAAGCCATTAGCGAATTCAAACAGGCACTGGACTGGTTGCTGAATGAGGCCAAGCAAGGTCTCAACATCCAGCGCTATAAAGGCTTGGGCGAGATGAATCCGGAGCAGTTGTGGGAAACCACCATGGACCCGCAGGTTCGCCGCTTGTTGAAGGTGCAGATTGACGATGCCATTGCAGCCGACGAAATATTTACCACGCTGATGGGAGATCAAGTTGAACCGCGCCGTGCATTTATCGAAAGCAATGCGCTCAGGGTCAGCAATTTGGATGTTTGATGTTGTAGTGTAGGATTTCAGAATAAGTGAAAAAATTCTCACATAAGTGAAAAATATAAATTATTACAAATAGTTAGCAAAAGCGGCGATTTAAGCGATTATTTTTGCCTGGTTGAGGCTGCCCCCTTAAGGTGTGGCATAAAATAGCCCCAAGATGCCTTCTGGCGCTTGGGGCTATTCTTTTATCTCTAACACTGAGTGAAGTAATGACAAAATATAGATGGGCAAGAAAATAGAAGGGGGTTTATGACGATATATTGCGGTTGCGACGATTCCTAACGGGAAACCATATACGATGATCTGAAAATGGAGCCGAACCAAAGTTCTCCCCTATTTCATGATCACCATCTAAATGAAAGTTTTGTTGAGCAGAAACATTCTCGTCCATTTTTTCATTATTTCTCCATTGCCAAGGGATGCCAGCAAGTTCGTCGCACTCGGCCAAACCTAATTTAAGCAATG
>CAIJXJ010000172.1 GCA_903824575.1 uncultured Methylobacillus sp.
GCCAGGCGTGCGGTGAACCAGAATGTACTACCGACACCAGGGGTACTGCATACGCCTGATTCACCCCCCATTAAATCAGCCAGATGACGGGTGATGGCCAAGCCCAGACCGGTGCCGCCAAACTGGCGCGTGGTTGACACATCCGCCTGCTCGAAGGGCTGAAAAAGCTCGGGCAGCTTGTGTTTGGGGATGCCGATGCCGGTATCCTCAACTTCGAAACGCACCAGCAACTCATGCTCACTTTCTTCCTGAAGGCTGGTGCGCACCATGACTTTGCCAGAGCGGGTGAACTTGACCGCATTGCTGCCATAGTTGAGCAGTGCCTGACGCAGACGGGTAGGGTCGCCGCGTAGCCACAGCGGCACAGCGCCGAAGTCGATTTCTATCGACAAACCCTTGGCCTCGGCCTGTTCAGTCAGGATAGACTGGATATTTTCGAGTATTGAGAGCAAATGAAAATCTACAGATTCCAGTTTCAGCCGACCGGCCTCGATCTTGGATAAATCCAGTATATCATTGATAATGGAAAGTAAATGATTGGCCGATGTATTGATCTTTTGCACTCGATCCGTTTGCACGCCTGAAAGCGCACTATCTTTGAGCAAATGGCTCAGACCGATAATCGCGTTCATCGGCGTGCGAATCTCATGGCTCATGTTGGCCAGAAAAAAACTCTTGGCCTGGTTGGATGCTTCGGCTTGCTGGCGTGCGATGGTCAGTTCTGCGGTGCGAATTTTTACCAGTGCTTGCAAATTTTCGCGATGATAATCGAGTTCCTCGCTGATGCGCTTTTTTTCGGTAATATCTTCCTTGATCGCCACATAATGGGTGATCTCGCCGTCCGCTTGACGCAACGGAGTAATTACCGCGCCCTCGACAAACAGGCTGCCATCCTTTTTGCAGTTGTAAAGCTCTCCTTTCCAGGTTTTACCGTTATGCAGAGCCTGCCACATGGCCGTAAAGGTTTCTTTAGGCGCCTGCTCAGAGCGCAGCAGTTTCGGGTTGCGTCCGAGCACTTCCGCGCGAGTGTAACCGGTTGTTTGCGTGAAGGTGGCGTTGACATATTCGATTTCCATGGCCAGGTTGGTGATCATGATGCTCACCGGACTTTGTTCTACGGAAAGTGAAAGCTTGCGCAACTGCTCCTCGGCAGACTTGCGCTCTGTGATATCCTGGATGGTGCCTCTCAGACTGACCGGATTGCCTGCGGCATCATAGGTGAATTCACCGAGTGCCGCGACCCAGCGCAACGCCTGGTCGTTGCGGCGTATGATCTTGTATTCCTTGTCAAAGCGCCCTTTTTCACCGATCACACGCTGGTAATAATCGACCATCAGCTTGGCATAGCCCGGCGCCATCAGCGTACCCCAGTTCTCGATGTTTCTGACAAAACTCGCATCTATACCAAAAATTTCATCCAGCACGGCCGAAGATTTCCATACGCCAGAGACGATATCTGTTACATAGGAACCAATACGACCGATGCGCTGGGCATCGTTCAGATCGAGTTCTATTTTGTATTCCCTGGCCTGCTCGTCAAGTTTGATGTCGGTAATGTCAGTCACCAGCACATAAAAGCCTCGCACTTGATTGTCAATAACGGCAGGGGAGTATGTCGCATTGGTATAGTTAATCGATCCGTCCGGCCTTGGCAAACTGCGCTGAAAGTGCTGTGGCACACCCTGCATTACTGCCTTGATGTGTGGTTCATTCATGCTGTATAGCGTATCACCCAGCACTTCCTGAATTCCCAATCCGATCATTTCCTGCGACGTTTTTCCAAATGACTTGAAATAGGCTGCATTGGCAAAGCGGCAGATCAGGTTGGCATCCCAGTAGCCGATCAGACTGGGAATCGCATCGGTAATCGTGCGTATGAATTGCGTCTGCTCACTTAGCAACAGATTGGCCGCTTCCAGTTCCCTTGTGCGTAATTGAATGCGATGGTCCAGATCTTCATTGAGCGCGAGCAGGTTTGTCTCGCTGGCCTTCAGACTTGCCTTGATGCGGTTTGCCTCAGTCACATCGCACAAGTCTCCCAGCGCCGTACCATCGGGTAACAGGATGCCGTTGATTTCCACCTCAATACGCTTACCATCCCGATGCGACATGGCCGTCTCAAAGAATTCATGGCGACCCAGCATCACCAGATAAAACACCGACATGGCATGCGCCAGCACATCAGCACACATCACATCGACGATGCCCATTTCAAGCAATTCGCAGCGGGCATAGCCCAGCATCGCAACTGCACGATCATTCACATAGCTGAAGCACCCGTCGGGCCGGACGATCATCACCGGGTTGGGAGACAGGTCCAGGGCCACGCGCAACTGCAATTCGCTGGCCTTGAGCTGCCGCAGATCCAGGTAACTTGCAACATGACCGACCAGCTTGTCCTGTTCGTTGCGTATGCCGGTAACCGTCAGGTCCACTGGTATTAACGTCCCGTCACGGCCAACCCGAAGCGCCTCACCGCTCCATTCACCTGAGGCGACGATCAGCGGGACAAAGTCGATACTGTTCGGGCCGGTGGCTTCCGTCAGCGGAATCAGTTGTTTGACGTTCTTGCCTAACAGTTCGTCAGGCTGATAACCGAACAGGCGGGTAAAAGCCGGATTAATATATTTGATGTGCGCTGTGACATCTGCAATGAGTACCGGTTGCCTGGAGAGCAGCAGCGCCTTGGTCATCAGTTGACTATCCACCTCGATGCGCTTGCGCTCCGAGATATCGATGCCGTAAATCACCACCCCATCGGCTACACCGTATTGGTTATGCGCCAGTGACAGGTTCAGAAGCAGGTGCTTGCTGTCGTCCAGGCAACAAAATACTTCCAGACTGTGGCTGCCGTAACGGCTGACATGCTCAAGGTCATCTGACCAGTGTTGCGTCGGGACACCTGCCTGATAGATGGCCGAGATATGGCGACCGATGGCTTCAGCAGACGCACAGCCCATCAAACGTTCTGCGCCATGATTCCAGTAAGTGATCACTCCTTGCAGGCTGGTGACAATCAGGCTGCAAGGCATGTCGTTAAGCAGCGCCGTCTGCCTGCGTATCAGTTCCACTGCGGCACGCTGGTCCCGTTGCATGCCCTGCTTTTCGATGGCCCGGTTGATCGCCTGCAGCAACCTGGCTGGCTGATTGTGCAACACATAGTCGTCAAAGCCTGCAGGTAGCAATTGCACCGCCAGTTCTTCGTTCAAGGCACTGGACAACACAATCACCGGCAGGTCGTGCCCGCGGATGCGTTGCAAGGTGGCAGCCAAATCCATTTGCTGCAGCTGCTCAGCGCACAGCACCAGGTCGGGAAGCTCGGCGAGTGCCGCAGCTAGTTGCCGGTACTCTGATACACGGCGAATGCGAAAATGGCATGCGCTCAAGGCGCTCTCCAGCTGATAGTCTGCAGCATCTTCAATCAGCAAAAGTTGCACTATGCCTGTCATCTCAGCGCCTTGGCAGCCATGCATCGCAACAGTGCCTCAAGCCCTGCTGTGCTGCAAGCATCCTTCAGTGAAACCAGCATTGACATCAAGCGTTTTCCTGTTTGGCAATTGATCGCGGGCGAGGGAATTCGCCTGTAGTCGTGCATGATGTACGGGGGCTGGCTGTTTGTCTGTCAGGCTTACATTACACAGAGGGATTTTTTTGCGCCGGGTTGATCCGTGATTTCTGACCAGCGCATCAGCATTGATTAGCCAGCATGAACTCTGGCGCTGTCACAAAGCGGGGCGCGGGGTCAGTTCTAACATTCCAACATTCACTTCTAATTTTTTTCCTATAACGCGGGGTCAGTTCTAAGAAGCGGGGCGCGGGGTCAGTTCTAACATTCCAACATTCACTTCTGGGGCGCGGCAAGGGGCGCGGGGTCAGTTCTAATATTCCAACATTCACTTCTAAATTTTTTCCTAAGTAAGGGCGCGGGGTCAGTTCTAACATTCCAACATTCACTTCTAATTTTTTTCCTAAGTTGAATAAAGCGTACCTGGAAATTCAATTCTAAGTGGTCTTGCCATCAATGCAGTGTATCTGAAAAATGTTGGAATGTTAGAACTGACCCCGCCCACTCTTAGAACTGACCCCGCCCACTCGATACTAGTTCATTGCAACCTAGGGTCGTAAAGCCATTTTGAGATTTTTGTTGCCGTGATTTTGGCGGCATCAGGGTGTGCCGGGTTGATCAGAACGTTTTTCTCCTGTGGAACAATCACTGACGCCACGACCAGAAGGGCAGAACTGTTGTCCATAAGCCACTGGCAACCAAAATCGAGGCTAACCTTCCCCTCTGGTATCGCATCCCAGCCAATAGGCAACGTCTTGACATCAAATACCTTGGCGGCTTGCCATACGGGGTCAGGGACATTGATTCGAACGAGGTACCGATTCAGCGGAAGACCGCTAGCCTTCAGATGTACCAAAGTTTCCATGCAAGCAAGAGCGATGGATTCCGAAGTGTACACAACCGGCATTCCGGCGCGATTCCACCGCCCACCAGTTACCTTGGCTCCTTCGCCGCTTAGATCATCGGACGTATAGGTCGGCGTGTCCATTGCGATCCTCCAGACGGACACGGTCATGCGTAGGCCCCGCTTTGCATCCTCGCGACGAGGTTAGAAACAAGTGCCTGCCCTTCCACCGTATCCATGAATGTGGCAGGTCTTTTCCCACCCAGTGCTGGCGATGGTTCCTCCATCCAGCGCGCAACCCACTTGGCGGCATCAAACCCGGTGGGATCTCCAGACTGCTCAACCATCACCTGCACCTGTCCAACGAGTTTGGCCATACCGATGACGCGCTCGCCTTGTTCCGGTGGAAGAGACTGATTATTTGATACTTTTCTATCAATTGTCGCTCTCGGCAGTCGAAGAGTGGTGAAAAGACTCTCCTTCGTGACTCCCATCGACTTGGAAATAATGACTACAAAGTTCGCCGGAATCCCGTCTTTAATCAACTTGATTCTCTCGGTTGGCTGCGCGGAATAAAGATCCACAAAATCAAGGGAACTCAGCAAACCTTTTCTGGATAGCTTACCCGTAGACTCAACTATCTTGTGAACGAACGGCGGTTGATTTGTTTCTGGCTGACCCTGTTTCTTTGCTACGGCTGGCGTTTTCATGGCTTCCTCCAATGAGTTTAAATAATAACTCATTTGATGAAAATCATCAAAAAAAAGACAGCGCCGTGAAAGAAAACCAAGAGGCAGGCCGCGTGCGGAGCCAGGAGAGACCCCTGTCGAAAATGTTTCGACCGAATCGCGCCCTATGAACCTAACCTGAACATTGAATTACGGAATTACGAATTACGGTGAATTACGGTGACAGTTTACTAAATGCACTAATTATGCCATATTGCTAATATGGCTCGCTTACCTCGTATTGTTATTCCC
>CAIJXJ010000173.1 GCA_903824575.1 uncultured Methylobacillus sp.
CGATATTGCTTGCCGCCGGTTTTTATGACCGCGTACATTTATGACCTCTTTGTCTTGACCCTGAGAACGAATTTTCACAGAGCCTTGCATTATAGCCCAAAGTAGAGATTCAACCAAATTCTCCCTTTGGCCGAGAATTTTCAAGGCGCAAGTTTCTATAATCAGCGCTACAACCAACCGGTCTAAAGCCTTGCAAGTCAATTCCAGCGGCTCCTCAACAGGGCTTTCCATCATTGATGCCGATATGCGTCAAGTCGACGCGGTCATTGCCCTGCGCCTGAACTCCGGCGTCCCCTTGGTGGGAAGCGTATCCCAATACCTGATTACGGCGGGAGGCAAACGGCTGCGTCCTTCTCTGCTGCTGTTGTGTTGCGGCGCCCTAGGGTGCCAAAGCGTTCAGCGTTTCAACATGGCCGCCGTGGTTGAATTTATCCACACCGCGACCCTGCTGCATGACGATGTGGTGGATGACTCCGCTTTGCGCCGTGGCCGTGCCACGGCCAATGCCACTTTCGGCAATCCGGCCAGTGTGCTGGTCGGGGATTTTCTCTATTCGCGCGCCTTCCAGATGATGGTGGATGCGCAAAGCATGCAAATCATGCAGGTTTTGGCTGACGCCACCAATGTGATCGCTGAAGGCGAGGTCATGCAGTTGATGAACATGCACAACGCCGAACTCGACGAAATCGGTTACCTGCACGTTATTCGTTCCAAAACCGCCAAGCTATTTGAAGCCAGTGCCCGCGTGGGCGCCATTCTGGCAAACGCCTCACCGGAACTGGAGCAGGCTTGCGCCGAATATGGCCAAGCCCTGGGCACCGCGTTTCAGGTTATCGATGATGTGCTGGACTACGCCGGAGATGCTGCGGTCATGGGCAAAAGCGTGGGCGACGACCTGCGTGAAGGAAAGGCCACATTGCCGCTCATTGCGGCCATGCAAAGAGGCGATGAACACGAGTCGGCAACTATCAAGAAGGCGATCGAAACCGGCGATCTAACCATGCTCGAGCGCATCGTCGAAATTGTGAAAAAGACCGGTGCCCTGGATACCGCGCGAGACGCAGCACGTCAGGAAGCATTGCGCGCCGTGGCCGCGGCTGAGCGCCTGCCGCCCGGTCCCCATACTGCATGTTTGATACAATTGGCGTCCCAATTGTTGGAGCGAAATCACTGAGAAATCACTGATCGCGCATCTATAACCAAAGCACCGCGGGGTGTGGCCTAGTCCGGTAAGGCGCTTCGTTCGGGACGAAGAGATCGGAGGTTCGAATCCTCTCACCCCGACCAAACCTTCCAGCCTAGTGGCGGAAGTGACGCACCCCTGAGTACACCATTGCCACACCGCGCTCATTGGCTGCTGCGATCACTTCATCGTCACGCATCGAACCGCCAGGCTGGATAACGCAGGTTGCACCCGCGTCGACCACCACGTCGAGTCCGTCGCGGAAGGGGAAGAAAGCGTCGCTGGCCACCACTGTTCCAGACAACGACAACCCGGCATGCTCAGCTTTGATGCTGGCAATTCGCGCAGAGTCAAGGCGGCTCATCTGGCCAGCCCCTACGCCCATGGTCATACCGCCTGCGCAGAAGACGATGGCATTGCTCTTGACGAACTTGGCCACCTTCCAGGCGAACAGCAGGTCCTGCAGTTGCTCTGGTGTCGGTTGTTTGACGGTCACCACCTTTAAATCGGCGAGTGTCAATTCGTGGTTGTCGGCACTCTGCAACAGGATGCCGGAGCCCACCCGCTTCATGTCGACGGCATTGCGGCCATTGTCC
>CAIJXJ010000174.1 GCA_903824575.1 uncultured Methylobacillus sp.
CACCCTGGAAAATCTCCAGGCGGCTATCTTATCCCTGATAAATCTGCAAAACCTGATGGTGCCAACCCTACAAATTCGCACCACGGCAGACTTCGACAAGACTTTAGACACGACTCTGGCGGCTGTGACCGGACTATCGGCTAACCTGGTAGCAGGAAAGAATTACCGCTTCACTATCCGACTGCATTGCGTGGCGGTTACCTCGGGTGGAGTCAAGGTTACTTGCGGCGGGACAGTGACGGCGGGATTATTCATCGCTGATGCAAACCTGTTTTATGATGGTCAAAGCGCTATAATTTTGAAAAGAGTCACTTCTGTGACCGGCGGACTCATATCGACATCCGGAGCGGTTAATCCATTAGTAGAAATAACAGGTTTCATCTCGGTTAGTGTGGGTGGAACGTTCCTGGTCCAGTTTGCTCAGGCCGCCAGCAATGCCACCAAGTCCACCGTGAAGGTGGGCAGCTCGATATTCTTAGACGAAGTAAATTAATCATCGAGGCATTCGAGGCATTATGGAAAACAATGATCACGATATTTTGATAAGGCTAGACGAGAACGTTAAATCTATTATGATGTGCATTCCAAACGTGGAGATAGATATTACTCTCTTGAAAGTAGCCACTTCAACCATAATTGAACGCCTAAAAACGGATGAGGTGGAAATTGAGAAGTTGCGCGCTCAAAGCATAGTTCATAACTGGATCAACTCTATTGGTGTGGTAACTGTGGGAGTTATATCGGCAGTATTCAAGGTGCATTTATGACTGGTAAAAGGATAAAACTTTCGGTTGAGACAATAGTCAATAAAATATTAGAGATAGGTCCCTTTCCCACATTGGTGGCTAAATCTCTTGGTGTTAGTTATCAGGCGATCTACGCACGATCTTCTAAGTCTAAGCAGATTAGAAACGCCTTTGTGACGGCAGGTGAACAATTCCTGGATGACGCTGAAAACACGGTTTATAAAGCAATCAAGAAGGGTAACGCTAAAATTGCCATCCAAGTACTGAAAACAAGAGGCAAGAACCGTGGATATTCCACCAGAGTTGAAACAACTGGTGTAGAAGGCGGCCCGATCAGGGAAGCCATTGGTCCAGATTTGGAGAACTTATCTGATGACGCTTTACAACAATATCTCACCGGACTTGCAAAGGCGGCGACAGATCTTACAAGTAAGTCGCCTGCAGCAAGCTCTGATGGAGACGACCCGCCGGGATAAGGCCATCGGGTTATTGACCCCCAAGGCCGTGGCTGCCTTTGCCGCCTTGCTTTTGAGCGACGACAAAGGTATCCCGATCTATCCGGCTGCTCATCATTGGCTATGGTTGCAACTGATGTGCAATCCTGAGATAAAGCGACTCCTGATAATCGGGCCTCCCGAATCTGCCAAAACTACCTGGTCATTGGCCTTCATGGCCTGCAATATCGCCTTCCATCCCGAGAGCAATAACATTATTGGCTCAATTGACGCTGAGACTGCGATGAAGCGTTCGATGACCATTCGCAGCCTGGTAGAGAGCGAAACATGGAAAAGTTTATTCCCTGATATAAGGGCGGCTGAAGGCATGAAACAGGAACAGGCGGAATGGAGCATCGCTCGGAATGGCATTGCTACTCAGGGACGCTTACATCCATCCATGAGAGGTTATGGTACGGGCCAGGCTATTGTTGGCAGCCGGGCTGACTTGCTGGTGGGAGATGATTTGATCGATTACAACTTATCCCGAACGACAGGGATGAGAAAGTTCGTCAAGGAATGGTTCCACAACTCATTCTTGTCCCGGCTAAAATCAGGTGGTCGGGTCATCTTGATTGGCACGGCTTGGAACTGTTCAGATTTATATTCTGACATTCGTCAGGCCGGCGAAGGTTGGGTTATCTGTAAGACTTCTTTACTACAGGACGGGCCTTGTTATGCGGAATTATATTATCCTGATAATTTCATAGGCCAGATGTTGGGAGAACCACAATGAACAGGCTGGTCAAGCTGCATGAAGGGCGGGTATTATGGCCTTTTCATCTTGGACTGGAAGCGGTATTAGAGCTGCAACGAACTACGCCTCCACAAGTGTTCGAAACCATCTATAAGGGCAACATGGTACAGCCCTCAGGATCTATATTCAAGCGGGAATGGTGGGATGGTAAGAACCGATTTTTGCCTGAAGACCTCATAGGAGGCGTTGGGCGTTATATCAGTCTTGATACCGCCTCTTCTGAGGAAGCGGATGCCGCTTATACCGCCTGGACGGTGGGCGACCTTTTACCGGATTATAGGTTAGCAATCATTGAGATAGGTCGGGCCAGGTTGGAATTTCCAATGCTGGTCAGTGCTATCCAGAACCTGCATGACCGCTATCAGACTTATGATGGCAAATTGCGCGGGATTATCATCGAGGATAAGTCAAGCGGCATAGGTGCTTTGCAGACGTTGAAACTTTCAGGCAATATCGCCAAGGTGTTGAAGGGTTTTAATCCAAGAGTGGATAAACCCACCAGATGGTCGCAGGCCGCCGTTTGGTGCTCACTCGATTGCATATTACTACCCTGGCCTGGAGTACAATATCCGTGGCTGATAGATGCTGAGGAAGAGTTATTCTCGGTTCCTGGCGCCCCTCAGCTAGATCAGGCTGATAGTTTTAGTCAATTAATTTTATACCTTGAAAACCTTCTTAGCGACGGCCATAAAGCAAGGAGTCATCAATGAATATTACTTCAGAATATGGTATAATATTCCTAAGGAGATTTATACCATGCCTTATCACAAGGAAAGCGGAGTATATAGGATAGTGAATTCAATTACTGGACGTCAATATATTGGTTCATCGATCAACATTCGCTATCGCAAGTTCAGGCATTTTAGGGATTTACGCCTAGGAATTCATTCTAATCGTTTTCTCCAGCGTGAATTCAATAAATATGGGGAGACCGGTTTCCTATTTGAGACTTTGCTATACTGTGACCCCGAGGATTGTGTACTCTATGAACAAATGGTGATGGATGCACTTATACCAGAATTGAACCTCAAGCCACTGGCAACCAATGGTCTAGGACAGAAAAGGTCGGATGAGTTTCGAGAACAATGCAGACTCAGGATGACCGGTAAACATATCCTCCATACACAAGAGACAAGAGAAAAAATATCTGCTTCCCTGAAAGGGAGAAAGCATTCCGCTGAACGGATAGCCGCTATTATGGCTGGAAAAGCGCCGATCACCGAAGAGACCAGATCTAAAATGAGGGCCTCACGCCTGGGCAAGAAAGATGGGCCGTGTTCCGAGGAAAGGAAGGAACATATTCGACAAGCTCGTCTAGGAAAGCCACATCCTCAAAAGAAACATCCTCCTTATTCGGAAAAATCAAAGGAAAAGATGAGACAGTCCAGATTGGCCTATTTAACCAGGCAAAGGAGTATTCCATGACAGTTCCGCTATATATCCCCTCAGCTCTTCTGAGCTTTTTTCAGTTACATCAATCTCCAACCATGCAGGGAAATTTAAAGAATCGCATGGCATTTTATCAGCAACTCGATATGTACTATAACGTCAACGGATTGTACAATCCCCAGATCGGAGCGGATGCATATTTAGGGGTTTGGGATGAAAGTCTTAAACCACTGCGGGATTGCGCCCACCGTGTGGTTGAATTTTATGTAAGCAAACTGGAACCAGGCACATCGCTTCCTATCGTGGCCCCCAACGATGCAATTATCGACCCTATCAAACAGATTTGGCTTTGGTCGAATTTCTTCAGCAAGAAGAGTATGATTGTCCGCCAATTTGCTCTTTATGGGGATATGTTCATCAAAACCTCGGTGAGCGCTGACAAGACTTCCGTTCACCAACAGTATTTCCCCCCTCGTTACGTCATGGACTATGAGGAAGACGAGATGGGCAACCTGATATATATAAGATTGGATGTGCAGTCCGATGACAAAACTCACACAGAAATCTGGACGGTTGATGGCTTTACTACATACCTGCATAAACGAGGCCAAGAGGAAGACGAACGTTATCTTGGTAACCCGGTATCGCAGGGCACTCTCGAATCTCTTGGGATAGACTTCCTACCCTTCGCCCATGCCAAATTTATCGACGTTGGGGAAGATTGGGGAATAGGTTGCTTCACCCATGCCCTGGATAAAATCGATGAAGCCAATCGGATGGCGACCCGCCTGCATGAAATGCTGTTTCGTTACAACAAAGCGTTGTGGGTTGCCCAAGCAAACGCCAACGACGCCCAGGGGAAACCCCTACCGCCTCCAAAAGTTAGCGGAGGGTCAAATACCCTTACCATCGAAGATGACACGATCCTGAGCCTTCCTGGCACTTCTACGCTGAGTGCCCTGGTGCCTGACATTCATTATGCGGACGCCCTGGCTATCTTACAAGACATGATGCTGGAAATCCAACACGATCTTCCAGAACTGCGTTATTTCGACCTGCAAAACGCAGGCACGATATCCGGTGTGGCGTTGAGCATGTTGCTTGGGGATGCGGTGGATAAGGTGCTGGAAACACGCTCCAACTTCGAGGCGGCCCTAGTCAAGGCGGATAAACACGCTCTGACC
Organism: uncultured Methylobacillus sp.; assembly: GCA_903824575.1. Classification (GTDB taxonomy): domain Bacteria; phylum Pseudomonadota; class Gammaproteobacteria; order Burkholderiales; family Methylophilaceae; genus CAIJXJ01. The sequence goes on from CAIJXJ010000174.1 coordinate 4,571, forward strand.
CTGGGTTCGATTGCCGATATCTTTACGGGGATTGGTTCTTATGACGCTGGCGACTTTGATCACACCATCCAGGATAGGTTGGTCTTCCCATTAAGCGATGCAGATCGGGCAACAGCTCTTCAAGCCTATACAGCTGCCGGTTTACCTTTGACAAGTGGTATGAAACTGGCGGGGTTTGCCCAAGATGTGATCGATGAGGCTGTGTCTGGTCGTGCAGCTGAAAATGCGGCTTCGACTGCCACAATTGCGAAGGCTTTCAATGCCGGACAGTTACCGCCAACTGGCTGAACAATACCTGAAGACAGTACGCGGTCTTATGGATCAACGCGAGGCCGCGGAGATGGTCTATTTGGCTGATAAATGGCAGATAGTTCAGGATGGACTGGCTGCGGAAATTGAACGGCTGGCGAAGGCCGGCCTGATCACCCCCTATCAAGTGGGTCGGTCTGCCGAATACCAGGCGCTGTTGGCGCAGGCTAATCGCCTGGTTGAAATCTTTGCTGATGACACGGTGAATATTATCTCTAATGAGCAAAAGGCATTCGCCGCCTTGGGTTGGGCTCCAGCATTGGCAGGTGTGGACTGGGTTTCCCGGTCCCTGCCGGTCCAGGCCATTCTAAATATGATTGGCCGTTGCCAGGATGGGTCTTCTCTCTACGATATGCTGATGAAAAACTACCCGGATGTGATTGGCAAGATTACCGATACCTTGATCCGTTCTACCGCCATGGGAATCAACCCTATCGAGACTGCCCGTCTAATGGCAAAAGATGCGGATGTACTCGGCTGGAAAGCCCTGAGAATTGCGAGAACGGAACAACTCGGGGTTTTTAGATCCGCGTCGGCAGAAAATTTCAAGAGATTTGACATTGCTCAGGCTGAGAGAATTGAGCAACCTGATTGTTGTGACGAATGTGCTCCTTTGGCCGGCGAGATTGTTGACGCCAATGATATGGGGGATGAAGAGTGGCATCCTAACTGCCGCGGAACTTGGCTGCCTGTAATCGCTGAATAGCATTTTAATAATTCCTATCAAAACCTATCAGGTTTGTAAGGTGGGATATTGCCTATTGACTTTATTATACTATCGTCATACACTGATATTATCTAATCAAAAGGAGGCATAAATGGCTGATGAACTAATTCGAGTACACGTAGAAACTGCCAACCGGCTGCGTGAGTTGGCGGAAGAACAGCACCGGACAATGACGGCCACACTAGATATGATTATCGAGGCTGAATATCTGAAGGTTCATCCTCAGCCACTCGCGACTGAGGAAGAAATAGGGAGACGCTAAAATGATTATCTGGATAATTCTATTCATCAATGTAGTTTGTGGATTGATTGCCGCTGCAATCTATCACGACAAGGGCGGTGAAGCACTCACCGGCTTTATGGCCGGTCTAATCTTGGGGATCTTTGGCATTATTCTGGTTGCACTTCCCAAGGCAGATCAGAAGGAACTGGATCGACGTGCTGTCGAGTGGGGGCAAAAGAGACTGTGCCCGTTCTGCAAAGAACTAATACAACCGGATGCGATCGTTTGTCCGCATTGCCGTTCAGATTTACGAAAGGATATGAGCCATGCCTGAATATCATTGTCCTGTATGTGGTTGCGCTGAGGAATTATGTCCATATCCTACTTTCACCGGCGAGAACTGGTGGTATTGTCCAACCTGCGATGACTACAGACTCAACAGTGAATTTGAGGAATACGAGCGCCAGCGATTGAACCAGGATTACAAAGACGATTTCAATACCCGTGAGACGATCTATTGGGGGTTATGATGAATGCCTATTCCTTTGAGTTGGGAGTTTTTGCGATCATCATGGTATGGATGCTGATCATTGTCAAATTGGATATCAACGGAAAAAAGAAAGGCAAACACAAATGACCGAGAACGAATTGATTAGTAAGATTGTAAAAGCCGGCCTGGATATTGGCGGGAAATTACACGCCGACAAAAGAAACAAAGACCGGGGTTATGACTATCTGAGTTCAGATAAGATCCTGAGTGAGTGCGGCCAGGCTCTTTTTGAGCAAGGCGTAGTAATTCTTCCAGAAATCACAGCCCAGGAAATTGTCGCTGGCATGTCTTCCAAAGGAACACCGCGCTTTGATTGCCGGGTTGACTTCACCTTCACAATCAGCGATGGAAACGAAACCATTCTGCAAAAATGGTATGGAATGGGCAGCGACTATGCGGTGCCAGACAAATCACTTTATAAGGCGATCACCAGCGGGCATAAATATTTCCTGATGAAATTGCTTTGCATTGGCGAGGGCAATGAAGACGGCGAACAAGAAGACGATGATGGCAAGAAACCAGTCCGTCAGATTGATAAAAAGACCGGCGAAATCAAGCAGCCCGAGCAGGCGCCTGAGCCGAAAATGTCCATCGAGGCGGCTGAAGGTGAATTTTCTACCACCTACCAAATGCCTTACGGTCAAGTTGCAACTGAAGCCCTCTCAAATATATACCAGGGTTTGTGCAGAGCCAAAAGGAAACTCACGGATGAGCAACAGCGCAAGAAGGATGCTATCAACGTAATTATAGCCGCTCGTGCTGCAGGTCGCCCGGTGCAGATTGCGCCCACGCCGGAGAGTGAAACGCTAATCTAATTCATTATGCCTCCTGGCTGGCGAATAAACCAGGAGATTGAGATTGAAATGAAGCTCTACAAATTTCTTGATAAGGATAACAAATCTAGCTTCCAGCATTACGACTGGACCCCATATCTGCCCAAAGACGGCCAACCAGGCAAATGGACACCTTCTGTTGAAGGTGAACCTGTACTCTGTAAAAATGGATGGCATGGCACGGATGCTAAACATCTATTGGACTTTTCAGAAACACAGTTATTTTTATGCGAAGCCGAAGAAATGGAATGGGGTGATGATAAATTCACATCGCGCCGGATGCGTTTGATCCATAAG
>CAIJXJ010000175.1 GCA_903824575.1 uncultured Methylobacillus sp.
ATGCTGATACAATAATATTTATTCTAGCTTAAGTTTTCGTTGGGTCTTAAAAGTCTCAAAAAAAATAAATACTGACACAAAACCAAATTTTCCCGGCAATAAAATCAATACAAAATAAAACGTAATCCCTTTCCCGCAATCCGCGCCAGGAAAAAAGGGACATCTTCCATACTATCAGCGCCACCCCTAGGAATAATCCCGATGCGTAATAACCAACCAGTGAATGGTACTGAATATAAACTGCCAGCAGGCATGACCATCATTTCGCACACCGATGCAAAAGGGAATATCAGTTTATGTAATGACGACTTTGTTGAGGCCTCTGGATATACGCGGAAAGAACTGATCGGACAACCTCACAACATTCTGCGTCACCCCGACATGCCAGCTGAAGCCTTTCGTGATATGTGGGACACGATACAACGTGGTCGTCCGTGGAGTGGTATTGTAAAGAACAGGCGTAAGGATGGAAGTTATTACTGGGTGCGCGCCTCTGCCACCCCGCTGCCGGACCGTAGCGGCTTTACATCAATACGAGTTCGCCCCAAGAGTGACGAAGTCCGTACCGCAGAAGCCCTTTACAAACGGATGCAAAATGGTGAAAAGATCCACCTGCATGAAGGTCGCGTCAGTGATGCTTCAAGCTTCAACCCGCTCAACAAGCTGAATATCGCCCAACGGCTGTGGGTCATGGCGATCTTGCCTACCGTCATGGTAGCGCTACTTGTCACGTATAGCCTGATTGCCCTCAAGAATTCCAACGATGGGATGCAGGACATCTATGCCGGGAGCCTCATCCCTACCGGTCAGATTGCAGACATCAACGACAAAAATCAGATGGCCCTGATCGATTTGATTCTGGCCGAGGAAGCCTTATCCAAGAAAGAAAACCCTTCTGATCATCTGGCTGAAATCAAGAAAGACAAAGCCGCACTTGAGAAGTCGTGGTTGGATTACTTGGCTACCATCACGGATGCCGATGAAAAGAAACTGGCAGACGACCACCTGGCCAAGCGTAATGCCATGTGGTCACTGATCGAAAGAGCTGCAGGGGATATCGCCACCGGAAATCTGGATCAGGCAACGATCATCATTCACAGCCAGTTGGACGCTGTCCGATGGCCGCAAGAAAAATCCATCGACAAACTCACGACTTATCAGGAAACCCAAGCCAAGACGCAATATGAAAAATCTGCAGCCGACTATAAGCAGCAGTTCATGTTGAGCATTATTTGCGGTGGATTAGGTGCTTTATTGACCTTTGTGATTGCTTTTGTCAGTATGACCTACATCAGGAACACCTTGCGTAAAACGGGTGAGATCGCGCTGGATATTGCCAAAGGTGACTTGACGCAGTTGATCCCTCCCGCGAATGCAGATGAAATTGGTGATCTGCTTGCGGTGATCGCCATCATGCGGAACAGCCAGCATGAGTTAATTGCTGCAATGAGGCAGAATTCGGAGTCATTGACTCGGTGTGCCGGTGAACTTTCATCATCTGCCAGCAATAGCGCTACCGCATCTGTTGCACAATCAGAAGCTGTATCCAGCATGGCGGCGGCAGTAGAACAGCTTTCAGCATCAATTGGCACGGTTGAGGAAAATGCAGGTGAAGCTAACGGTGCTTCCAAGAGGTCCGTATCGGTATCAGGTGAAGGTGGTCGCATCATTCACGAAGCCGCCGACGAAATGGGACAAATTGCGGATGCGGTCAATGCAACAGCAGGCAGTATCAAGCAACTGGAGGAGATGTCTCTGCAAATCACGAGTATCGTGAATACGATCAAGGAAATCGCAGATCAGACCAACCTTTTGGCATTGAATGCAGCGATTGAGGCAGCGCGTGCTGGTGAGCAGGGCCGTGGGTTTGCTGTGGTAGCTGACGAAGTGCGAAATCTCGCGGCAAGAACAACGGCCTCGACGCAAGATATTGCCACCATGGTTAGCAAAATTCAGGAAGGCACTCGCCGTGCCGTCAACGACATGGAAGCGGCGGTCATTCAGGCAAAAGATGGTGTTGAACACGCTCATAAGGCAGGAGACACGGTTGTCAGTATTCGTGCCGAGGCTGAACAAGTTGCCAGTTCAGTCAATGAGATCACCCACGCGCTCAAGGAACAGGCTGCTGCAACTAGAGACATCTCGCAGAAGATTGACAGTGTTGCATCTGGGGCTGAAACAAACAGTGCCTCTGCCACCCAGACTGCGAAGTCAGCTGAACATATGGCTGAACTGGCGCATCAGTTGAATGCGCTTACCGCTTATTTCAAAGTCTAAAAATTCGCCCTATTTTATCTGGCCGGATTCAAACGAGTTGATATTAATGGGCGGGTTCAAATTTGAAGTGCAACTTTTGTAAGGAAATTTAGGTGGCGAACTGCTGTAGAGTTCGTGCTGCTTAAACGACCAAGTAAAAGGAGCACGGATGAAGTACTACAAGCAGCTCACCAGTGAGCAACGATACCA
>CAIJXJ010000176.1 GCA_903824575.1 uncultured Methylobacillus sp.
GTTGGAACAGGCGACAAGGTGGGCGGCTTGGTCGGATATAACTACGGAAGCAGCATTGATTACAGCTATGCCATGGGCACTGTGCATGGGGTGAATAGTGTTGGTGGGTTAGTGGGTGAAAATTTTGCCTATGGCAGTGGAGGTTACCCTGCAACGATCAGCAATAGTGCTGCTACCGGTGCGGTAACCGGCTCTGGCAATGATGTGGGCGGGTTGGTAGGTCTGAACCTGGCGAGCGACGCCACTAGTCGAAGTGCCGGCTTCGGAGCGAGCATCTCAAACAGTTACGCCACGGGTGCGGTAGCGGGAGCAGGTAATGTAGGTGGCTTGGTTGGGCGAAACGAAGCCGGCATAGGTCGTAATGGCGGACGTGCCAGCTATGGCAGAGTTGGTGTAGCCGGTCGTGCAGGCGGCTCGGCCACGATTAGCGATAGTTTCGCAACAGGTACAGTCACAGCAACAGCCACCAACGCGGGTGGACTGGTTGGCGTCAATGTGGGTGGGTTGGGTGGCAACGGCGGTACAGGGTATGGCTCAGGCAGCTACTATGGAACTTCCTATGGTGCAGCGACAGGCGGTGCTGGCGGGGCAGGCGGAGCTGCCAGCATTACCAATAGTTTTGCTACGGGAGTGATAACTGGCACGACTGCAGGCGGACTGATCGGCGTAAATACCCAAGGCTCTGCGGGTCTCGGTGGCATTGCTGCGCAAAATTCCAATAGTACGGCTAATGACGGCATTGGTGGTACTCCCGGTGCGGGTGGCGTAGCCAGCCTGAGCCATACCTTCTACGACAAAACCGTTAATGCTACCTTGACGGGTGTGGCTGGCTCGGCTGATGTGGCTGGTAGCGTGCTGGGCATGATCACGGCTGATCTCAAAAACGCGGCAAATTTAGGTGCGTCTGGAAATGCGGCGAATGGCAACGTTGCTCCGAACTGGGATTTTGCGATTTGGGCTGTGGCAGCGGGTGTCAATAACGACTACCCCAACTTGGCAGCGGTAACGCCTGTGGTGGCTGTTGCACCGACAGCGGCTCCAACGGCAGCTCCGACAGCGGCGCCAACGGCGGCTCCAACAGCAGCCCCAACAGCGGCTCCGACAGCGGCTCCAACGGCAGCACCGACAGCAGCAGATGCGGCAGCAGCTCAAGCCGCCGCCGATGCCAAAGCCGCTGCTGATGCTGCCGCTGCAAAAGCCGCCGCCGATGCCAAAGCCGCCGCCGATGCCAAAGCCGCCGCCGATGCCAAAGCCGCCGCCGATGCTGCCGCCGCAAAAGCCGCCGCCGATGCCAAAGCTGCTGCTGATGCTAAAGCTGCAGCCGATGCTAAAGCCGCTGCTGATGCTGCCGCTGCAAAAGCCGCCGCCGATGCCAAGGCCGCCGCTGATGCCAAAGCTGCTGCTGATGCAGCGGCACAAGCAGCAGCAAAAGCAGTCGTAGCAGCTGCGGCTCCAACAGCTACGCCATTAAGCCCTTTGACAACACCAACTAATTTATCCGCGGCTCTTGGGGCTTCGTCAGGTGGCAGTAGTACGACGGGAGCTGGCTTGACTTCTCCAACGACGACAGGCGCTCCTAATGTGGGTCCCTCAGGGGATGTTGGGCTGACGTCGCCAATAGGAAACGGTGTGGGTTCTGGCGTGGCGGCAGCGGGTGATGTAGGTGGTGGCACGAGTAACACGTCATCGAGCAGCACATCAGGAACAGGCACGAATCAATCGGCTGGTGTTGGGTTGACGTCATCGGCCGGGGCAAGCGGTGGCACTGGTTTGGTGGCAGCCGGTGAAGCAGGCGGTGGCACGTCGGCAAGTGGAAACGGGGATACGGGTGTCGGTCTGGCCTTGGCAAGCGGAGCAACAGGGCTTGCAAGCGGCGGCTCGGCAGGTGGCGTAGCTTCAGTGGCAACGGGTAGCACGACAACTGCATCGACCTCTGCTTCGACTTCGACCGACACCTCTGCTTCGACAACAGGTTCAACCAAAACTGCCACTGCAACAGCCGTCGCAGTGGTAGCGCCTGTGGCAGCCAGCGGACAGGTGTTGAATACAGGAAGTGCGGGCGTGACCATTGTGCTGACGCAAGCGCCTGTGGCGGGTGGTGCAACGGGTGCAATTGCAGTGGCAGTCCCTAAAGACACAGCAGCGGCTACCGGCTTTAGCTTTGGCTTACCAGCCGAGATTGTTGGCACTAAAGGTATAGGCGTGACCACAGGTGCCGGTGGAACTCTGCCAAGCTGGATTAAATACGATACGAAAACCAAGTCCTTTATTGCAACAAAAGTACCCTCCGGAGGTTTGCCCTTGACCGTGGTTATTACGGCAGCAGGAGGCGCCAAAACATCGATAGTGATTGCCGCTTCGGCAGCGCCGTAGGCATTCAAACTGGCGGTGGGTGGGTTTTAATTGGAAGGACGAACGGAAAAATAATCAGAGCGGCATTGGAAAATAACAACATTGAGCGTACTCAAGTAGAATTGATGACGGGAAATTTGACGGGGGCAAGGGAGATGAAAAATCGTTTTGTGGGCGTCGCAGGCTTGCCGCGCGCGGGGTCCACGTTGCTTTGCCAGTTATTGGCGGAACATCCCGAAATCTATTGTGAAGGCCATAGTTCGCCGTTGTGTAATTCGTTGCTGGCGACACGAAGAATGATAAGCGATGACCAGTTTATGTTGTCGCAACTGGATGTTCAGTTTGATAAAACTTACGCGCATTTAAAATCTGCGATGCAGGGGTTTTTACATGGCTGGTATGCGGACGCCGTTAAACCAGTTGTGATAGATAAAAACCGTGCATGGTTGCACTGCATCGAAATGCTGCTGCATCTCGACCCTGAGGCGAAATTGATTATTTCGATTCGTGAACTGGGGCAGATTTATGGCTCTGTAGAATCGCAACACCAAAAAACAATCCTGCTTGATTTCATCGATCATCTGGCTGACTTTGACCGTTTCGGACGTGCCGATCAACTCTTCGCCAAAGATAAATCCATCGGTGCGCCGCTCAGCTCAGTTCAAGCTGTGCAAGACTTGCCGCAGTCGGTGAAAGATCGAATATACTTTGTGAAATTTGAAGATTTGATGGCACAGCCGGTGGCAACCATGTCCCACATTTATGCGTGGCTTGGACTTGCGGCGCATATGATTAATCCGCAGCAGCTTACGGTGCAAGCACACGAAAGCGATAGCCATTACCGTCATAAATATAGGCACAAACAACACGACCACATCGAAGCCCCCAAGCCACACGAAATTCCACCGCGCATCCAGAATCAGATTGAGAGTGCCTGTGCGTGGTATTACGAGTGGTTCTATCCGCAAAAATAATCATGTCAAAACTAGCTGCTGAGTTCGCTCCAAATATGGAATCTGTCACGACCGGAAAAGTAATACGGCACTCTCCTGTGACGGTGTGGTTTACTGGTCTGAGCGGTGCAGGAAAGTCCACCTTGGCACTCGCCTTGGAACGACGTTTGATTGGCAATGGTCGCGCATGCCATGTGTTGGATGGTGACAATATTAGACAGGGTTTAAGTCGCGATCTGGGGTTTTCTGCGGCGGATCGTTGCGAGAATATCCGGCGTGTTGCTGAAGTCGCGAAGTTAATGAATGATGCCGGGCTGATTGTAATTTCGGCCTTCATTTCGCCGTATCGCTCTGATCGTGAAATGGCTAGGGAAATCATCGGTGCTGATAAATTCCTCGAAGTCCATTTATCAACCCCACTCGAAGTTTGTGAGTTGCGCGATGTGAAAGGGATGTACAAGAAAGCGCGGGCGGGTGAAATCGACGACTTTACCGGTGTCAGTGCGCCGTATGAATTGCCTCTTAATCCTGTGATCAGCATCGATACCAGCGTGGGTTCTGTGGATGATGCATTGAAGCAGCTTTACAAAATCCTTAGCCGCGTGTTGCTCAACAGTCGATAAGCGTGTCGAATCCAGCTGTTCGCTTCGTGCTGGCGGACTCACCGGATATCGGAATCAAATTGGCGAACGTAACCGCGTCATCCTTGGCGTCGTTGGCATTCGGATATGAACGGTTGCTGCTACGCCATTTTGGGCGGTTGGCCTGGCCGTAGCCAAAGCGTTACTGTCGTTCCCCGGTTCAGCTCCGAGCTGATCTCCATGCTGCCACCCATTAGCGTAAGAACTTCCTTGACAATTGCCACACCCAGGCCGGTGCCGGCTATTTTTCCGGTGGTGTCTGCCCGCCAGAAGCGATCGCCAAAATGCAATATTTGCGCTGGCGTCATGCCTATTCCATGGTCACTGACCATTATTCCGGCCCGGCCTGGGGTGCTGACAATGGCGACGCGGATTTCTCCACCCAGTGGAGAGTATTTGATGGCATTGCTGATGACATTGGTCAGCGCTTGTCGCAGTTTTGCCCGGTCAGCCATGGCCTGCACTCCTTGTGCGGGCAGGTCTAGCGTTATGTTCCATCGTTCGTCACTAACAGCCACAGCGGCAATCGTCTCACCGGCCAGTTCAGCAAGATCCAGATTGATGATGGTTAAATCCTGCCCGCCTCGCGCCTCAATTCTGGAAAGATCCAGCAATTCATTGAGGATATCGACCAGCCATAACGATTGACGATGAATCGTCTCCAGCAGATCCCGTTGTGTTGGCGCATCCAGCTCGATTTCCAGCAATAACTCACTGAACCCCAGAATGCTGGACATGGGCGTGCGCAATTCGTGCGCTGCGTGGGAGAGAAACTGGCTCTTCATCTCATCAACCTCTGCTTCCCGCGTGATGTCGCGCAGGTACAGGATGCGGGCAACGTTGGATGATGGGCTATGGATGCCGACCAGACGCAGCACCGCATAGTGCGGTGAACAGAGGCTCAGAAGCCCGTGTTGCGCCTGGGTAAGGTCATCGCTGAAATAGGTAGAAAGTCCGTTGAAGGCTTCCGGCTTCTCGCAGCGCTTGCGCAATTCGTCTTCCAGCGACACCTCGTTCTTGCCGATAATATCTTCTTGCGCTATGCCGGTCATGGTTTGAAATGCCGGATTGGCAAACTTGATGCTGCCGTCCGGCCCAAACGCGACAAAGCCGTCTGGACTAAGGCTGAACAAGGTGTTTAGTTGGGCATTCTGATCCTCAATCGCATCACTCTTGGTCTGCAATTCGACACTTTGCTCCAGGACCTTGCGCTGAATGATGGAAGTGCGTCCGGTGGTCATTAGCAGCAGCATTTGCAACAAGGCGGCCAGCGTTAGCCCGCCCACACCAACTAACAACGAGGTCCAGTGATGCTGCCGTTGCAGATAAGCCGCGCTCGGAAATACACTGAGTGTCCAGGTGCGGTCGGCCATTGGTACCTTTTTTTGCCAGGCATAGTATTGATCAGGGGCACTCGCCAATTTGCTGGATCGGTAAAACAAAGCGTTACCCGGGGGGGAAAGCGTATCTTCAACCTGGAAAATGAGGCCATCGACACTGGATGATTTGGTCGCAATTTCCACCATTTCATCGACCTTGATCACCCCAACGGCAAAACCCAGTAATGAGGTGTTGCGCGACTGTGTCGAGGCCATTTCCTGCAGGTAGGCGGGATGGAGCAGCAGCACACCGACACGCGGCTTGTGTTCCTGCACCAGTTGAATCGGAGCGGTCACCGCCGGCTGTCCCGACCACTGGGCACGCAGGATTGCATTGTGTCGAATCGATTCGGAATTGATGTCGTATCCGAGTGCGGGGAGGTTAGCCGCCAGTGGCGAGATAAACCCCACCACCACATATTCCGGACGGGCCAAAGCGCGGACAAGCCTGCCCTGTCGGTCTTTCTCGGTGATCCCGAACCCGGCCTTGCCGGTTTTCCCCGCCATCTGATGCTCGAAACCCATGCGTTGTCCCTGCAACACATAAGGATTGTGGCTCAGGGCAAAGATGTCATGATTGTCGTTGAGCGTAATGCGCGTGAAGTATTCAAACTGCCGGTAGCTCATGTCCGGGGTGACCTCAATCAGGCGGCGCAGGGCTGACAGTGCCTCCTGATGCGCAATGAATCGTTGCTCCAGTAATTTTGTAAGGGATTCACCATGACGCTCTATGGTCAGCTTTAACTGTGTACGCTCCAGTTGCGAAACGGTGACAAAGGTCCAGGCCACGATTCCCAGCGTCAACAACATGGGCGGTACCAGGGTGGTCAACCGACTCTGCCATGGTGATTTGTTGTGGTAGAGCAAGGTAATGCTGAGCGGCAACATGACGAGGACGCCCAGGGTGTCACCAGACCACCAACTCCACCACGCATAGAGATATTCCGCTGCGGGAATCATGTGTGCCCAGTACAGGGTGGTGACGCCCACCGTGGCGGATAGGATGCAGGCCAGCGGCCCCGCCAGCGCCAGGCCCTGAAGGATATCGCGTTCGCTTTCAAACGTGCGCCAGCCAAAATTGATGCTGCGCGTCACCAGCCAGCAGGCGGTCAGTGCCTGGGCGGTAGAGCCACAGGCGATGGCGCTGGCCGTGACCATGCTGTGCCAATCCAGCGTGCCGTGCACCCCGGCAACCCCAATATTCAGGATGAGTGAGCCGAGAAGGATCCCTGGCCAGCACTTCATTTCCGACCACAACAGGATGGCCACGGCGAAACCGGCAGCTGGAAAAATAGGACTGGCGTATCCCGGGGCAATGGCAAAGCTGAGGCCAAACGCCCCCAGCATCACATACAGCAGGGCCGCGATCAGCATCTTCGTGGGCCTGACATCGGGTTCCGGGTAAGAGCTATCCATCGGGTGCGTTACGCTGCTCGCGGGAATGATGGAGTAGAGACCTGGTCCGGTACGTGTTCTGGCAGCAGGATGGTCACCGCCGTGCCAGTGCCGGATACACTCTCGATTTCGACGCGGCCGCCGTGAATTTCAATGATTTCCTTGACGATAGCGACGCCAAGGCCTGTCCCCGGGATATTGCCAGAAGTGTCGGCACGCCAAAAGCGCTCACCATAATGGGGAATTTGCGCGGGCGTCATGCCGATGCCCTGATCACTTACCGTGATTTTTGCTTTGCCTGCTGCACTGACGACGATGATCCGGATTTCTCCGCCTTCCGGTGAGTATTTGATCGCGTTGCCGATGATATTGTTCAGTGCCTGCCGCAACTTGGCGATGTCAGCTTGTGCGTACACCGCCTCTGACGGCAGATCCAGTGTTATTTTCCATCGGTCGTCAGCGACAGCCATATTGGCAACCGTATCACGCGTGAGCGCGGTCAGGTCCACATGAGTGATCGTCAAGTCCTGGCCACCTCTAGCCTCGATTCTGGCAAGATCCAGCAGTTCATTGATGATGTTGACCAGCCACAGGGATTGGCGGTGGATGGTATCCAACAGATCGCGCTGCGTGGGCTCGTCCAATTCCATTTCCAGCAATAACTCACTGAACCCCAGAATACTGGCCATGGGGGTACGCAGTTCGTGCGCCGCATGAGAGAGAAACTCACTTTTCATTCTATCGACTTCTGTTTCGTAGGTCACATCTCGAAAGTAAAGTATTTGAGATACGGTACTGGCATCGGAGGTACGAATGCCAATCTCCAGCACGCGATTGTCCGGCCCCTGCATTTTGATCAATTGACGGCTTTTTTCTGCCACGGAACCGCCATCCCTCTGCAAGATTTTCAAAGATCCTATATCAGGAAATGGGGTCTGCTTGAGGCACTGACGCATCAGTCGAGCCAGAAAATCATCCAAACTTAGCCCGACGATGTCGCTCTTGATCAGCATGGTCATGCGGAAGAAGGCCGGATTGGCATATTTGACTCGAGAACCCTTGTCGAACGTCACGAAACCATCCGGGCTCAGTGTAAAAATGGCATTCAATTGTTCTGTGCGGTCTTCCATCTGCATCAGCAGGCGTTCACGTTCAACATGGCGTTTATAAAATGCATAGATGGCCAGGCCAAACAGAATCAGGAGGATGGGTGCAAGGTAACGAAGTACATCTTTGAAGGTGACCTTTTTTTCTTCATAGGGCGAAAACCACTTGTCATAGAGCCTATCGAAGATGCCGCTGGGTTTGGTCAGCGCGAGCCCTTCGTTGATCTTGGCGAGCAGTTCGGTATTTCCCTTGTGAACTGCAAAGGAGAATTTTTGTGAGAATCCGGGTTTTGCATCGAGGACCTTGATGTTGGTAATATTCAGCTCACGCAGGGTCTTCATGCCTGCAAGTTTACTTATCAGAAGGGCGTCATATTTGCCTGATGAGAGCAACCTGAAACCATCAGCAGCGGTATCGACCAGAACGAGTTGATTCTTCCAGTTGCGGGACAGCGCATAGTCGTGTGCCAGATCGGCATTCAGTACGATGATGGATTTGCCGGCAAAATCAGCCTCGGAATGAATATCGGTCTGTCCTTTCCGCACAAAAATAGCGCCACTGACGATGACATGAGGGATGGAAAAATCAACAAATTGGCGCCGCTCGTCTGATTGTTCAAGGTTGATCAGAATGTCGATCTTGCCTTCTTTGAATTCCTGCAGGATTTGATGGAATGGCCTGACACGGATGGTGTATTTCAATCCTGCTTCCTTGGCTACCGCTTTCCATAGTTCTACGGTAAAGCCATCTGCGGTTGCATCGGTCAGGCCAAGCGCAAAAGGCGGGTAGTCTTGTTCGCTTCCGACGACGAGGGTCTTTGTCATGGGGTCTTCAGCCAGAGCAATTCCAGACGTCAGCAGCCATTGCACCAGAACGAAACAAAAGATCACTATTGATTTCATTTTTTTACTCTCGAATAGAGATTATGTTGCGGGTGAGTCCAACGACAGGGTCTGGTCGGATGCCAATTCCGGCAGCAGGATAGTCACTGTCGTGCCAGTGCCGAATATACTCTCGATGACGACGCGGCCGCCGTGAATTTCAATGATTTCCTTGACGATGCTCATGCCGAGGCCGGTGCCCGGAATATGCCCGGATGGATCAGCCCGGTAGAAGCGCTCAAATACCCGCGCCGATTGTGCCGCCGTCATGCCAATTCCCTGGTCACTGATCTCCACACCGAACATGCGGGTCTTGCCTGACAATACCCGAAGATACTTGATGCTGACCTCGCCGCCGGCCGGGGAATACTTGTAGGCATTTGAAATCAGGTTGGTGATGGCCTGTAACAGTTTTGTGTGGTCGCCACTGATCGGGCAGGCGGATGCCGGCGGCGTCACGACCGGAGGTGCCCGGTCGGCGGCCAGTTTGAAGCCAGCAATGACCTCATCGACCACCTTCGCCAAGTTGAGGGTTCTAAATACGAAATCCGTCCCTCGACGTTGCTCGATGCGAACCAGATCGAGCAGTTCATTGATGATCTTGATCATCAACTCGGATTGCTGGTACATCGTCGTCAGCAGGTCGCGCCGGTTGTCCTCGTCAAACGATTGAGTCAGCAGTAATTCGGTAAAACCAAAGATGCTGGCCATCGGTGTGCGCAATTCATGTGCTGCGGTCGATAGAAATTCACTCTTCATCCGGTCAACTTCAGTTTCGTAGCTTACATCGCGAAAATAGAGCATATACGAAATGGATGAAGTATTGCTGCTGCGCAGGCCCACTTCCAGGACGCGGCCCTTAGGAACCATCAGTTCGATTAATTCGCGTCGGGGTTTTTCGCTGGGTTCCGTGGCAACCTGGAAGTCCAATCCATCCAGACCGTGGAAGGTCTGGGATGAAACGCAAAGGCTGGCCAGCTTTGCGGTAAACCTTGATTCATCAATCCCTTTGATCTTATCCTCCCACAATCCGGTCATGCTTGAAAAGGCCGGGCTGACATACTTGACCCGACCTGCTTCATCAAATGAGACAAAGCCATCCGGCGACAGCGAAAAGATGGCTGTCAATTGCTCCGTTCGTTCTTTCAGCGCGATTTCGTCCAATTTTCGTTCGGTAATGTCATAGTTGACCCCGATCATCCGGACTGCTTCGCCTTCAGCATTGCGCAATACCGTGGCGGACGCCTTGAGGTAGCGCACCTCGCCCGTCGGCCAGACCACCCGAAATTCAGTGTCAAAGGCATGCACACCATTCAGGGCCTGCGTAATCTCCCTGTCTCCACGTTCCCTGTCGTCTGGATGCAGGCCTTGTTGCCAGGCCTCATATGCCCCGTTAAAGAGGTCCGGGGACACGCCATACAGCGCATACATCGAGTTATCCCAGAGCAGTTTGTTTTCCTTGACATGGTAATCCCATACCCCGATCTTGGCCGAGTCGGTGGCAAGGGAGAGTCTCTGGCTGAGTTCGCCGATTTTGTCGGTGAGTCCTTCGGCAATTCTAGCGGCATTGGATCTTGTGTTGACGATGGAACGCATCAGCCCGAACATCAAGCCGCTGATCACAAGGCCTGCGAACAGGGTTGCCCATGCATGGGTGTAATCAAGTTTCGAGATGCCGTCGATTTTCTCAAACTTCAGCAACCATTGTGTATTTTGATCAAACTGGATAACGCGCCGTTGATAGAAGCTTGCAACTGACCTTGGTCTGCCGGACGGGTTACTGTCAAACAGCAAGTTGTTCTGAGACTGCTCCAGGCCATCGTAAATGTGTAAATCAATGGATTTGCTTTCATCGCCTGACAAATCTGAAAGCGTGCCAGTCATCAGGTCATTCATGCGAAACGGGCTGTAAACCCAGCCGACTAGCGCCTCTCGCCGTTGCTCAAGCGTGGCCAAAGGCGCGTCATTGCGATAGACCGGAAAATACATCAGGGTGCCTGCCTGGACTTCCTTTCCGTTTTCCTGCACCAGCTTAACCTTGCCAGACAGAGCGGCCTCACCGCTATCCCTGGCACGTTCCATGGCGGTGCGGCGAACGGTTTCGGAAAACATGTCGAAACCAAAAGCGCGCAAGTTGCGATCTCGAAATGGTTCCAGATAAATGATGGAGGTATATAGAGTACGTTCCCCGGTTGGGCGTACGGTGTAGTCTGGAAACCCTTCGGCGCGGATGCGGGCGATGTGGGCTGCAAGTCGGTGTGGAATGACTTGTGCAAATCCGATGCCCTGTACCCCGGGTACATTCTGATCGGCGTGCAAGGTCCTGACATAGTTGCGCCATGCCTCACGACTGACTGAATTTGTCGCCGAGAACAGGGCACCCCCGCCGCGAAGGATCATGGCATAGATATTGAGCCGATCCTGAACTTTAAGCGTTGCCTGGTCGCAGGCGGCGATCAGCTGCTTATTTGCAATTTCTTCGATGCCGGTTTTGACATAGAGGCTTGCATACAGGGTTGCCAGGAGACTAATACAGAGAATTGACCAGGATGCCAGTTGTCTTTTGACCGTGCCTCTTGCGAGCTCT
Organism: uncultured Methylobacillus sp.; assembly: GCA_903824575.1. Taxonomy (GTDB): domain Bacteria; phylum Pseudomonadota; class Gammaproteobacteria; order Burkholderiales; family Methylophilaceae; genus CAIJXJ01. The sequence continues at coordinate 11,296 of CAIJXJ010000176.1, forward strand.
TGCATCTGTGTCAGCTTGCCAAATTGAAAGTCTGATCGATGGTGTTGACCAGCTTTATGATGCTGAACGGCTTGACGAAGTAAGCATCGGCGCCCTTCGCCATCGCGTCAGCACGATCGCGGTCCTGGCCTCGGGCGCTCAACATGAAGACTTTCATGCCGGCATATTCAGCATTACTTCTGATTGCATCGAGCACGCCCAAGCCGTCAATAGGCCCCGGCATCATGACGTCCAGCAACACGATATCGGGGTGATGCCTGGCAATACTGGTCAGTGCTTCTTCGCCATCCTCGGCTTCTGTGATGACATAATCGTCCCGATTTTGAAAGGCCAGTTTCAACAAGGTACGCAGCTCGAGTTTATCATCGACCACCAGCATTTTTATCATTTCATGCCCTTCGCGCCGTGGCCTCTTTGTTCCAGTAATAGCGCAATATCTTGTGCCAACTGATTGGCCTGTTCGGTAATCGGGCAGTGCACGCAGGCCAGTCGATGCCTGTCCGCATCAGGCAAGCCAGTGGGCAGGGTGAGGGTGAAGTATTCTAGCGGCTCTCCGGTGTCGGGAAACTCTACCGGAGGCATTAATTTGATATGGCCGCCATGGAGTTCGATGATGCGCTGGCAGAACAGAAGATCGAGATCATGCAGGAGGGGAGGGGCATCAGATGCTTTGGCGTCCAACTTTGGTTGATCGTATTCCGGGTGATGAGTGCTGCTATGGTCCGGGTGACCGCCACTGACCGTTAATGAAATTTGTTGTCCGGTATTGCGAATCTTGGCCGTCACTAACAGGCTACGATGACACCCCATGGCGACGCGCTGAAGCAATGCTTTTAATGCCAAGCCCATTAAGCGCTTGTTGCCATAAAGTGTGTCGCCGGGGCCTCCGGAGATATCAAAATGCAGGACTGGCTTATGATAACCGCCGGCTTTATAGATCAGGACCCCAGCATCGGTCAATAGCTCCTGTAAATCAATGCGGTCATCGGTGAAAATCTTATCGTCTTCGCTGAGTTTTGAGAGTTCTGATAGCACTTCAAGATTGCCAATCAGGGCAAGCCCCAGACGCTGCAACTCGTCTCCACCTACCCGCAGCACCCCTTTGGACAACAGGAGGAATTGTGCGATTAGCTCGCGCAACTCAGGCCCTACCAGTAACAAGGGATTGACTGACGCCACATGGCCACTACAAGCCGTGATATTGTTGTTATGTTTTCTGACGGTGTTGTCCAGCATCATCTTGCTCCCAACTCATCCCTGACTTTACATCTTAAAAAAGTGTCGTTCCTGTTGCTGCGACCCTATCGATCCTGGTTGAGTCGTTCGGGCTTTTGCGCCTTTCAATCAGGCATGCTGACGCTCAATTTTTTTGTCCAGCAGGCCCTGCATGTATTCCTTCAATTCCCAGAACGGAATCGGTGATTTGCCATATAGTCGGACACCTCTGGGCAGGCCACCTCTTTGCTCAATTTCATGGTATGGCAGGGCGCTCACCACCACGATTGCCATGCGCGTAAACTCATCCGATTCCCACAACGTGTTGAGCATCTTGAACCCGTCCATTTCCGGCATCAGGAGATCGGTGATGAGTAAGTCTGGCGTGTCCTTTGAAATGCTGATCATGCCCTTCAGTCCATTACTGACATATTTGGCGTCAACAGGGATGTTCCAGGATTCGATAGTGAGGCGGTAAAGTTTAAGCAGGGCAGCATCATCCTCAACCACCACTACTTTCAGGCGGGACGGGTTTGATGTCTCCGGCACCGGTTGTTTATGGCCCTCGGTCAGTCGATTGAACGACGCGCGCGTGATTCGCCGGTGCCCGCCAGGGGTTTTCCATCCTTCCAGCAGCCCCTGGCCCTCCCACAGTTGCACTGTGCGAATGGTGACCCCAAGCTCACGAGCGACATCACTGGTGGTCATCAGATCAAGGGCGTTGAGCGCGATTTTCTTCACATTCATTTTCTGCCTTCGTTATTGTGTTGCGACGACTTTAATTATCGATCAGGGTTTGCATCTTGCGGAGTGCATCACAATACCATTTTACCTTGCCGGCTATTATCTTGTTACATGACGACCTGGTCTTCGCTTCAACCCAAATGACGATCGACCACTTTTAACAGTTCTAACGGGCTAAAGGGTTTGGTTATGTAGTCATCCGCGCCGGCGGCCATTCCTTCATCAACGTCCATGGTCTGACCGCGGGCGCTGACAAAGATGATTTTCATGGACGGAATGCATGCCAGATTCTTCATCATGGCGCACCAATCCAATCCATTGACGCCCCCCGGCATCATGATGTCCAGTAACACCAAATCGGGGCGATCTTTAGAGACTCTATCGCTCGCGTCGCTGGCACAGGCGGCTTCTATGACCTCGTAACGCAGGCCCAATGTCAACCGCATCAGTTTTCGGATATCGGCCTGATCATCCACTACCAATATTTTCTTCATTACCATTTTAACTCTCCTTCCCTTAAGTTGTATTATCATATTAATATTAATTTTTGCATAATGCAATCTTTTATGTAATAATTTTACATCTTGAGCGAAAGCCAAACGAGGTGTGTTTTGAACTTATTACAATCCCCTGTCAGAAGTTTGTTATGCAGCTACCGTCCCATCATGGACGTCAATCTGCGTGTCGTGGCGTTTGATGTCATCTCGCGACATGAGGGGGATGCGCGCATGCTTCAGACTGACGCGCCCGGTGCCATCATCAATGCGTTCCTGCATACCGGGATGAATGATCTGTTTCATCGCTTGCCGGTGTTTGTCAGCACTACGCCGGAGTTTCTGCTGAGCGAACTGCCATTGCTGTTGCCTGAAAAACGCATCGTGTTTCAACTGGAGGCGCAGCAAGATTATCCGGAAGGGTACGTGGATCGCATCTCCGCCTTGAGTGCGCTCGGTTACGGCATGGCCATCAATGACTTTATGCCGGATGACCTGTGGCAAGCTTTGTTGCCATATGCCAGATACGTCAAGATTGATATCACTCGCCCAGCCCGGCTTAGTCTGCTCAATGCTTCCCGTAGCAGACGGATCGCCTGCATTGCAACAAAGGTTGATACCCCGGAGTGGCTCGACCAGGCACGAAACATGAACTTCAGCTTTTACCAGGGCAGTTTTTTTTCAAAACCGAAGGAGCAGTGCCAGAAAAGTGTGGACTCCATTCAGGATATCCTCGATTTGATCACAAAACTGAACAATGATGGATCAGATCGCATCATTGAGAATTTCTTCAAGTTACACCCGACGCTGGCGATCCACCTGCTGCACCTCGTTAATTGCGGATCTTCAGGCTTCACAAAAGAAATCGATTCGATACGGCAAGTGCTGTCATTGTTGGGGCGGACGCAATTACTTCGCTGGTTCCAGTTGCTGCTCTATAGCGTGGATGATCGTTATGCCAGCCCGAACCCATTGATGGCTGCTGCTGCCTGGCGCGGTCGCTTCATGGAATTGATGGTGCGTTATTCGCAGCGCGCGCCGGGTTCACATTTGCAAGATCAAGCCTACATGGTTGGCATGCTGTCCATGGTGGATGCGTTGCTTGACGAGCCGTTGGCAGAAATATTGCCCAATCTGCACCTGTCCAGAGATATCAGTAATGCCGCGCTGGAGCGTAGCGGGGTACTGGGTCAGTTGCTGCGATTGGCAGAGGCCTTGCAGTTCGAAGAATTCGTCATCGTTGAAACTCTGGCGCGGGAACAGAATTACAACATCGACACCATCATGCATCTGCAGAATGAAGCGATGGCCTGGGTGCAGCAATTTCATCACCGCACCAGCGATGCCAAACCGAACGAAACTCATTTAAGGATGGGACAGCAATGAATAAGGACTCGACCAGAACAGACAGCGCAAATAGGATTGAGATGTCAACAACGGGGCGCAGGCTGACGCGTTTGGACCGCTGGGTGGAAAATTTGACGCAGCAGAAGTTGTTACAATTGTTTGCTGTAATCGTGTTGTTTTTCTCCGGAGTGGCTTATTTTGCTTACCAGCAGGAAGCCACTTCCTTGCAGCAGCATGAGCAATTACGACTGAAATCCATTTCGCTCATCAAGGCGAACGAGATTTCAAACTGGGTCAAGGATAGAAAGGATGACCTTTTTGTCATCGCCAATAATCCGGAGTTTGTCGATGATGTCCATGCCTGGCGCAAGAATAACGATCTAAAAAAGTATCAGCGTCTGATGGGCGTTCTCGACCTTGTCAGGGAGCGTTATGGCTACGATAGCATCGAACTTTTCGATCATAACAGGGACAATGTTGTGTTGGCCTCTGGCAACCAACCATACCCCACATCGTTAGCGCATGTGCTTGCGAGTCAGGCATTGAGCGCAAAAGACGTCTCTTTCAGTGACATCCAGTTCCATGATGGACACTATCACCTGTCGCTGGCCTTGCCGGTGCAAAGTCCTTTTCCGTATGAAGATCATCTGGTGCTGACCACCACCGTCGATACCAATACAATCGAAAACACTGCCAGCCTGAATGCAATTCTTGCCAAATGGTCAAACAACTCTGATACCGGAGAAGTCCTGCTGATCCGCCGCGATGGTGCCAAGGTGACCTATCTCAACAAGTTTCGCCAAAATGATCCGCTCCAGGGTTTTCTGCAGGTCAGTCAGGAGGACACCAAACTGCCTGCTGTCCGGGTGTTTGAAAATGGCCCGGGCTTGTATGACGGCATGGACTATAAGGGTCATCTGGTTGAATCTTATGTGTCAAGGGTCGAGGGTACGCCATGGATGCTGGTGGCTAAAATCGATCAGACCGAAATTTATCAGCACCTGCAAAATATCGCGCTACTGGCCGGTGGCCTCGCCATCCTCGGCATTCTGGCCAGCGGTGCTTTACTGCTAATGCTCGGGTGGCAGCAAGCGGCCTTGCGCGCAGCCAGGGATACGGCTGAAGAAGCGACCCGGGCAAAAAGTGTGTTTCTTGCCAACATGAGTCATGAAATCCGCACCCCGATGAACGCCATTGTCGGCCTCACGCATTTGTTGCAGCAGCGCGGGGGTGAGGATCCTTGGTACAACACCAAATATGAGCAAATTTCCAACGCTGCAGGCCACTTGCTCTGCATCATCAATGACATTCTCGATATTTCGCGCATCGAGTCCGGCAAGCTGCAACTGGAGGAAACCGATTTTCTGCTGGACCGGATTCTGGTTGGCAATGTGTTCAATTTGGTCAGTGCCAGGGCCAAGGAAAAAGGTCTGGAAATCATTTTCGATGTGGACCCGCGACTTTCCATTCCGTTGCGCGGGGACCCGACCCGCTTGTCGCAGGCCTTGCTTAATTATCTCGGCAATGCCGTCAAGTTTACCTTGGTTGGCAAGATCATGCTGCGCGCCCGCATGATGGAAGACGGTGATCAGGACTGTCTGGTCAGGTTTGACGTGATTGATACCGGCATCGGCATGACCCTTGAACAGCAGGAAAAAGTGTTCCTGGCCTTCGAGCAGGCGGATAGTTCCACCACCCGAAAATATGGAGGCTCCGGGCTAGGCCTCGCCATTAACCGCCACCTGGCAGAACTGATGGGCGGCGAAGTCGGTCTGGAAAGCATCATGGGGCTTGGCAGCACATTCTGGATTACCGCTCGATTGCGTAAAGGGGCCCCACTGGAAGAAGTCATCCATTTAGGCTTGCGCGGTCAACGTGCGCTCGTTACTGACGATCTGCCGGAAGCACGTGAAGTGATCACCGCCATGCTGGAGCGCATGGGGATGCGGGTCGATGCGGCGGCCTCAGGGGAAACCGCTCTGCAGTTGCTGGAACTGGCCAGTGCTAACAAGGATCCTTACGAAGTGCTAATCCTTGACTGGCGGATGCCGGGGCTCGATGGGGTGGAGACCTTAAAGCGCATCAATAGCTTGCACCTGTCGGACTACCCGCTGTCTTTTCTGATGACCGCCTACGACGATCCCCAACTCAGGACCGAGGCCAGTCAAGCCGGATTCCAGTCGGTGATGGCGAAACCGGTTACGGCATCGACCCTGCATGACACGCTGGCCAAATATGCCGGTATGCCCAACAGGCCGAGTCCGCTAGCGGGCGATGCCGAAGCCAGCAATGTGTTACTGAAGCAATTGCACCACGGCGCTCGCATCCTGATCGCGGAGGATAATCCGGTAAACTTGGAGGTAATCAGCGAAATTCTGGGGGATTTTGATTTCAACATTACCCCTGCCGTTAATGGAGCAATCGCCCTGACCTTGGTCAAGGAGCAGGTGTTTGATCTGGTGCTGATGGATATGCAGATGCCGGAAATGGATGGCCTGGAGGCGACCCGCAAGATTCGTCAACTGCCGGATCGCCAGGCACTCGCAATCGTTGCCATGACAGCCAATGCATTCAGTGAGGATAGAGATGCCTGCCTCGCAGCCGGCATGAACGATCATCTGGCGAAGCCGGTAGAACCGGAAGTCCTGTTTGCCGCGTTGCTGAAATGGTTGCCGGCGCACCGGTTGGAGCCGGCACAGAAAGCAAAGATCGTCGACAGTGTTGCCGACACCGATGCAGTGTCCGGCGCTTGGAAACATCTCAATCTGGAGCACCTGGGCAATCTATCCCGGAAACCGGGGACGATAGATCGTATCTTGCGGCAAATTGTCAGTCATCATGCCGGGGATGAGGAGCAGTTGCGGGCCTGCCTGAGTCGTGGGGACAGTCAGACTGGTTTTCATATTGCGCACAATATCAAGGGCATGGCCGGCCAGGTCGGGGCAACTGCCTTGCAGCAGGCGGCCTTGCCGGTCGAGCAACGTTTGCGCCACGGGGAATCGGTCGATATGAGAGAAACTGAAACCATGATCACAGCGCTTGGTGAATTGTTAGACGAAATAAAACGTTACCTCTCCCAGTCGGATCTGGTCACGGTGCCAGTCGAGAACGTGTCGCTGCTCAGTCAGGTATTGCACTTGCTGGAATTACTGCAGGCCGTGGACGGAAGTGCCTTAGAACATGCGGGAAATGTCAGGCGATCCCTGCCAAACTCCATGTCGGCGACATTGCAAGCCGAGTTTAATAGCTTGTTTTCTCTGATCGAAGCGTTCGATTTGGAGAGCGCTGCGAATCAGTTGCAGCGGATCGTACCAGAACTGAAGGAAATTTGGTCATGAGCGGCTTCAGCATTTCAGACAAGGCCCACGTGCTGGTGTTGGACGACCAGAAGAGCAATCTGCAACTGCTGTCCGAGTTGCTCTCGCCTTATTACCATGTCCATCCCTTTATTGAGGCAGAAGCACTGTTCCGCTATCTCATTAGCGGCAAGCCCGCGGACGTCATCTTGCTCGATATCGTCATGCCCGAGCAGGATGGTTACGAGGTGTGCAAGCTATTAACTAAAATTCCCGAAGCAAGCGAATTGCCGATCATCTTCCTGACTGCATTGGATAGCCATGACGACGAGGAAAAGGGCTTGATGTATGGCGCGGCAGATTACATTGCCAAACCATTTTCTCCAAATATCGTGTTGGCACGGGTCAGGAATCAAGCGAATCTGAGTCGGGCCATGCGCATTGTGCAGGAGCAGAACAAGTATTTGGACCAGCGCGTGGCCGAGCGAACCGCCGATCTTGCCAGAAAGAACATTGAACTCCTGGCACGTAATGAGGAGGTTACTCGTACCCAGGATGCAACGGTGCTGGCCTTGTGTACCTTGTCGGAATTGCGTGACAACGATACCGGCAAGCATATCTCACGCACGCAAAGGTACGTGCGGGAACTGGCAATGGCCCTGCGCGTTTTACCGCAATTTTCTCCGGTGCTTGACGATGAAATGATTCTCCAATTGTTCAAATCTGCGCCGCTTCACGACATCGGCAAGGTCGCCATCCCCGACCGGATCCTGCTGAAACCAGGCAAACTTGATCGGGACGAGTTCGAGATCATGAAAACACACGCGGCACTCGGCAATCATGCGATCAGGCGTGCGGAAGTGGCTTTAGGGTCCACTAATTCGTTTTTGAGCACTGCCCGGGACATCGCCCATTGCCACCATGAAAAGTGGGATGGTAGTGGTTACCCTTGCGGCCTGTCGGGGGAGGACATCCCGCTGTCGGCACGTATCATGGCGGTTGCTGACGTTTACGATGCGCTAACCTGCAAGCGTGTTTACAAGCCATCCATGTCCCATGAAATGGCGACCGACATCATCAGGGAGGGTCGCGGCACGCACTTTGACCCTGTTATCGTGGATGGATTTCTGGGTATACTGGACGTCTTCGAGCAGATTGCACGCGAACTTTCCGATGCGGATTAGTTGCAACGGCAGATTGAAGAGATCAGAGCACTGGCGTTAATCGTTTCACCTAGCGCAAGTCTTGTTGTGCTCATGACGTCACATTAACAGGGCCGTGATCCATGTTTAATCGATCGGATAAATTCATTTCCAGTTGTGCCGTGGTGCTCGTGTCGCTGGCCCTTGCATTCACACAGGTATTACCGGCAAGGGCAGAACCGGCGCCAGGTGTGCTTACTTTTGGAGTCGTGCCTCAGCAATCAGCCAGTCGTCTGGCGGAGGATTGGGGCCCGTTACTGGCCGAAATCTCCAAACGGTCAGGCGTTCAGTTGGTGTTCCGTACGGCAGCCAGCATTCCTGTTTTCGAGGAGCGTCTTGGTCGCGGCGAATATGATTTAGCCTACATGAACCCCTATCACTACATCGTGTTCAATACCGCAGTCGGTTACCGGGCTTTTGCCATGGAGCAGGATCGTAAGATTAAGGGTATCGTGGTGGTAAAGAAAGACAGTGTTTATCGGACGCCCGCCGATCTTGCCGGAAAAACCGTCGTCTTCCCTTCGCCGGCGGCTTTTGCCGCCAGCGTCCTGACTCAGGCAGAGTTTGGTCGTTTGAATATCCCGATTGAAACCAAGTTTGTGGCCTCACATGATTCTGTTTATCGCGCGGTGACGGCCGGTCTCCAGGAGGCGGGTGGCGGGATACAGCGCACTCTGGAAACGACTGCGCCGGAGATCGGAAAAACGCTTCGCGTTCTGTTCGAGACGCCGGCTTATACCCCGCATGCGTTTGCAGCTCACCCCCGTGTCGCGCCTGAAGCCCTGGCCAAGGTTCTGGCTGCGATGACATCGCTGGCCGATGACGAAGCCGGTCGCCGTTTGCTCGCGACCCTTGCATTCAAAGGCATCGTGGCCGCCGGGAACCGGGACTGGAACGATATTCGCGCCCTTGATATTCGTCTCCTTGAGCACTATAGCAAGCAATGAAAACCATTGGATTTTGAGATAGCCGGCCATGCGCTTTCGCACTAAGACTGTACTCGGCGTGGCCATTATTGAAGTGATCCTGCTGGCGGTTCTGATCAGCAGTGTGCTGACGGTTCTTCGTGCGACCTATCAATCCGAACTGATCCACAGGGTGCAGTTGGGCGGTAAACTGCTCGCCGCCGCTGCCAAGGATGCGGTGCTGGGGCAGGACCTGGCTACCTTGGACAGCCTGGCAGGCGAGGCCATGGCCTCCGGTCAGATTGATTTTGTCCGCATTCTCGACGATCGTGGCACCGTGCTTGCTGAGCGCGGTGATGCTATTTATCTTGCCCGCACCTTCCAGCAGGACACACAGGTCGATCAGGTTTCTGACGAGATCTTCGACTGGTCTTCGCCGATCAAGGCGGGAGGCATCCAGTATGGCGAAGTCAGGTTGAGCGTTTCCACTGCCCCACTGACTTCATTGCTTGCTTCTACCAAGCGTTGGGCGGCGGGCATTGCCGGCCTGGAAATGCTATTGGTCGCCGTGTTTTCCTGGTTGTTGGGAAGCTATCTGGCCCGTCAGTTGGTGGCACTTCGGAATGCCAGTGCAAAACTTTCGGCAGGCGATTTTGAATATCGGGTTCCGGTTAGCGGCAACGATGAATTGGCCGAGACTGCCATCGCATTCAATCACATGGCAGAACAACTGGGTGAGAGTCACAATCAGCTCAGTGCTGAAAATCGCATGCGTCTCGAAACGCTGAACCGGCTCGAGTTTTCCCTGATGCAGACGGAAGACCGGACGGAGCAACTGAACGCTATTTTCGCGCTCAGCCCGGATGGTTTCGTGACGTTTGACAAGAGTTTTCGAGTCAAATATGCCAACCCTGCCTTTTTCCGCATGACCTTGCTGGGCCAAACTGACATTATCGGGCTGGATCTGGTTGCCTTCCTGGCAAGGTTGGTACGCCAGTGCGTCAAGCAGACACCATTTCCCAATATCAACGCCCTGAAAGGTTTGCGGAAAACCGGCAACGACGGGGCTGACGAGGGTCGTCAACTGATCGAAATGGCTGGTCCGGACAAGCGCGTGCTGGAAATCGGCATCCGCATCTCCGATGCCAAAACCGTTTCGCAGATCCTCTATTTTCGCGATGTGACCCACGAAACAGAAGTTGACCGAATCAAGAGCGAGTTCTTGTCCCATGCCGCCCACGAATTGAGGACTCCGATGGCCAGCATTCTGGGTTTCAGCGAACTTCTGCTGGTAACAGAGTTCGACCAGGCAACGCAGCGGGACCTGCTGGAAACCATACACCGGCAGTCGATGTGGCTGGTCGATATCATCAACGAGTTGCTCGATCTCTCCAGAATCGAAGCCAAGCGTGGTCAGGACATTGACATTGTCGATGTTGATTTGACCGCGCTGGTTGGCGATACGGTCGCCAATCAGGCCGTCAGCAAGGAGAGCCAGCAGATCAAGCTGGATCTGCCGGACGCATCAACATTCGCCCGGGCTGATGTCGCCAAGTTGCGCCAGGCGCTCACCAACGTGATCAGCAACGCCATCAAATATTCGCCCGCCGGCGGTGAAATCCGGGTTGCTATTATCCCGGAACAGAGCCGGATCGGCATCACGGTGAAAGACCAGGGAATCGGCATGACACCTGCCCAAATGGGTCATTTTGGCGAGCGATTCTGGCGAGCCGACAGCTCTGGCAATATCCCCGGCACTGGTCTTGGCATCACCATCGTCAAGGAAGCTCTCGCACTCATGGGCGGTAGTCTGGAGGTTGACTCCCAACTGGGCATTGGAACAACCATAACGCTATGGTTGACGGTGGGAAAACCATAACCCATCCTGAAAAGTCCGACCAGGCAAGCAATTTCGAGGTGAGCCCTTTAAATGGAGTTTGTTGTACAATGCGCGGCTGATCAATGTCAGGTGTGATGTACATCATTAGTGGGCGATGAGAAATTTCTCGCAAGCTGTTGCAGAGGTCTCAAGCAGTTTTCTTAAATTTTCCCCGAAACCTCCTTCAATTAGTTTTTTTAGGTTAATTTAAGGATTAAAGTCCGACTTTCCTCATGAAACGAACGCGCACAAGCAAGGCTTGGATGCAGGAGCACGTCAACGACGAGTTCGTCAAGCGCGCGACCAAGGAAGGCTATCGTGCCCGTGCCGCCTTCAAGCTGATGGAGATCGACGACCGTGACAAGTTGATCAGGCCCGGCATGACGATCGTCGATCTTGGCGCGAGCCCGGGAAGTTGGTCGCAGGTGGTGGGGGAGCGCCTCAAGGGCAATGGGCGCGTGTTTGCGCTGGATATCCTTGAAATGCAGCCTCTGCGCGGCGTGACTTTTTTGCAGGGTGACTTCACCGACGAAACTGTGCTGGCCCGGCTGGAACAAATGTTGGATGGCAAGCCGGTGGACCTTGTAATCTCGGACATGGCGCCCAATATGAGCGGGATTAGCAGTGTCGATCAGGCCAAAGGGGCCTATCTCGCCGAACTCGCGCTGGATTTTTCCTTGCGCTGGCTGAAACCGGACGGCAGTTTTCTGGTCAAAGCCTTCATCGGCGAAGGTTTCGACGACATCGTACGGGCCATGCGGGAAGGCTTTCAGACCGTGGCCACACGCAAACCCAAGGCTTCGCGGGATCGCAGTAGCGAGGTCTTTCTGCTGGGACTGAAACGTAAGTCCTGAAATCGGTTTAGAATGGACAGACTATGTCTGCCTTAGAACAAGGAACGGGATTTTGAACAACATCGTAAAGAATATCGCCATCTGGTTAATCATCGCTTTGATCCTGATGACAGTCTTCAATCAGTTTGGTATCAAGCAGGTTGGCGACAAGCAGGTGGTCTATTCCCAGTTCATCGCTGACGTCAAACAGGGCCGCGTTGCCAAGGTCACGATCGATGGTCGCGTGTTGCGTGGCATCGACAACGACGGCAAGCACTTCAATACCTATGCCCCTTCCGACCCGTGGTTGGTGTCGGACCTGCTCAAGAATGGCGTCATTGTTGAGGCCAAGCCGGACGAAGAGCCTTCCTTGCTGATGAATATCCTGGTCTCATGGGGTCCGATGCTGCTCCTGATCGGCGTCTGGGTGTTCTTCATGCGCCAGATGCAGGGCGGTGGCAAGGGCGGTGCTTTTTCCTTCGGCAAGAGCAAGGCGCGCCTGTTGGACGAGAGCACTAACCAGATCACCTTTGCCGATGTCGCCGGCTGTGATGAGGCCAAGGAAGAAGTCTCCGAACTGGTCGAGTTTCTGCGCGACCCGACCAAGTTCCAGAAGCTGGGCGGACGCATTCCGCGCGGTGTGCTGATGGTAGGCAATCCCGGTACCGGCAAGACCCTGTTGGCACGCGCCATCGCCGGGGAAGCTAAAGTGCCATTCTTCAGTATCTCGGGTTCCGACTTCGTCGAGATGTTCGTCGGCGTCGGTGCTTCCCGCGTGCGCGACATGTTTGAACAGGCCAAGAAAAACGCGCCCTGCATCATTTTCATCGATGAAATCGACGCGGTTGGTCGCCAGCGCGGTGCTGGCCTCGGCGGCGGCAACGATGAGCGTGAACAAACCCTGAATCAGTTGTTGGTGGAAATGGACGGTTTCGAAGGCTCGGCCGGCGTCATTGTCATCGCCGCCACCAATCGCCCTGATGTGCTCGACCCGGCCCTGCTTCGCCCGGGACGTTTTGACCGCCAGGTGGTGGTGCCGTTGCCGGATATCCGTGGCCGCGAGCAGATTCTGCTGGTGCACATGCGAAAAGTTCCGATTGCCCCCGACGTCAAGGCCGACATCATCGCCCGCGGTACGCCAGGTTTTTCCGGTGCCGACCTCGCCAACCTGGTGAATGAGGCTGCGCTGTTCGCCGCGCGTAGCAACAAACGCTTGGTGGACATGGAAGACTTTGAGCGTGCCAAGGACAAGATCATGATGGGCGCCGAGCGTCGCAGCATGGTGATGAGTGAGGACGAAAAACGCAATACCGCTTATCACGAGTCGGGTCATGCCGTGGTGGCGAAACTTCTGCCCAAGGCTGACCCGGTGCACAAGGTCACCATCATTCCGCGTGGCCGTGCCCTGGGACTTACCATGCAACTGCCGGAAGAGGACCGCTACGCCTACGACCGCGAGTTCCTGATGAACCGCATCGCCATCATGTTCGGCGGTCGCATCGCGGAAGAGCTCTTCATGAACCAGATGACGACCGGTGCCTCCAACGACTTCGAACGCGCCACCCAGTTGGCACGTGACATGGTGACGCGTTACGGCATGTCCGATGCGCTGGGACCCATGGTGTACGGTGAGAATGAAGGTGAGGTATTCCTCGGGCGCTCGGTGACTACCCACAAGAATATGTCGGAAGAAACCATGCGGGCGGTGGACGGCGAAATCCGCCGCATCATAGACCAGCAATACGCGTTGGCGAGACGTCTGCTGGAAGATCACCGCGACAAGGTCGAGGCCATGGCGACTACTCTGCTGGAATGGGAAACCATCGATGCCGATCAGATCTCCGACATCATGGCCGGCCTGCCACCGCGTGCGCCAAAGCCGCACAGCAAGCCCTTGCCGCCACAGGACAGTGGCCCGACCGCCCCGGCGCCGACAATACAGCCCGCGCAAGAAACTTGAATGCAGGACTAAGGGAGGAGGACTAAGGACTGAGTAACAGCCACCCCTTAAGTCCTAAGTCCTCAGTCCTCAGCCCTCAGCCCTATGATTTTTTCCTGCGGCAAATTCCAGCTTGACCTCTCCCGCCCCCGGGTGATGGGCATCGTTAATGTCACTCCTGATTCCTTCTCTGACGGCGGTCATTTTGCCTCGACGGAGCTTGCCATTGCCCATGGCCAGCTTCTGGTAGAGCAGGGTGCGGTCATCCTCGACATTGGCGGTGAATCGACCCGGCCGGGCGCGGTGCCGGTGTCGCTGGAGGAGGAATTGCGCCGGGTCATTCCGGTGATAGAGGGACTGGCTGCGCGGGTGAACGTCCCCCTCTCCATCGATAGCTACAAGCCGGAAGTGATGCGCGCGGCTATTGCCGCCGGAGTTGCAATCGTCAATGACGTGTTTGCATTGCAGCAGCCGGGAGCGCTGGAGGTGGTGGCTGCCAGCGACGCCGGCGTTTGCCTGATGCATGCCCAGGGCACGCCGCAAACCATGCAGATAGATCCGCAATATGGCGACGTGGTGTTGGATGTGGCTGATTTTCTGCGTGCGCGCCTGGCCGCCCTCGACGCCTATGGCATTGCCCGGGATCGCATCTTGTTGGACCCGGGTTTTGGTTTCGGCAAGAGCCGCGCGCATAACCTTGCGCTGCTGCGCACATTGCCCAGCCTGTGTGCCTTGGGCCAACCCTTATTGGTTGGACTGTCGCGCAAATCGGTGCTGGGGCAGGTGGTGGGTGGGGACGTTAGCGAACGCCTGCACGCCAGTATTGCGGCGGCCGTGATTGCGGCCATGAAAGGCGCTAGAATCTTGCGAGTGCATGACGTCAAGGCAACGGTGGATGCACTTAATATCGTAACCGCAGTGGAAAATTCATGAGCAAGCAGTTTTTTGGTACCGATGGCATTCGCGGGCGGGTGGGAGAGGCTCCCATTACGCCGGATTTCGTCATGCGTTTGGGTTATGCTGCCGGTCGCGTGTTGACCGGCATCGGCAACCACCCGGCGCGAGGGGCTCATCCGACCGTGCTGATCGGCAAGGATACCCGCATCTCCGGCTATATGTTGGAGTCCGCATTGCAGGCGGGCCTCTCGGCGGCGGGGGTGGATGTGCTGTTGACCGGTCCCATGCCGACGCCGGCGGTGGCTTACCTCACACGCGCCTTGCGGGCCCAGGCCGGCATCGTCATTTCGGCTTCGCATAATCCGTTTGAGGATAATGGCTTCAAGTTCTTCTCCGGCGCCGGCACCAAGCTGCCTGACGCCATCGAACATGCCATCGAAGCTGAACTGGAGTTGCCGATGCAGGTAAAGCCTTCGGCCGAGCTGGGCAAGGCCCGCCGTATCAATGACGCGGCCGGGCGCTACGTCGAATTCTGCAAGAGCACCTTCCCTAATGCGCTGGATTTGCGCGGTCTTAAAATCGTGCTCGATTGCGCCCATGGTGCTACCTATCACGTGGCGCCCTACGTATTCCACGAGCTCGGAGCCGAGGTCATCACCACCGGCAACACGCCTGATGGGCTCAATATCAACCATGAATGCGGTTCCACCCATCCGCAACAGTTGCAGCAGGAAGTGCTGCGCAGACAGGCCGATCTCGGTATCGGCTTTGATGGCGATGGCGACCGCGTGGTGATGGTGGACCATGCGGGCAATCTGCTCGACGGCGATCAGTTGCTGTATATCATTGCTGCACATCGGCAGAAGAGTGCTCGCTTGCAGGGCGGTGTGGTCGGCACCCTGATGACCAATCTGGCCATGCAGCAGGCTCTTGAGGCGCTCAATATCCCCTTTTTGCGTGCCCAGGTCGGCGATCGTCATGTGCTCGAATTGTTGAATCAACAGGGTTGGCTGCTGGGGGGCGAGAATTCCGGTCATATCCTGTGCCTTGATCGGCACAGCAGTGGCGATGGTATCATCTCGGCCTTGCAAGTGTTGCGTGCCGTGGTTGAGAGCGGGCAGAGCGTCAGCCAGTTGCTTCGGGATCTCACCCTGTTCCCGCAGGTGCTGATCAACGTTGTGGTCAGCCACCGCATTGACGTGACGACGAATCATGCGTTGCGGCAGGTGGTCGAGGCTGCCGAGCGCGAACTGGGTATCCATGGCCGCGTGTTGCTGCGCGCGTCCGGCACTGAACCGAAAGTGCGGGTGATGGTGGAAGGTCGGGATCGGCTTCTGGTTGAGGCCCTGGCACAAAATATCGCCGACGCAGTCAAATCGGCAGAGGTAGCCTCGCTCACATGAAACAGTTGATTGTCTGCATCAACCATCGCGCCAATCCGGCGCAACCCTCTTGCGGTGCGCGTGGCAGCGTCTTGCTGGCCGATCATCTGCAGCAGGAAATCATCCGGCAGGAAATCCCGATTACGTTGCAGCGTTATGCTTGCCTCGGGCGCTGCAATGATGGACCCAACCTGAAGCTGGCGCCCGGCGGGGAGTTCATCAGCGCAGTCACGATGGATCAAATGGAGCGTGTGCTGCAACAGATAACAGCGTTCGCCAGGCTCCCCGACGGCGGGCTGCAAGCGGACATGGAGACCTGAGATGCAACTATTGCGAATGTTTTTCCTGCTGCCGGTGCTATTGGTCAGCCTTGGCACCCAAGCTGCCGGCAACCTGTACGAGGCGACTCAATTGCTCAAGAAGGGCAAGCCCCAGGAAGCGCTGGTCGCACTCGATACTTATACAAAGACACTGCCCAAAGGCGCCTGGGGGCACAACGTTACCCAAGCCCTCTTTTTGAAGGGTGTGATTCTGGCGGACTTGAAGCGTAACGATGAGGCGATCCGGATTTTCAACAAGCTGACTCTGGATTATCCTAACCTGCCAGAACCTTATAACAACCTGGCTGCGCTTTACGTCGCACAGGGTAAATATGAGGCGGCGCGGGATACCCTGGAGCGCGCCCTGCACACCGACCCCAGCTACGCCACGCTGCATGCCAATCTGAACGATGTCTATGCCAAGCTCAGCACCCAGGCCTATGACAGCACGGTGCGGGCCTCTGCAGCAGCAGGCGCATCGGAGCGCATCGTGGAACTTTGTGACAACTTCGGCAAAATGGCGCAACAGAATGCAGGCCGAAAAATCTCTCCTCATGCCGATGCTGACTTTGTGTTGTTGCATGACATTCCGGCCAGCCGTACCGTCGCGGGACGACCGCCGGCTCAGGTCGATGTTGATGAAATGGCCATGGAGACGCCACCCAGTCGTGCCACTCCCGCCGCAGCCAAGCCCGCAGACGACAAGTCCGCAGCCGTCAAACCGGCGTCAGCGGAGGTCAAGCCTGCTAAGGATGCCGCTGCTACCCCTCTGGAAGCTGAAGATAAGCGCGCCATTCTCGCCGCCGTACAAGGCTGGAGTCATGCCTGGTCGAGCCAGAATGTGAATGGCTATCTGGCCTATTACGCCCCTAACTTCAAGTTGCCGGGAGGCGGCACCCGTGCGGCCTGGGCAGAACAGCGCCGAGCGCGCATCAGCCGCCCGAAATCCATCCAGGTTGGCATTGAGTCGCCCCAGGTGACCTTGACAGATGCCACCCACGCCCGCGTCAGCTTTCGGCAATCCTACCGCTCCGACAGCCTGCAAACGAGTGGTCACAAGACCTTGGTCATGACCCGCCTAAAAGGAAAGTGGCTGATCCAGGAAGAACAAGTAGGCGGCTAAGCAACGATTCCCCAGTCCCTTGAGAGTTATGGCTTTGCTCTTGCAAGACTTCAAGCCGCCTGGATTCCGCATGCTAAAAATGGTTTAAGCGTAACTGTTGGAGGTCAGGTCGCGTGGAAGTCTCACGCTGCAAGCATTTCTTCCTGCACATTATGCAAGCGAATGACTTTTGGCATGTTGTCTGTATCGAAGTGACAACGAACGGCATCTTGCACCATCTTGCGTAATTCAGGCAAGGTGTCCGCCTCGGTAAAAATGGATTCGCCCAATGCCCTTGCAGTGTATCCACCTCCTGGTGCTTGTTCGACGAGAAATAGGACTTCACTCATGATGCCTCCACTTTTAATACAATCAAAACCCCAGTCCCTATCTTTTGTTGTAAATAAACAACAGCACCAACTTTTGTTGCGAAAATTTGACAAAAAGGATTGCATGGCCTGTTGCAGCTTGGTTAATATAGCTGCAACTTCCTGAATACAATAGGGGAGTTCGCGAACTCTCTCGCTCGCAAGGTGAGAGTAAGCAGTAAAGCCCGGGCACGATGCATCGGGTCCGGACATTAACTTCAAGGAGATTTATATGAACAAGACAATGAAACTGGCAGTCGCTGCTGCTCTGGCACTGGGCGCTTCCGCTGCTCAAGCTGGCTTCATCATTCCAGCAGGTGACTGGACTGTTGACATTAACGGTAACGTCAATGCTTTCTACATCCACCAACACGACAAGAACAGCAATGACGTTGCTGGCGGCATTGCAGGTCGTGCAGTTCCTGGACAAACCAACAACCAAAGCTCGGTGAATACCGGCCTGCTGCCTTCATGGTTCGGCGTAACCGGCAAGAAGCGTGAAAATGATCTGGACATCAGCTGGACCATCAGCTTCCAGCCAGGTGCTTCGACTAAGCATGCTCTGCAAAGCGGCACAGGAAATGGCACTGCTGAAATGCGTCAAGCGAACTTGACCTTCGGTGACAAGTCCTGGGGTTCTTTCAAGCTGGGTAAGGACATCGGCCTGTTCGGTCAAGATGCCATCCTGAATGACCAAACCCTGCTGGGCGTTGGTTCAACTGGCGCTGGTACACAAGGTGGTGGCTCGACAACAACTCTGGGTCGTATCGGTACTGGCTTCCTGTACACAGACTTCACAGGTCAAATCGAGTACTCTTCCCCGAACTGGAATGGTTTCCAATTCAATGTTGAAATCGCTCAACCTTGGCAAAGCTTGAATCTGGCTACTTCTGCTGCTATTACTGGCAATCAGAAGGAACCAGCATTTGAAGGTAATGTTAACTACTCTTGGAGCGGTGACTTCGCCGGTAAGGTATGGGCTGAAGGCTTCACCCAAAAGGTTGATGGCGTTCAAGCAACTACCGGCGCTAGAAGTGATCGTTCCGATGTTTATGGTATCGGCGGTAAGGTTTCATACTCTGGCGTTGAACTGGTTGGTTACTACTACAATGGTAGCGGTGTAGGTACAACGGGTCTGCTGATGGACGGTTACGCAACTAACGGCAATCAGCGCGACAGCGATGGCGGTTATGTTCAAGCTTCCTTCGTTATTCCTGGTGTAAAGACCAAGTTGGCAGGTAGCTGGGGTATTTCCAACCTGGACCGCGCATCTGGTGAAGTTGGTAACA
>CAIJXJ010000177.1 GCA_903824575.1 uncultured Methylobacillus sp.
ACCCCCGCAGCTACGGGCGCCCCCGCCTGCTGCTTGCCCCCCCCTAGGCCGAGCATAGAGGAGGCGCTGTTGACGGCAGAGGCGGCGGCAGAGGCAGCGGCAGAGGCCGCAAAACTGACACCCCTGCGGCACGAGGACATTCAGAAAATTGTCATTTCCGCAGCCGTGCAATGGACTGACTTCAAAGGCGATCCACACCCGCGAAACTTGGTTGATGCCGCCCATAGCCTGACGTACTTTGTTGCTGCCGCCATTGCAGACGGCGAGTTCGGCTGGATCCACATGGACGAGCAAAAGATGCGTGACCCCATCATTGCTATGTTGCAGGATAAGGTTGAATACGATCCGAATCCTGCCCCGTTGCCCGATCGATTTACCCATCGTCATGGCGCAACAGTCACGATTTACCTGACAGACGGCCGCTCGGTCCACAGTACCTGCAAGGCACCACGCGGTTCGGGGCCGCGCGGCGTCGAATGGAAGGACATCAAGAGCAAGTATCTGAACTTGCTCACCATCGCTGGAATCCCGTCGCACCGTATTGATGAGAGCTGGTCCTGTCTCAGGGATTTCGAGCAGCAAGCATCCTGCGCACTGCTCATTGACACCGTCAAGCCGCCCGCGCGCGACACACACAGTATTGAAGTCTGACTGTCAAATAACAATAAGGAGTACAACTGATGAAGCGCCTTCTGTTTCTGCTTGCCGTCGTTGCCAATCTGGCGGCTCCTGTGCACGCCGCCGACCCCTTTCCCTCGCGATCAATCACCATCATTGTGGGCGTCGCCCCGGGCGGAACACTGGACACCCTGGCACGTCTGGTCGCGGTTTCACTGGGTCATACGCTTAAACAGTCTGTCGTGGTCGAAAACGTAACAGGCGCAGGCGGGTTGATCGGGTTTCAAAAACTGAACAAGTCCGAGCCAAATGGCTACACCCTCATGTTCAGCAACAACTCCATGGTGTTGATTCCCCTCTTGAATCCCAAGGCGGAGATTAACGTTGTGACGGATGTCACACCGATCGGAACGGTTGCAAATGTACCCATGGTCTTGGGTGTCAGTAATAAAAGCGGTATTCAGAATTTGCCGGAATTGCTTAAAAAACTTAAATCAGGCGAACTCAAGCCTGACCTGGGATCAGGCGGGCCGGGAACCACTGCGCATCTGGCAGAAGCCATGTTCCTGCAGCAGTCTGGCGGACAAGGCGAACTCATTCAGTATCGTGGATCGGGACCTGCCATTGCGGATTTGATGGCGGGCAGAATCGATGCAGTCATTGACCAGACCGTGACCCTGATTCCCTTGAATGCCGACAAGCGCATCAAGGCGATCGCCATCACAGGCAATACACGGGCGAAACAAATGCCGGACGTTCCCACCTTTACCGAAGGGGGGCTGGGACAGTTCAATCTCCAGATCTGGAATGGCCTGGTGGCGCCGAAAGGCACGCCCAAGCCTATCATCGACGCGCTGGCCATCGCGCTTTCCAAGTCAATTGAGGCACCCGAATTTAGAGCACGGCTCGAACAATGGGATGCTCAACTCCCGGTTCAAATTGATCGCACGCCTGAGGGTTTCAGGCAAATCCTGATCAAGGAACAAAAAAGTTTTGCTGAACTGTCCAAGACGATTGACTTGCAGCCACGCTAATTCTCTACAGCACAGGAAGGAATCATCATGCAAAAAACAATTTACGGTTTCATCGGTCTTGGCAATATGGGGGGCCCCATGGCCGGTCGCCTGTTGGCCGCCGGGGAAACAGTCCACGTTGTGGACCGCGATGCCGCTGCGGTGGCCAGATTGACGGAAAAGGGAGCCATTGCACAACCGACACCTGTTGCGCTGGGCAATATCAGCGACGTGATTTTTTTGAGCATCCCTGATGGGAATGTTTTAAACAGTGTGGTGTGCGGAGCCGATGGGCTGGTCGGCGCGACCCGCGTGAAACAGGTGGTCGACCTGTCCACCGTTGGACCGGATGCTGCCAAGGCTGCGTTCAGTGCCCTGGCCGCGCAAGGCATCACCTATATCGACTCACCGGTCAGTGGGGGTATAGCCGGCGCGCAAGACGGAACGCTCGCCGTGATGGTTTCCTGTCCCCGGCCAGACTACGACGCATTGCAGCCGATTCTTAAGAATTTCGGCCCACTGTTCTACATGGGTGCGCACGCCGGGCAGGCGCAAGTCATGAAGCTCGCCAATAATCTTCTCTCGGCCACTGCGGTTGCCATCACGGCAGAGGCGATGGCGCTCGGCGTGAAATCAGGACTCAATCCCGCCACGATGCTCGACGTGATCAACGCCGGATCTGGCAGAAACTCGGCAACCGTTGCCAAGTTTCCAAAAGCAGTCCTGACCGGAACCTACAACATCGGCTTCACGGCGCGCCTGGCTCACAAGGATGTGCGTCTTTGCCTGGCCGAAGCGGAATCCATCGGCATACCGATGATTGTCGGTTCTGCCGTAAAGGAAATGTTGATGGTCACCACTGCAGCCCTGGGTAAAGATGCCGACTACACGGACCTGTCTCGTGTTGTTGAAAACTGGGCCGGAATCAAAATAAGAGGCTAGCACCATCCGAAGGATGCATTCGCTAAACCCCATAGGGAAAACATGATCCAGTTCGTTGAGGATTTTCTGCAGGCCTTGATGGCCGGTCTGTTGACTGGTGCCAATTATGGCTTGATGTGCGTCGGGCTCAGTCTGATCTTTGGCGTGATGCGAGTGATCAACTTCGCGCAGGGTGACTTCATGATGCTGGGTATGTACGCGGCCTATTATCTGTTTGCCCTGTTCGGCGTGAACATGATGTTTGGTGCGACCGTCGCGCCTTACCTCGCAGCGCTGGCGGCAGGTCCGGTGATCTTCCTGCTGGGTATTCTGATTCACAAGTTCCTGATCAGCAAGGTCACCGGCGTGCGTGGCAGTTCGCTTGAGGCCGACGGGCATTATGCGCAACTGATCCTGACCCTTGGCATTGCCCTGATCATGCAGAACGGCGGCTTATATCTGTTTGGATCTTCACCCGTGACCATCCAGACACCGCTGTCTTCGAGCGCCTGGGAAGTCGGACCGCTCATCGGCGACTCACTCAGTATGTTCGTCAACCAGGGTCAGGCCATTGCTGCGCTGATCGCGGTGGCAGTGGTCCTGCTGTTCGTGCTGCTGATGGGGCGATCCAGAATGGGTAAGTCGCTGCGGGCCGCGGCAGATAATCCGGAGGCCGCGATCTACATGGGCATCGACGTCGATCGTGCCTATCGGCTGGCCTTTGGCTTTGGCGTCGCGATTACCGCGATCGGTGGCGGGCTGCTTGCCTCAAGTTATCCCTTCCAGCCTTATGTTGGCATCG
>CAIJXJ010000178.1 GCA_903824575.1 uncultured Methylobacillus sp.
GAACTACAGCCGGAGGGGGTGCGGGCAGCGGATTGGGGCGCGTGGATTCCTGCAGGATCTTGTCAATCGCGGGTAGTGGGGCTGCCATGGCCGATACACTGGCGAACAGCACAAGCAGAGTTATCCAGCAATAAAGGAAATATTTTTGATCCATGCGACCGAGCACCTAACTATTTATTTTTGTGGCTTATTTTGCCCGGTCATTATTATTCTCGAACATTGGCCTCAAAATTAACATGGTTTAACCTTCCTGTGCAATAGGCAGAAAAACTGGTTACTCCGGTATTTTCCGGTGGCTTTACCTCTTTTTATGCCATCAAAGCCAATAACCACGCCAATCTAGTCGATTTCCAGCTGCATTAAGACATGAACCAGGATGTAACATGTTGCATTCAAGAGTTAATTATCTTGTTTCATGAATGTCACCTTGGCATTAGATTCTTGGGTCGTCTTTAATTTTTCGGATGACCTTCCGACCCGAAGGATTTACCAAGCTGGTTTAGGGCCTAAATGACGGGTTCTTGGAGCAATTCTTGCTGGATTGGTTTGGCTTAAATCTCACACCGATCTTTCAACCTTACGCAGCTAGCCGCTCAATTTTAGAAACAACACTCTTGAGTGATTTTTCTGCATGCCATAGTTCATAATTTGCCTGCATGTGTAGCCATGATTCCGCGCCCCCCTAATGCAGCCGCCAAGCTGATAGCCAGATTGGCACTAATTCCAGCTTTGCCATTGAGTACATTAGACAAAGCTAAGCGAGTAACTCCCAATCGCTTAGCAAAGTCAGTCACCGTGACATCAGAATCGGTAAAGACTCCATCTCTTTAGGACGGCGCCTATTCAATACCTCTCAGTGATAGTCATGCTGTGCATCGAGCCTGTGCAACACACAACATCTCAGGGTGCCAGACTCAAACAGAGGGCATCTCTCCACTGGGGGGAGACAATCTGGTAATTAATGAGGAGTTTGCTGCAATCCAGCCTGGAATTGGCGGGACGTGCTGCAGGCAAGGGATAATCGGCAGTCACAATGGGCAAGATTTCGCGCACCAGCAATCCGCGTCCCGGATGCTGCGTCCTTGACTCCTCAACAATAGCGCTCGCGAACCCATGCCAACTGGTAGATCCGGCGCAGGACAAATGATAAATGGCGGACTCAAACTCCGCTGCCAAACGACGCTCGTATGCAGCTCTCGCCAAATGCGCCGTGGCGTCAGCGATCCAGCGCGACCAGGTCGGGGTACCGAACTGATCCGCGACAATGCGTAAAGACTCACGATCAGCAGCCAGTCGCAATATGGTGCGCATGAAATTGTGGCCACGCGTGCCGTACACCCAGCAGGTGCGCAAAATCAGGTGATCGGCACCCGTTGCGATGATGGCCTGTTCGCCCGCCAACTTGCTACGGCCGTAGGCGCTTTGCGGATTAGGCGTGTCGGTTTCGACATAGGGCCGATCAAGTGCGCCATCGAACACGTAATCGGTTGAGTAATGAATCAACAACGCGCCAGCGCGCTTGGCCTCTTCCGCCAGCACGCCGGGGGCAATAGCGTTGACAGCAAAGGCCTGCGCCTCATCGGACTCGGCCTTGTCGACGGCGGTATAGGCGACGGCATTGACGATCAGGTCAGGCTGATGGCTGCGCACCACCGTCCGCAGGCGCTCGGGCTGGGTGAAATCAAGCTCGGCGCGGGTGAGCACCACAAGCTCTCCCAGCGGCAACATCGAGCGCGCCAATTCCCAGCCGACCTGCCCCTGCCCTCCCAGCACAAGGATTTTCAAGCGAACACCTCGGCCATTTCAAGCACGGCCCCTTGAGCATCCTTGGCAGATAGCTGTGGCTGAAGAACGGGCCAGACAATTCCCAGAGTAGGATCGTCCCAACACAGGCAGCGCTCATGTTCCGGCGCGTAGTAATCAGTAGTCTTATAGAGAAATTCAGCGTCATCCGAGGTGACCACGAAGCCATGCGCAAAACCCGGTGGCACCCACATCATGCGCTTGTTTTCAGCGGACAAAATTTCGCCCACCCAACGGCCGAAGGAAGGTGAGCTTCGGCGTAAATCGACCGCCACATCGAATACGCTGCCCTGCACCACGCGCACCAGCTTGCCCTGCGGTTGCCGGATCTGGTAGTGCAGGCCGCGCAGCACACCTTGTGCAGAACGGGAGTGATTGTCCTGCACGAATTGGGGATTCAATCCAGTCGCCTGTTCAAACACACGCTGGTTGTAGCTCTCATAGAAGAAGCCACGAGCGTCACCAAACACCTTGGGCTCCAGCACCAGCACGTCCGGAATGGCCGTTGGAATGACCTTCATCAGAATACCCGTTCGCTCAAGACGCGCATGAGATATTGGCCGTAACCACTCTTGAGCAAGGGTGCAGCCAATGTTTCCAGTTGGGTCGCCGTGATGTATCCCATGCGGTAGGCAACCTCTTCCGGGCAGGCAATCTTAAGTCCCTGTCGCTTCTCCAGCGTCTGCACAAACAGCGAGGCCTCCAGCAAGGAGTCATGAGTACCGGTATCGAGCCAGGCGTGGCCACGCCCCAAGAGTTTGACGTCGAGTGCGCCCAGTTCCAGATAACGCTTGTTGACATCGGTAATTTCCAACTCGCCGCGCGGAGAAGGCTTCAGTGCCTTTGCAATTCCAACCACCCGGTTGTCGTAGAAATAGAGGCCGGTAACGGCATAGCGGCTCTTCGGCTGCGCGGGTTTTTCTTCGAGGCTGATCGCACGTCGGTTGGCATCGAACTCCACCACACCATAGCGCTCCGGGTCGGTCACGGCATAGGCAAACACAGTGGCACCCTGCGTATGCTGCGCCGCCGATTGCAAGTCCTGAGCCAGTTCATGACCATGAAAGATATTGTCACCCAACACCAGAGCACTGGGGTTATCGCCGATGAAAGACTCGCCAATGATAAACGCCTGCGCCAATCCATCGGGAGACGGCTGCACCGCATAGCTGATATCGATCCCCCACTGGCTGCCATCGCCCAACAACTGCTGGAAACGTGGCGTATCTTCCGGTGTCGAGATCAGAAGAATGTCCCTGATGCCGGACAACATCAATGTCGTCAGCGGGTGATACACCATGGGCTTGTCATACACCGGCAACAACTGCTTGGACACGGCCAGGGTGACCGGGTGCAGACGCGTGCCGGAACCTCCAGCCAGGATGATACCCTTGCAGGGATTCAGGACTGAGGGATCAGGACTGGGGACTAAGGACTGAGGACTGGAAACAGGGGGAGGTGTCATCATTCTTCTTACCTTTGTTTAGCTACGGCGGAGCGAAGTCCGCCAATGATGCGAGCCAGTTCTAACAACTTGGCTTGCAAGTCTTCAAAATCTTTTTGCTTGATATCGCCCACATCCGATGCCACATAAAGCTGAGCACGCACTTCAGCGCAGGAGCCTTTCGCGATCACAAGAAATTGATGAAATTCAGCACGACTGCCCCGATCAAAACCTTCGGCAATATTGGACAATACTGAAACCGCAGCACGGCGAATCTGATCACGCAATCCATAATCCCTGAAAAATTCACCTATTGCGGTAAGCCTATAAATCTCGCCCACCACCACGCGTGCCTTTTGCCATGCAATCAAATCCTCAAAGCACGTTACTTTTCAGCTTCGTTATCCATCGCGCCGAGTCCTCAGTCCTCAGTCCTCAGTCCTCAGTCCTCTAGCGCTTAGTCCTGATTCTCATACTGTTTTTCAATCCATTGCTTGTACTCGCCGGAGAGAATGTGTCCCACCCATTCCTGATGCGCAAGATACCATGCCACGGTCTTGCGGATGCCGGTTTCAAATGTCTCGCTCGGGCGCCAGCCGAGTTCGTGCTCGATCTTGCGAGCGTCGATGGCATAACGACGGTCGTGACCGGGTCGGTCTTTCACATAGGTAATGAGGTCAAGCGAGCGCGGACGCTGCGGGTTCGGCGCCAGTTCATCGAGCAAATTGCAGATGGCATGCACGATTTCGAGGTTGGTCTTTTCGTTCCAGCCACCGATGTTATAGGTTTCGCCGACCCGACCACGCGCCAGCACTTCACGAATGGCTGCACAGTGATCGCCGACATAAAGCCAATCACGCACATTCTTGCCGTCGCCATAGATCGGTAGCGGTTTTCCACCGAGCACGTTGTTGATCACCAAGGGAATGAGCTTTTCCGGAAACTGGTAGCCGCCATAATTGTTGGAGCAATTGGTAGTCAGCACCGGCAGGCCGTAGGTATGGTGCCAGGCACGCACCAGATGATCACTCGCGGCCTTGCTGGCCGAATACGGGCTGTTGGGAGTGTAGGGTGTGGTCTCGGAAAACGGAGCATCATCGGCCCCAAGAGAACCGTAAACTTCGTCGGTCGAGACATGCAGAAATCGAAAATCTAACCGGGCCGAAGCTGCAAGCCCACTCCAGTAAGCCCGTGCAGCCTCGAGCAGGGTGAATGTGCCCTCGATATTGGTGCGAACAAAATCAGCCGGACCATGAATGGAGCGATCGACATGACTCTCCGCTGCGAAATGCACGACGGCACGCGGGTGATGCCTGGCGAACAGGGAATCGACGAAAGCACGATCACAGATATCGCCCTGTGCGAACACGTGGCGCGGGTCGCCGGCAAGGGACGCCAGGTTTTCGAGATTTCCTGCGTAAGTCAACAAGTCGAGATTGACCACCGGTTCATCGCTCGACGCCAGCCAGTCCAGTACAAAATTGGCGCCGATAAATCCCGCACCGCCAGTAATCAATATGGTCATTTGTCAGCTGCCATCAAAAAAAATCATTAGGTCAAAAACACTTTAACGGATGATTATCCCGGTTGTAATCCTTGCGGGCAACCCATAAAGCAGCCATGCGCAGGCGCTAGCCTCTATCCTGTTCCCTGGCGACGCGGCTCAAGCGGAGACTTGATCCGTCGCCAGAGAAAGCTGCTCCGGTTTGAATTTGACCGGAGCGAGAATACCCTTCCTCGCCCGGCGCGACACAAAGGCTTGCAATGCATCCCATTTCAGCAACTGCTGTGCCGGCTTGCCAGCCCTGCCCGTCCCGCTGATTTGCAGCGTCGCCCCTTCCGGCAATACCGCCGTGGCAAGCAGCGTGGCATCGCCATCCAGACCAATCACGATCACGCCCTTACCGCCCGACAGTTCCTTCATCTCGGCGATAGGGAACGCCAGCAATCTGGAATTGCTGCCGAGACCCACAACCAGGCTGCCATTATCGACCTTGCTTGGCTGCAGCAAGGTGTTACCTTCATCCACGGTCATGAAGGCCTTGCCTGCCTTCTGACGCGAGACCAAGTCTTTCAGGGTGGCAATGAAGCCATAGCCGCCCGAAGTGGCGAAAAGATATCGGGTTCCGGGCTGGTCTGCACCCATGAACACGACCCGGGTCTTGGGCGGCAGGTCGAGCAGCGACGCCAATGGCACGCCGTCGCTACGCCCCCCGGGAATGTCGGTTGAAGCCAGGCTGTAGGCGCGCCCCGCGCTGTCCAGTATCACGACCGGATGCACTGTGCGCGTCTGCGCCATGGACAACAAGCTGTCGCCATCCTTGAATGACAGTGTCGCAAGATCGATGTCATGACCGCCGCGCTGGCGTATCCAGCCATTGGCCGACAATATGATGGTGCAAGCCTCGTCCGGCACCAACACGGCACGCGACACCACGCGCTCGGCGGCTTCGATCAGGGTGCGGCGGTCATCGCCAAACTTTTTCACATCACTCTTGATCTCAGAAACGATCAGGTTGCGCATGGCAGTGTCAGACCCAAGCACGCGGTTCAAGCCTTCCTCCTCCAATTGCAGTTCATTCATTTCCTTCTCGATGCGGATTGCCTCCAGTCGAGCCAACTGGCGCAGGCGAATTTCCAGAATATCGTCGGCCTGAATGGCGGAGATGCCGAACTGCGCCATGAGATCAAGCTTGGGATCATCGGCCTCACGGATGACGCGGATGACCTCGTCGATATTGAGCAGTACCGCCATGCGGCCTTCGAGAATATGCAGTCGTTTCTGCACCTCATCGAGCCGGGTCTGGCTACGGCGAGTGACGGTACGGGTGCGGAACTGCACCCATTCGGTCAGAAGTTCGAGGATGTTCTTCTGGTTCGGCCGACCATCGAGGCCAATGGCGACCATGTTGGCCGACACCGTGGTTTCCAAGCTGGTATGCGCCAACAGCTGGGCGATGAATTGTTCCTGCGGCATGCGCGACGAGCGCGGCTCCAGCACCACGCGCACCGAGGCGTCCTTGCCGGACTCGTCACGCACGGTCTCAATCGCGTCCAGAAACAATTGCTTCATCTGTTTCTGCTCAACCGACAGGTCTTTCTTGCCGGTCTTGATCTGTGGGTCGGCAAACTCGCCGATCTCTTCAAGTACACGCTTAACCGAAACCCCGGGCGGCAATTCATGCACCACCATGCGCCACTGGCCGCGCGCCTGCTGCTCTATAGTCCAGCGCGCTCGCACGCGGAAGATGCCGCGCCCCGTGGCATAGGCCTCGCGGATGTCTTTGGGGCTCGAAATCAGCTGACCACCCCCCGGAAAGTCTGGCCCCTGGATATGCTGAAGCACACCATCGACGTCCAGCGCAGGGTCACGCATCAGCGCGATAGCTGCGTTGCCCACTTCACGCAGATTGTGCGGCAGGCATTCGGTGGCCATGCCGACCGCAATGCCGGAGGCGCCATTTAGCAGCAAAAACGGCAAGCGGGCCGGCAGATCAACCGGTTCCTGCTCGGAGCCATCGTAATTGGGACGAAAATCGACGGTCCCTGCGTCCACCTCGGATAGCAACAGGTTAGCGAAGCGGGTCAATCTGACTTCGGTGTAGCGCATCGCTGCCGGCGAATCGCCGTCGCGCGAACCGAAATTGCCCTGGCCATCGACCAATGGATAGCGCAGCACGAAATCCTGCGCCATGCGCACCATCGCCTCATAGGAGGCGGAATCGCCATGCGGGTGATACTTGCCGATCACATCCCCCACCACGCGCGCCGACTTGACCGGCTTGGACCCTTGAGTCAGCCCCAGTCGGTGCATGGCATAGAGGATGCGGCGCTGCACTGGCTTCTCGCCGTCAGACACAGACGGCAGTGCGCGCCCCTTGACCACACTGATGGCGTAGCGCAGGTAAACCTGATGCGTGTATTCAGCCAAGTCGAAACTGCCATCGCCGCCGCCGGCAGCCCCTGGTGTTGATTCAGGTGGCGGCGGAGCGACCGGCGGCTGATTGCTGACTGGCGGCAGCGGGTCATCCAGTTCCGAAAAAAGATCCCTTATTTCATTCATGCAAAAGCCCTTAAATATCCGCTTCGACTTCGTTACCGTGTGCAGTGATCAGCTCCTTGCGCGCACTGGCGTGGGCCTTGCCCATCAGGGTATCGAAGGTACCAGTCGCCCGCGCCATATCCCCCAAGCTGACCTGCACCAGCCGACGTGTGTCCGGACACAGCGTCGTTTCCCATAACTGTATGGCGTCCATTTCTCCCAGGCCCTTGAAGCGCGAAATGCTCCAGGCACCTTCACGAATGCCTTCCTGACGGAGTCTCGCTTCCAACGCATCCAACTCACCGGCGTCCAGCGCATAGAGTTTTCTTGGCGACTTGGACTTGCCCTGTGCCGGCACATCCACCCGAAACAAAGGCGGTTGGGCGATATAAACATGGCCTTGAGCGATCAATTTCGGGAAATGCCGGAAGAACAATGTGAGCAGCAAGGCCTGGATGTGGCTGCCATCGTCATCCGCATCCGACAGGATGATGATCTTGCCATAGCGCAGAGACCGCATGTCGATATCACTATCGATGTGGTGCGGATCGATGGCCAAGGACACGGCAATGTTATGAATCTCCTGATTAGCGAGGATCTGCGACTGCTCGACTTCCCAGCTGTTCATACCCTTGCCACGCAGCGGCAGAATCGCTTGCGTTTCCTTGTCGCGCCCGGCTTTGGCCGAACCACCGGCAGAATCCCCTTCTACCAGGAATAACTCGGCATCGATTCCGGTGAGTTCGGAGTCGGTCAGCTTGCCTGGCATCACTGCGACGCCGGAACCCTTTTTTCGCTCGACGGCTTTCAGTGTCTTGCCGCGTGCCAAGGCGTTCTTGATGGCCTGCTCCGCGATCCGGGTCGCGTCCTGAACATGATCGTTCAGCCACAGATCGAGCGGATCCTTCATGATGGCACCGACCAGTTTCAACGCCTCACGCGAAGACAACTTTTCCTTGGTCTGTCCGGAGAAGCTGGGATCCACCATACGCAACGCCAGTACAAAACGCAGCCTGGCCCACACGTCTTCCGCCGCCAGTTTGACGTTGCGCTGCATCAGCCCATGCTGCTCGGCAAAGGTTCGTACGCTATTGAACACCACATCACGCAAGCCCGCCTCATGCGTGCCGCCACCCGGCGTCGGGATCAGGTTGACATAGGACTCGCCGCCACCGCCGCCTTCCACCCAAGCCAGTGCCCATTGCAGGCCCTCGCCATCGGAAAAAGTTTCGCTGGCAGTCAGGTATTTTTCGCCACAGAAGCTGGGCGCGATCGGTTCGTCCTCGGCAATCATCTGATCAAGATATTGCCGGACGCCACCTTCAAACACCCATTCCCGGACGTCGAACCCGCTGGCCGTCTCACTATTGAGCAATACCCGAACTCCGGGCAACAACATCGCCTTGGCGCGCAGCAAATGCTCAAGTTCTGATCGCTGCAGGGCCGGCGAGTCAAAGTACTTGGGGTTGGGCCAGATGCGCAAACTTGTTCCGGTATTGCGAGCACCACAACTGCCAATCACGGTCAAGGGCTCAATCACCTCGCCTTCAGCGAAAACAATGCGGTGCTCACTGCCGTCGCGTTTGACCTCGACCTCCAGACGACTGGACAAGGCATTGGTCACCGACACGCCTACGCCATGCAAACCACCGGTAAATTTATAGCTACTGTCGGCATCATTCTTGGCAAACTTGCCGCCGGAATGGATGACCTGGAACACCACCTGCACGGTCGGAACTTTTTCCTCTGCATGCATGCCAACCGGAATGCCACGTCCGTCGTCCTTGACCGCAACTGACCCATCCCGGTAAAGGGTGACCTCAATATTCTTGGCATATCCCGCCATCGCCTCATCAACCGCGTTGTCGATAGCTTCCACCACCATGTGGGTAGGGTCTGTGGTGCGGGTGTACATCCCCGGCCGCAACTGAATGGGTTCAAGCTTGCGCAGGACACGGATCGAGGATTCGTCGTAGGTTTGTTTTGCCATGGGCTGGTCTGGTTGGATCTGGCTTTGAGATGAACAGAAGATGGGGCCTAATTTTACTACTAACTTTTCATTGAATCCTGCCTAACACATCATTTGACTGCTGACGCCTGTTACCCAAATCAATCCGATCAATTGTAAGCCGCATGAATATTAGGCAGAATGGCTCGATCACTATCAATCCATAAAGGAAGTTTCGATGAGAATTCTTCACACCATGCTAAGGGTGGGCGAGTTGGACCGCTCAATTGCATTTTACTGTGACATTCTGGGCATGAAACTGCTGCGCCGGGAGGATTATCCCGATGGCAAGTTCACCCTGGCCTTTGTCGGCTTTCAGCCGGAGAGTCAGGGCGCCGTGCTGGAACTCACTTTCAATTGGGGTGTGGACAGCTACGATCATGGTTCCGCTTTTGGCCATATTGCCATCGAGGTCGATGACGCCGCCCAGGCCTGCGCGCTGGTGAAGTCGAAGGGGGGAAAGGTGACACGGGAAGCCGGGCCGATGAAGCATGGCACCACCGTGATCGCCTTCGTCGAAGATCCGGACGGCTACAAGATTGAATTCATCCAGAAGGGCACGCAGTAGAAACCCGGGGGCTTGGAGCAACCGGCCCGACCGGTTAATCCTGACTCTAGCATCAATGTTAATGCAGAGTTTTTTGCATCATGCAGTCAAATAGCGGAAAATGACCTTTTTTGAAATTCCGTGGTCACATCAGGCTACACATTCCAAGGATTCGATCCAACATGCGTGCAAAACTAGAAAAATTCGGTTTGATTGGCTTGGGCGCATTGCTCGGCATCATGCTGAGCCTGAATTATTCGGCGATTGCCGACAAGGACACCAAGAACCAGTTGCCGCTAGATGATTTGCGCGCATTCGCCGAGGTGTTCGGCAAGATCAAGAGCGACTACGTCGAACCGGTAGAAGACAAGAAGCTCATCGCAGGGGCGATCAATGGCATGCTGACCGACCTCGATCCGCATTCTTCCTACCTGGACGCGGATGGCTTCAAGGAATTACAAGCTGGCACGCAAGGCGAATTTGGCGGCCTTGGCATTGAAGTCGGCATGGAAGACGGATTCGTCAAGGTGGTGTCTCCGATCGAGGACACCCCTGCCTACCGCGCCGGACTCAAGACCGGCGACCTCATCATCAAGCTGGACGAAACTCCAGTCAAGGGACTATCCCTGAACGATGCAGTCAAGCGCATGCGTGGCAAGCCGGACACCCAGATCGTGCTGACCGTGTTGCGCAAGAATGAAAACAAACCGCTGATCTTCACCCTGACTCGCGCCGTGATCAAGGTGCAGAGTGTCAAATCCAAACTGGTGGAAGCTGGTTACGCCTATGCCCGTATCACACAGTTCCAGGAGCATACCGGCGAAGACCTGGCCCGTGCCTTAAAAGCAATGCATGACGAAAACAAGGGTGATTTAAAAGGCATGATTCTGGACCTGCGCAACAATCCGGGCGGCCTGCTCAATGCTGCCGTTGGCGTGTCTGCCGCGTTCCTGCCCAAGGGCGAGTTGGTGGTCTACACCGAAGGCCGGGTCGAAGATGCCAAGATGCGCCTGACAGCGAGTCCCGAGAATTATGTCCGGGGCAAGGAAGACTACATCAAGAACGTGCCGAC
Organism: uncultured Methylobacillus sp.; assembly: GCA_903824575.1. GTDB lineage: Bacteria > Pseudomonadota > Gammaproteobacteria > Burkholderiales > Methylophilaceae > CAIJXJ01. The sequence continues at coordinate 10,917 of CAIJXJ010000178.1, forward strand.
TGAGATCAGGAACGTGCCGATGGTCGTGCTGGTCAACGGCGGCTCCGCTTCAGCTTCTGAAATTGTTGCCGGTGCCCTGCAGGATCAGAAACGAGCCGTCATCATGGGTACGCAGACCTTCGGCAAAGGCTCAGTGCAAACCATCCTGCCAATGAACAATGGCACCGCCATCAAGCTTACTACCGCGCGTTATTTCACGCCGAAGGGCCGCTCCATCCATGCCAAGGGTATCGTGCCAGACATCGAGGTGGAAGAAGGCTCCGTCAACAGTTTTGACCAGGCACTCAGCCTGCGTGAAGTCGATCTCACGCACCATCTGTCCAACCCCAAAGACAAGGAAGCGCCTCTGGAACAGCCTGCCAAGGTAATCCCGGCGCCGGACAAGGGCAGTGACAAGGCTACTGACAAGAGCGGGGAAAAAGCGGCGCCGATAGAACTTGGCACCAAAGCCGACTACCAGTTCACTCAGGCCATGAACCTGCTCAAGGGTTTGCAGATCCTGCAGAAGAAATAATGCGGTTTAACTGAATGCAGCCATGGGCGGCTACCATGCCGTTCATGGCCTTTACATGACCACCACCTACACGCTCAATAACGCATCCGAAGCCGACCGCTGCGTCGCCTGCGGCCTGTGTCTTCCGTTTTGCCCGACCTATCGCAAGACCCAGTCCGAGGCTGACTCCCCGCGCGGGCGCATTCAGCTGATCAATGCGGTGGCGCAAGGCCGGTTGACGCCAACAGCCCGATTTGCTCAACACATAGACCTGTGCCTCAGTTGCCGTGCCTGCGAAAGTGTCTGCCCCAACGGCGTACGCTATGGCGCGCTGGTGGATGAGGCGCGCACCATGACGGCTCCACCTCCGACCTTGACACAGCATGCCATCGCCTGGATGCTGGAACGAAGAATGGCGACATCACTGGCCGGTCGCCTCGCCCGCCTGGCACAAATAAGCGGCCTGCGCCGGCTCGCGACAAGTCTATTTCCAAAATTAAAACCCGCTAACACCCTGCTGCCCGAAATTCCACCACAGCAAAACTGGCAGGCCCATTACCCGGCAAATACGCCGCGCGGGGAAGTCTTATTGTTTCTCGGTTGCGCTTCGTCCATCTTCGACACCGAAACCTTGCGTGCTGCCATCTTTGTGCTCAACCGCCTCGGCTACAGCGTCCATGTACCGCAGGACCAAAGCTGTTGCGGTGGAATCGCGCGCCAATCAGGTGACAGCGCGACCGCCAAACGCATGCTGGAGCGCAACGGCACTGCCTTTTCAGATTTCCCCGACCTGCCCATATTATCCGTCGCCAGCGGTTGCGGCGCCGGCTTGCGCGACCATTTCGGCCAGCGCGTCAGCGACATATCGGCGTTCCTTGCCAAGGTGGACTGGCAAGGCGTCACCCCGTCGAGTCTGGTCGCCACCATCCATGTGCATGATGCCTGCACCTTGCGCAATGTCATGGGACAACAAGACGAGGTGTATCAATTGCTGCGTCATATCCCCGGGGCCACGATCACGCCATTACCCGGCAACGGGCAGTGCTGCGGTGGCGCCGGCTCCTACATGCTCACCCAGCCTGCCATGGCGCAGCAGTTGCAAGCTGATAAAATCAGAGCTTGCCGGGAAGCCAACACCGTAATGCTGGCAACCTCCAACATCGGTTGCGCACTCCATATCGCAGCGGGCCTGCGCGAACAAGCCGTGGCCATCAAAGTACTGCATCCCGTCACCATCTTGGCAACACAATTAGGTTGGAGCAACATATGATCGATAAGCTCATCATTGAATTCGACAAGGGTCTGCGTACCGTTCTGGGCGAAGCGCAGACGGTACGGCCATTCCCTGACCACAGCAGCGCCGACAACACCATGGACAGCCGCGAGAAGCGTCATGCCAGTGCGCTGATGCGCATCAACCATAGCGGCGAGGTCTGCGCTCAAGCACTCTATAACGGCCAGGCACTGACCTCTCGCAACCCCGTTACCGAGGCGGCATTGCGTGAAGCATCGAAGGAAGAAACCGAACATCTGGCCTGGTGCGAGAAGCGCATCAATGAGTTGGGCAGCCACAAGAGCCTGCTTAACCCGCTCTGGTATGCCGGATCATTCGCCATCGGCGCACTGGCGGGCGCCCTGGGAGACAAATGGAATCTTGGCTTTCTGGCTGAAACCGAGCATCAGGTAGGCAAACACATCGAAAATCACCTCGTTCAACTGCCGGCACAGGACGACAAGAGTCGCGCCGTGCTTGAACAGATGAAAATTGATGAGGCCAAGCACGCGACCACGGCGCTCGATCATGGCGGCGCCGAACTGCCGCTAGCGGTGAAGCTGACGATGCAGTGGTCCTCCAAGATCATGACCAAGACCAGTTACTGGATATAGAACACATGCAGACATTTCAGGAAAATCTGGCCGGCCTGCCCAGTTGCGAGGGTATCGCCAGAATCGAATTGGTTGATGCCGGTGACAAGACGGTGGCCGTCATCGAAAACAAGCCCGGTAGCCAAGGCTCGCTTCGGGTTTACCATCATCTGACTGAGCTATACGCAGAAATCACGCCGGCGGCGGCCAGGGCCGGCTTGGAATTGTACGCGGAGCACACTGCGGACGCCCGTACCAACCCGGGCAAGCATCCCAATATCGACCGGTTGTTCGATGTCATCGACCACAACGCCACGCTTGGCGTTCGTGTCGTTCCAGTCTAGCCATCTAGCCAAAGGCTAGCTGCACTCCTCAGGCGCGCAGGCCGGATACCAGGTCGGCCTTGATATCGTCGATATGTTCCAACCCTACTGCGATACGCACCAAGCCATCGCCTATCCCTGATGCAGCCCGTGCTTCCGGCGTGACCCGACTATGCGTCGTAGTCGCCGGGTGCGTAATGGTCGTCTTGGCGTCACCCAGATTGGCGGTGATCGACAGCATGCGGGTAGCGTCAATCAGGCGCCAGGCAGCATCCTTGCCACCCTTGACGTCAAACGACACGATACCGCCACCCGACTTCTGCTGGCGCAGTGCGAGATCATGCTGCGGATGGGAGGCGAGACCGGGGTAATAGACACGTGCGACCGTCGGCTGTGCTTCCAGCCACTGCGCCAGCGCCAGTGCATTGCTGGAATGAGCGCCCATGCGCAAGCTTAGCGTTTCCAGCCCTTTCAGGAATACCCAGGCATTGAACGCGCTCATGGTCGGGCCCGCCGTGCGCAAGAAACCGTACACCGGTTCCATGATGTCTTTTTTGCCGAGTACCGCACCTCCCAGGCAGCGGCCCTGACCGTCAATGTATTTGGTAGCGGAATGGATCACGATGTCGGCACCAAGCTCAATCGGCCGCTGCAAAGCCGGCGAGCAGAAGCAATTGTCTACCGCCAGCAATGCGCCCGTCTTGTGCGCCAGCGTTGCCATTGCCGTGATGTCGCATACCTCGGTCAGCGGATTGGATGGCGTCTCAACGAAAAACAGTTTGGTATTCGGCTGAACCGCCGCCGCCCATTCCGCCTCGGTGGTCAAGGAGACGAAAGTGACCTCCAGCCCCCAGCGCTTCAGGATGTTGCCGAACAATTGCACGGTAGTGCCGAACACGCTACGCGAGACCACGACATGATCCCCGGCCGAGCATACGCCCATGACGCAAGCCAGGATCGCCGACATGCCGCTAGCAGTCGCCACGCAAAACTCTGCCTGTTCCAGCGCCGCCAGCTTGTCCTGAAACATGGTCACGGTAGGATTGGTGAAGCGCGAATAGACATTACCAGGTTCTTGCCCGCCAAAACGCGCCGCCGCCTGGGCCGCACTATCGTAGACGAAACTGGAGGTCAGGAAGATCGCCTCCGAATTCTCGCCAAATTCGGAATGCACGCTACCGGCGCGAACGCCCAGAGTCTCGGGATGAAATGCTGATGTACTCATGATTTGTCCTGTCAACCTGAAAATGCAATTCAAGCTATTCGCTGATTCAAGCCGGTGTTTCTTCTTCCTGCTGCTCGGAACCGACCAGATTAAGATCCATCTGCGTGCTGGAATTGGCGGGCTTCTTGCGCCGGTCTCCGTCAGAGCGTGCAGCTTCGATTGCCGCCAGATAGGCCTCGGTAATGTCCCCGGTGACGTACTTGCCGTCAAAACAGGAACAGTCGAATTGTGCGATGTCCGGATTGCTCAACTGGATATCGCGTACCAGAGCGTCCAGATCCTGGTAGATCAGGGCGTCAGCACCAATCTCACGACAGATTTGTTCGTCGGTACGATTGGTAGCCAGCAGCTCGTCACGTGATGGCATGTCGATGCCATAAACGTTGGGATAACGCACCGGCGGCGCCGCAGACGCAAAGAACACCTTATTGGCGCCAGCCTCCCGTGCCATCTGTACGATGCGCTGCGAGGTAGTGCCACGCACAATGGAGTCATCTACCAGCAACACGTTCTTGCCCTTGAATTCCATGCCGATCGGATTCAGCTTCTGGCGCACCGATTTTTGCCGCAAGGCCTGACCCGGCATGATGAAAGTACGGCCAATATAGCGATTCTTGATGAAGCCTTCGCGATAGGTCAAATTCAGCGCATTGGCAAGTTGCAAGGCCGATGGCCGGCTGGTGTCTGGAATCGGGATAACGACATCAATATCGAGATGCCTCCATTCCCGGTGGATTTTCTCGGCCAGGCTCTCGCCCATGTGCAAACGGGTCTGATACACCGAAACGCCATCGATTACCGAGTCGGGACGTGCCAGATACACATATTCAAAGATGCACGGGGTCAACTGCGGATGCTCGGCACACTGGCGCGCATGGAAGTTGCCATCCATATCAATGAAAATGGCCTCGCCCGGCGCCACATCGCGTACCAAGGTAAAGCCCAGCACATCGAGCGCCACGCTCTCGGAGGCGACGATATGCTCTATCCCCAGCTCAGTTTTCTGTTGGCCTATCACCAGGGGCCTGATGCCGTTGGGATCGCGGAACGCCAGCAGGCCGTAATTGGCAATCATCGCTACCACGCCATAAGCACCCTTGACACGTTTGTGCACGCCGGCCACGGCATTGAAAATCATGTCAACGTCAAGTACGACACTCCTGGCCGTGCTTTCAATCTCATGCGCCAGGACGTTGAGCAGCACTTCGGAGTCGGAACTGGTATTGATATGGCGCAAATCCTGCCGGAACATCTCACGCTTTAACTGTTCTGAATTGGTGAGGTTGCCGTTGTGACCCAACACAATGCCAAATGGCGAATTAACATAGAATGGCTGCGCTTCGGCGGCAGATGAAGATCCTGCGGTCGGATAACGCACATGACCGATGCCGACATTTCCTACCAGATTACGCATATGGCGGGTCTGAAACACGTCCTGCACCAGACCATTATTCTTGTGCATGTAGAACGTAGCACCATCGCTGGTAACGATGCCGGCGGCATCCTGCCCTCGATGTTGCAGCACCAGGAGACCGTCATAGAGTGGCTGATTGACCGGTTTCTTGCCAACGATGCCTATGATTCCGCACATGATTGATGCCCCTGGAACTCGTTAATATTTGACATGCGTGGCGACTCCCTTGGGAAACCAAGGCAACGCACTCGTTACCAGGGCTTCCAATGGCGCGCTGAACATCGCATTGCGCCAGCGCGGATCCTGAGGGATATTGGTGAGTCCGGCCAGCAACACCATCACACTCAGTATCATCAAGCCGCGTGCCAAACCAAACAACGCCCCCAACCAGCGATCCAGCCAGGCCAGGCCAATCTTCTTGAAAATTTCAGACAAGGCTATGGCAAGCAGACTGCCGATCAGCAAGGTCGCCAGAAACAGCAGCACAAAGGCCGCCAGCAGGCGCAAGGATTGCGTCGGGATAGCCGGCGGCAGCAAGGGGGCCAGTTCCAGCGTATATATCTTGGCCACAAAAAAGGCCGCCAACCACCCGGCCAGCGACAACGATTCACGCAAAAAACCGCGCATCATGCTGAGCAGTATCGACAGCCCGACGATCGCAAGAGCAACATAATCAAATAAAGTCATTTATTTACTGGCGACGATCATACCCGGAATATCCGCCGACTTCAGCTTATCGAGCACGGTTTCAGCATCAGTGCGCGTCGGATAACTGCCAACGCGCAATCGAATCTTCGGCCCCTTGGGCGTATCGAGTTTTTCGCGCACCTGATGCAAACCCATAGCCTTCAGTTTGGCTTCCAGCTTCTTGAACTGGGGACTCTCGGCAAACACGCCAATTTGCACGAAAAACGTACCCTTCTTACCAATTGAGCTGGTGGCTGCATCCAGCGGCTTGCTGGCCGGTGCCGGCGTAACACTAGCCTCGGGGTCAGCCACTGCGGGCAGCGACTCTGCCGCTTTGTCCACCGCAACTGGCACGGCAACTTCAGGCTTATCAAGCACCGGTGCCGCATTCTGAGCAGGTGCGGCATTGGGTTTTGTCGCGGCCTGAGTTGAGGCCTGAGGCGCTACCTGTGGCCCGGCAAGCGGAGTCGCAACAGCGACCGGTGCTGCAAGGGTAGCATCAGCGACCGGCGCTGCAGGGACAACTGCTGTGGCTTTCGGTACTTCCCGGGTAATCCTGGAAGTGAAGTTTGCGTCATCCTGGCTTGGAATGCTGATTGCAATTTCCGGCTGTGGCGTCTTGGCGCCCTTATCGTCCAGTATCATTGGTAATACCGTAACCATCAACAATACCAGCGCAACGGCACCAACCAGGCGGCGGCGAGCACGTTTCCTGAACTGCAATTCCTGTTCGCTTATCTGATTATTTGCCATACCCCACCTTTAAGCCTCTCGGCAGTTAACGATCGTGCTCTGACAGCACGCGCATCACGTCAGCTACCGTATAGAAAGAACCAAACACGATGATTCTATCATTTTCCCCCACCGCCTGACAGGCTTGACGGAAGGCGGAAACGACATCTTCAAAACTTTGCACTTTCACCTCCGTCGACACTGCAAGCAAACAGCCAAGCAGAGTCGCAGCATCCGCACCACGCGCTTCTGCAATGCCAGCGACCATCCATTCATCGATGGCATCCTGCATCGCACGCGCCACCCCGATCATATCCTTGTCTGCCAACATGGCCCATACCGCCACCGTCTTGCCTCCGTCCCTGGTCCGGCGTAAATTCCCGGCCAAGGCTGATGCCGCATGCGGATTGTGAGCGACATCCAGAATGATGCCGGGTTTGGTCGCTACTAGTTGAAAGCGTCCTGGCAATGAGACACGCTGAAGACCGGCCTGTAGAGCCTCGCGATTTACCGGCAGCAGCGCATCCATGCACTGCACAACTTCCAGCACGGCAGCTGCGTTATGGAGTTGAAACTTGCCATTCAATGCCGGCAACGGCAATCCATCGATGCGTCCATGGGCAGAAGTGAAATCCCAGCAACCCTCATGCTCGGTAAAATTGAAATGAACTCCGGCCTGCCGATAGTCCGCGTGAATCTCCTTGGCATAGTCAACCAGACTGGCCGGCGGATTCGAGTCACCACAAACGGCAGGAATCGCTGTACGGAATATTCCAGCTTTCTCACGCGCAATGCTGTCACGACTGTTCCCAAGATAATCCATATGATCGAGCTCAACACTGGTCACCAGCGTACAGGCCGGTTCAAAAATATTGACCGCGTCCAATCGCCCCCCCAGACCCACTTCGAGAATGGCTACATCCACCTGCATTGAGATGAAATGCCACATGGCGGCCAGGGTGCCGAACTCAAAATAAGTCAGAGGTGTTGCCCCACGCGCCGCTTCAATCGCGGCAAACGCTTGGACCAAGGCATCATCGCTTGCATCGATGCCATTGACACGTACACGTTCGTTATAGCTGAGCAAATGTGGCGAGGTATAGCAGGCCACCCGGTAGCCGGCCTCAACATAGATGCGCTCCAGCATGGCACAACAGGATCCCTTGCCGTTGGTACCGGCGACGGTGATGACGGGAAATTTCGGCCTCAAGGCCAGACTTTCACTGACCACGCTAACGCGATTCAAGCCGAGGGCAATCGACTTCGGGTGCAATCGTTCGAGATAGGCCAGCCAGCCAGACAGGCTGTCTGGCATGGACTGTGGGTCAGGCAACGGCAGGATGACGCATCATGTTAGCTATCAGCACCGATAACTTGTCACGCATCACGCGACGATCGACGATCATGTCCAGTGCGCCGTGCTCCAGCAGAAACTCGGAACGCTGGAAGCCTTCCGGCAAAGTTTCTCGCACCGTCTGCTCAATCACGCGCGGGCCGGCAAAGCCAATCAGTGCCTGCGGTTCACCGATGATAATGTCGCCTAGCATGGCAAAACTTGCCGAGACACCGCCCATGGTCGGATCCGTCAACACCGAAATGAAAGGCAGTCCAGCCCGGCTCAATTGGGTCAATGCGGCACTGGTCTTGGCCATCTGCATCAGGGAGAACAATCCTTCCTGCATGCGTGCGCCACCACTCGCGGCGAAACAGATGAAGGGGGCTTTCTGCTCGATGGCTACCGTTACCCCACGCACAAAACGCTCACCCACTACGGAGCCCATTGAGCCACCCTGAAACTTGAATTCAAACGCGGCCACCACGGCCGGTATGCTCTTGATCGCCCCTGCAATCACCACCAGCGCGTCGGTCTCTCCCGTTTCGGCCTGACTGGCCTTGATGCGGTCCGCATAGCGTCGACTGTCCTTGAACTTGAGCGGATCAAGTGGAGTGACTTCGGCGCCGATTTCGAACCGGCCTTCGACATCCAGCACGAAGTCCAGCCGGGTTCGCGCGGAAATACGGTTGTGGTAACCGCACTTGGGACAGACTTCCTGATTGTTTTCCAGGTCAGTGCGATAAAGCACCGCTTCGCAAGAGGGACACTTGCTCCAAAGGCCTTCCGGCACCGTCTTCTTGGAGTCGCCCAGGCTGCGTTTGATCTTGGGGGGGAGAAGTTTCTGTAGCCAGCTCATGTCATATCCTCACAATTGCGCGTCGATCGCGCTTCGCAACTCGGCCACCAGACGGCCCACATTGGCCACCACCTCGGCTTCCGACGAATTTTCGACCTCTTGCACCATGCGACTCCCGACCACGACGGCATCGGCAATTGCCCCAACAGCGCGGGCCGTCGCTCCATCACGCACACCAAAACCGACGCCAATCGGCAAGCTGGTATGGCGACGAATCGAGGCGACCTTGAGCGCAACATCATCCACATCCAGGTTGGCGGCCCCGGTCACGCCGTTGAGCGAAACGTAATAGATGAAGCCACTGGCAAGCCGCACAACATGCTCGACCCGCGCGTCTGTCGTGGTGGGTGCCAACAGGAAAATGCTGTCGATGTTTTGTTGCCTCAGCACGGAAACGAATCCGGCGCTTTCCTCGGGTGGATAGTCCACCGTCAGCACGCCATCAACGCCGCTGGCTGCGGCGAGCCTGGCAAACACCTCATGGCCCATGGCTTCTATCGGATTGGCGTAACCCATCAGCACTACCGGGGTTCTGGCATCCTGGCGGCGGAATTCAGCCACCATGCCCAGGACATTCGTCAGGCTGACCTTATGTTTCAGCGCGCGCTCGGAGGCGCGCTGTATGGTCGGGCCATCCGCCATCGGGTCCGAAAACGGCACGCCAAGTTCGATCAGGTCGGCGCCTGCCGCCACCATGCCATGCATCAGTGGCACCGTGAATTGTGGATTAGGGTCGCCCGCCGTGATGAATGGGATCAGCGCGCGGCGATTGGCCAGTTTTAGTTGTTCGAATACTGCCTGAATACGACTCACAACGTAATTCCCTTTAACCGCGCCACGGTATTCATGTCCTTGTCGCCACGGCCAGACAGGTTTACCAGCAACACCTTGTTGTTATCCATGCCCGGCGCTATTTTCATCGCATGCGCCAGAGCGTGACTCGATTCCAGCGCCGGGATGATGCCCTCAAACCGGCATAAGGCATCAAAGGCAAGCAACGCTTCATCGTCATTGATAGCGACATATTCGGCGCGACCGATATCCTTCAGCAGGCAATGTTCCGGGCCGACCCCGGGATAATCGAGGCCGGCCGAAATGGAATGCGTTTCGACAATCTGGCCGTTCTCGTCCTGCATCAGGTAAACCTTGTTACCGTGCAGCACCCCGACCTTGGCATTCGCGGTCAAGGGTGCGGCATGTTGTCCGCTGCCAATGCCATGGCCACCTGCCTCCACGCCGATCAGGCGCACGGACTCATGTTCGATAAAAGGATGGAAAATGCCAATGGCATTCGAGCCGCCGCCGACACAGGCAATCACGGCGTCCGGCTGACGCCCTATCATCTCCGGCATCTGCACCCTGGCCTCATTGCCGATGACGCATTGAAAATCGCGCACCATCATCGGATAAGGGTGAGGTCCTGCCGCAGTGCCGAAGATATAGAAGGTACTATCAACATTGGTGACCCAATCACGAATAGCTTCGTTACAGGCATCTTTCAGCGTCCTGGAACCGCTTTCCACCGGCACCACAGTCGCCCCCAGGAGCTTCATGCGGAACACGTTGGGCGCTTGGCGCTGGATGTCCTCAGCGCCCATGTAGACGATGCACTCCATGCCGAAGCGTGCCGCCACCGTCGCCGTTGCCACGCCATGCATGCCAGCACCGGTCTCGGCGATGACGCGCTTCTTGCCCATGCGGCGAGCTAGCAGGGCCTGGCCAATGGCATTATTGATCTTGTGCGCACCGGTGTGATTCAAGTCTTCACGCTTCAGGTAGATCTGCGCGCCGCCAACATACTCAGACAGGCGACGGGCATGATAAATCGGACTGGGACGACCGACATAGTGCTTCAATTCGTAGGCGAATTCGGCCTTGAACTCTGGATCGTCACGAAATATCAGGTACTGGCGACGCAGTTCCTCCACCGCCGGGATCAGCGTCTCCGCCATGTAAATGCCGCCATACTGGCCGAAATGGCCACCGACATCAGGAAAATCATACTTCTGCATACGGTATCAGTTCCAGTTAAGTTACTAAGATGCGATCGCACGCATGAATGCCGCCATTTTGGCCACATCCTTGATCCCTTTTGACTGTTCAACGCCACCGCTGACATCCACCCCGTAAGGCCGGACCTGGTGAATGGCTGCGCTGACATTCCCCGCATCAAGTCCACCCGCCAGGATGACCGGCCGGGACAGCGCCGCCGGGATCAGGGCCCAGTCAAAAGTCTGCCCGGTGCCTCCCGGTGTGCCTGCGGCATAAGCATCCAGCAACAGGGCCTGCGAACCAGCATGGTCAATTGCGTATTGTACCAAATTTGTCTCCGGCCTGACGCGCACGGCCTTGAGATAAGGCACGCCGAACTGGATGCAATAGTCTGGTGACTCCTCGCCATGAAATTGCAACAGGTCCAAACGGACACTGTTCAAGACCGCGTAAACATCTGCAACCGGGGCATCGACAAACAGGCCAACGGCGCTGACAAAAGGCGGCAACGTGGACTTGATCTCGGCTGCACGCCGTATCTCCACATGGCGAGGACTGTGCGGGTAGAACACCAGTCCGATGGCATCGGCGCCGACTTCAACGGCAGCCATGGCATCCTCGATGCGAGTGATGCCGCAAATTTTGACCCGAGTGCGCAAGGGATGGAGCCCATCAAAAAGATGTCAGGTTAACCCAAAGCGCCGTGACTGTCAGCTTGCCCCCTTGGCGACGCAACTGCGCAAACACTCCGGCAAGGCCCATTTCGGGTCGTAATCGACCCCGGTGAGGTAGAGCCCGCCGGGAGAAAAGGTAGGCGGCGCCAGGGTGCGGTCTTTTGCGGCCAGCAACCCTTTCATCCATGACGGCGGATGACTGCCACGACCGATATAAACCAGAGCGCCCACCATGTTCCGTACCTGATGGTGCAGAAAAGCATTACCAAAGAACTCGAACAGGATGTGCTCACCCACACGGCGCACCTCTGCCTGATGGAGTTGCTTGACGGGCGACTTTGCCTGACATTCGGCGGCGCGGAAGGCACTGAAATCATGCTCTCCCAACAGGTGATTGGCCGCCGCGGCCATGGTGCCAACATCAAGCGGGCGGTGATACCAACCAGCCTTGCCATCCATGATCGCCGGCGCCACCGGGCCATTGAGCAGCAAGTATTGATAATGCCGACCACGAGCCGTGAATCGCGCATGAAACTCCTCCGACACCGGCATCGCCCAGCGCACACGGATGCTGCTGGGCAAAAAGGCATTGACGCCCCTCACCCAAGCATTGGTAGCACGCGTGACCTCGGTATCGAAATGTGCGACCTGGGCCATGGCGTGTACACCAGCATCGGTCCGGCCAGCAACGTGCGTCCTGACGGGATGGCCAGCCACTTCCATCAATGCCAGTTCCAGTTGATCCTGAACACCGCAACCGTTGGACTGGCTTTGCCAGCCGCACCAAGGGCGACCATCGTACTCTAGTCCCAAAGCCACCCTCATGCCAGCCACCACCACAGGGATAATGCCAGCGCGCATAAGGCCAATGCATCAACCCAGCCAAGGCCGGGCATCTGCAGGACTAGTTGCTGTGAAGAATCAGTGAAATCATCCAATGCCAATCTATCGAGCATGGCCCATTTAGTGCCTTGCGGGTGAACCGGTGCTTGCTCGACATAATGCAGGGTGAGCCACAGCCGTGCTGTAAAACGTCCAGGAGAGAGTCCCAAGACCTGTAATGGCTGGATCAGAACATAGATGCCTGACATCAGCGCCTCCCGGCCCGTGCTGCCAAGCAATAGAGCAAGTCCGGCCAGCATGACGACCAACCTGCCGGCCTGCAGCATCCCACTGGTGATTCCCTCAAGCGTCGGCGCAAAGGCCGGATTCCAGCCATGCACGTACTCCCCAGGGGTTGTGAATGAAAAGATCATTAACAACGTCAATAGCAGCCAGCGTGAGCGCATCAGCATGTGCCAATACTTGAGCGGATAAAGCCAAGCCGCAGCAAGCATGACCGGCATGCCAATAACACCCAGCGACCAGATCCCGCCGATCTGTAGCAGAAAAGCCAGTGTGATCAGGGCAATAATACGTAGCGATGGATGCAAGGCGATTTACCCAATTGAGTGCACCCTTGGGAGCGCACACTAAAAAAAAGCCGGGCCTGCTGGCCCGGCCATCATCCTGTCCATTTTGTAACTAAGCCAGCTTATCCATCATGACCTGAGCACGCTCTCGTTGCTTGGGTCCACCCTCTTGCAGCACCTCTTCCAGCAATTCACGTGCACCTTCGCTGTCACCCATATCGACATAAGCCGCGACCAGATCCAACTTGGTATCCACATCAGTTGGCTCATCGGTGCCGAATGGAATATTTTCAATGTCCTCTTCAACAACGGATGCTGCAACCGCAGCTTTTGCCGCCGCCGTTACCTTGGCAGGAACAGGAGTTGGCTCATCCAGGTCAAGGCTGATTTCGGACAGATTCAAGTCCGGCAGGTCAAGCGGGGGGGTAGTAGACGCTGCAGTGGGCGTCGCTTCGTCAAAATCAACATCAAAATCGAAGTCAAGGTCATTGGCGTCTTCCGCAGTAGCAGCCAGCACGATCTCTTCAGCCAGCGCATCCACTTCATTTGCCGCAGCAACCGAAGCCGCTTCCGTCTTTTGATCCTCAATTTTAGCGTCTTCTACCGCTGGCAATTCAACAGGCGACGCCTTGTCCTCAACTGCCGGCAGATCAAAATCGAGATCGAAATCGATATCCGGCATTGCCGGCAATGTGCTCTCAGCTAACACATCTGCCGTTTGTCCAGCAGGCTGCGCCTCAATTTTAGCCAACTCGGGCTCAGCTTCGGCTTCAAGTTCAGGCAAATCAAACGATAGATCTAATACTTCCTCCGCTGGCGCTGTCACTTTCTCTGCCACGTCAATGTCTGTCAGATCAAAATCAATGTCTGGAACCGCAGACTCCGGCACGGAGGGAGCGGCCAACTCATCAGGCAGCATCTCCGGGATGGTTTCTATTGCAGCGACATTTTTTATCTCAGCCTCAGGCTCTGGGGTCAGATCTAGCTCTGGGGTCAGATCAAGCTCAGGGCTCAGATCGAGTTCCTCAATGTCCAACTGAACATTGTCGGCACTGGCCGGCTCTGGCAAGTCGAAACTGAAATCCAGCATCTCATTGTTCGCATCAAGAGTGTCGGCCTGATCCGGCACCTCATCCGCAAGCTCCAGATCAAGCAGCGTTTCATGCTCTGCCGCTGGCTCTGGCTGAACAAACGGCACGTCATCGCTAGCAGAACCAAGATCAAAATCCAAAACATCCTCTGTTGCTGGCACGGAGTCTGTAAAGTCAGGCGTGTCTATTTGCTCGCTGACGACAGGCTGAGCTGCTTCCTGCTCGGGCGCACTGACCGATGGAGAAAATTCCTGCGAAGACGATTGAATGCCCGAAGCGGTGGTGACCGAAGAAACTTCTTCACGATACAGCGGATTTTCCGGCTCCAGTGCCCGTCCCATGGCCGCAAACTTCTGCCAGTTGGGGTCTGTTGCCCCCAGCGTGGCATAAAGTTCACCCGCCAACGTTTCGAACGCAGTCAGATCTTTGCGGTTCGCGTAAATTTCAAGCAATTTCTGATGCAATTCATAGCGCCGGGGCTCCCTGACAATGGCGTCCTTCAGAATTTCTTCCGCTTGAACGTCGCGTCCATAAGCCATGTAGACTTCAGCCTCAGCGATAGGATCGACATCATTGGTATCGATCATGCCGCCCGAACCTTGCGACAAGTCCGTCAGGAACGAAGTATCCCCGGTATCGACCATGCCACCTGCGGTATTCCCAAACACCGTATTCGATTTCAGGCCACTGGTACTCAGGATGCCTCGCTCAAAACTGTCCAGTCCTTTCTTGCGCTTGTTGCGCAAATAGAGCCATGCGCCACCCAGCAAAGCCAGCAATCCTCCCCCAGCCGCTGCCAGCATCATAGGGTCATCAAAAAGAGCCGGCTCAGGTGTTGGAGCCACAACGGGTGGTACATGTTTCGGTTTAGGTTTAGGTTTCGGCTTGGACTCGGCAACGGCTTCCGCAGGTTTAACTTCGGTTGGTTTAACTTCGGTCGGTTTAACTTCAGCGGCGGCGACTGGCTGCGGGGTAGAATTTGCCTCAGTAGTTGCAGGCGTGGCAGGCACGGCGGGCTTGCTGCTCGTCGCTGCATTCTTCTGTAATTCAGCCAAAGCCTGATTCCTGGCCTGCAGCAGCGTGCGCATGTCTTGCAGTTGCTTGTTCAGGAGTGCCAGCCGCTCATCGGCATCTTTTGCCGCCTTATCCCGCGCGGTTGCATCTTCACCGCTGGCCAACTTGCTGACCGGGGCCTCCGCCGCACCAGGCTTGGCTGTTGCGACACGGCTTCTGGACAGTTTGACGACATCACGCGGACCAACTGCCGGCGCTGCCGACTTGTCCTCAGCGGGCGTTGTAATTTTTCCCGTCATGGAATGGCTTGACGCGTCCTCGGCCTGCGGCTCCGACTTGGCGACCGCGCCTGCGAGTTTATTGCGGTAGCCCTGCCAATCCACGGAGTGCACGTGAACTTCCTTGGCCGCGTCCGCATGGCTCAAGGATTGCAGCTCTTCACTGGCGGGCGTGCGTATGATCTGCCCGACTTTCAGGCGGTTCATGTTGCCCTTGATAAAGGCGTCCTGATTGTTGCGATACAGCCCCGCCAGCATTTGCTCCAGGCTCACGCCTTCGACCATCTTCTGCTTGGCAATGCCACCCAGCGTATCACCTGGCTTGGTCGTGTAAGCATTATCCTGTAATGCCGGCTGTACTGCCGATTCTCCTTGCACCGAATCCGATGCGACAGGAACGGGAGCCGGGGTTGCAATCTTGGGCACCTTGTCGGATTTTTGGGCGGATTTCTGTGGCGGCTTGGTTGCAACCGCTGGAGTGGCCGCCGCTGTGGCGGGTGCAGCGACCACGGGTGCGGCAGTGGAGTTCAGTTTTTGATCACCATAACCAGGGGGATCCAGCAATGCGGTGTATTCACGCAACAATCTACCGGTCGACCACTCCATCTGGATCAGCATATCCAGGAACGGATCATTGACCGGCTGTGTGGAACTCAGCTTGATGACTGGTGTGCCATTTTCCTGGCGGCTCAACTCCACCCGCAATGCATTGAGGCCATTGGGGCGATCCAGACCCTGTTCCGTATAAATTTCCGCAGGGGCAATGCGCGCCGCAAGAGAAGACAGCTCTTCATTGGAAGCAGATAACTCTATCTCCGCATTCAGCGGCTCACCAAGTCCGGAAAACACAGTCAACTTACCCAAGCCTGCGGCATTGACCGCAAATGGCATCAGCGCAAGACAGACAGCCAGCGAAATCCGTTTGATTCTGGAGTTATACACTATCCCACCTTATGTAAGAGCTATCGCTACGGTTATTAAAATAACATCAAATAGTTAGTGTTGCAAGCTCATGCTACTTATTACATTTGTCAGACCTATGGAGACAGATTATCGCGCCACCAGAATGCGCAACATGCGTCGCAATGGTTCAGCCGCACCCCACAACAACTGGTCACCCACGGTGAACGCAGACAGGTATTCGCCACCCATGTTCATCTTGCGCAAGCGACCAACCGGGACAGTCAGCGTGCCAGTCACTGCTGCCGGAGTCAGTTCGCGTACGCTGGCTTCGCGCTCGTTCGGCACCACCTTCACCCAGTTGTTGCTGGATGCGATGATATTATTAATCTCGTCCATCGGCACATCGCTACGCAACTTGATGGTGAGCGCCTGGGAATGACAGCGCATGGCGCCGATGCGCACGCACAAGCCGTCGATCGGAGTCGGGTGGTCTGAACGACCCAGAATCTTGTTGGTTTCAGCACCGCCTTTCCACTCCTCCTTGCTCTGACCATTACCCAGATCCTTGTCAATCCAAGGGATCAGGCTACCGGCCAGGGGCACGCCAAAATGGGCGGTAGGGAAGCGCTCGTCGCGCAAGATACCAGCCACTTCACGGTCGATATCCAGGATGGCGGAAGTGGGATCCGCCAGCAGATCCTGCGCGATCCGGTGAGTTTCACCCATTTGTTTCAGCAGTTCACGCATGTTCTGTGCGCCAGCACCGGAGGCCGCCTGGTAGGTCATGGAGGTTGCCCATTCCACCAGGTTTTCGCGAAACAGGCCGCCGAGGGACATCAGCATCAGAGATACCGTGCAATTGCCGCCGATCCAGTTACGACCACCGTCTGCCAGCGCCTGATCGATCACATCCCGATTGACAGGATCGAGAATGATGACGGCATCGGCTTCCATGCGCAGGGTCGAGGCAGCATCAATCCAGTGTCCATTCCAGCCCTCGCTCCGCAACTTCGGAAAGATCTCAGTGGTGTAATCGCCGCCCTGACAGGAGATGATGACATCCATCGCCTTCAATGCCGTGATGTCTTTTGCGTCCTGCAGAGACGGCACTTGCCGGCCCACATCGGGGCCAGAAGCCCCTGGGCTGGAGGTAGTAAAAAATACGGGCTCTATGAGTTCAAAATCACGCTCTTCGCGCATGCGTGCAATCAGCACCGAACCCACCATGCCACGCCAACCAATAAAACCTGTTCTTAACATTCAAATTCCTTAACAACGCGACTAGGGGCTGGGAAATCAAAAACGCCACCATTATCCTAGTCCCCAGCCCCTAGTCCCTGCTTCACATACCCACCTACTTGGTGGTCTTCTGTATGGCTTCACCAGCCTGTTCCAAATCCCGGCCAACACCGCGCACAGTATTGCAACCAGCCAACAGCATGCTGCAAAACAGCAGCGCTAAAATACATTTCATGATAAAAATTAATCCTTAAAACGGGGCTGGGGACTCGGGACTTGAAAAATCAAAAACAACGCACCGCCCCAGTCCCTGTTCTTAACCCCCTAGTCCCTGTATTTATTCCCTAAAATTCCCATACTTCAGTGGAAAGTCCGTCACTGATTTTCGCACATGCGCAATCGTGTCCTGCAGCAGATCGCGCTTGGCACCGGTGACGCGCACCTCGTCGCCCTGGATGCTGGCCTGCAC